>CAKUUX010000001.1 GCA_934693165.1 uncultured Candidatus Melainabacteria bacterium
TTGTTGTTGAGGCTGAACTTGTTGTTTTTGAGGTTCTTCAACTACTTCTTGAACTTTTTCTTGAACAGGTCTTTCTTCCTTCTTAGGTTTTAGTTGAATATTTTTAAACGCATTTTCAACTGGAGAATTAGAATACAATTTATCTAATTGTTCTAAATCAAAACCTTCTGGAATTTCTTCTCTTTGTATAATCTCTTGATTTTGTTGCATTGCCTGTTGTTGAGCCATTTGCATTTGTTGAGGTTGATTATACATTTGTTGTTGTGGATATTGTTGCATCTGCATTGGCATTTGCATATACGATTGAGGAACGCCTTGTTGAGGCATCATCATTGGATATGGCATTTGCATTGGCATCTGCATTTGGGGTTGGCAAAAATATGGCTGCATTTGTTGTGCTTGTTGTTGAGCCATTTGTTGCATATATGCTGGAGAATAATTGTATTGTGGAACTGTATAAGGCATCTCCATGCTTTGTTTTTGATTTAGTTGTTGCATTTGATTTTGCATCATTTCTTGGTTTTCGATTTGATGTTTTTCAATTGCTCTATTTCTTAATCTTTCATCTTGTTGTTTACCAATAACTTCATCGTATTGTTTTTGAACAAGTTCTTTCATTCTATCTTTAAAGAATACAGATGTCGCATTTTCAACTGCTTCACTTGGTGTAATCGTGTCATTAAAAATACCTTTGTCTGTTTTTAAACTTCCTATTAATGGTAAATACTGTGTTTCTTGACCATAAACAATGTATTCCCATTTTGTTAATTTACTTAAGAACGTATTATATGCCTCAAAATCATCTTGGATTAATGTAGGAGTAAACATTATCATATTTTTTGAGATTTTTTTAAGTTCATTCAAATACTTGTATGAATAAGGAATTGCAGTAACTGTATTAATATTTTTTGTAAAATATAATTGTTTTAATAATTTTTTGTCAGAATTGCCATTAGAAATACTTACGAAAACAATTACTTCTTCGTTCATTTTTGCAATTCTGCTATAAATAAATGAAATATATTCTCTCTGTATTTGTTCATCAACATTTGATAAATCAATTATCGAAGTAGAATTTTCTATCAAACTTTTGTTTAGATTTAAGAAATCTTTTTTAGATTCTGCTAAAACACCTTTTTCTTGATATTTAATTAATGCATTTTTAATCAAAACTAATTCTAAAATCTTAGATGATTTGTATTGTTCTTCTAAAATATCAATAAGGCTACTTACTGGAATGTACTGATTTTCAATAGTTTTTACATAATATTGAAGTTCTAAAAATGTTTCTTGAATAATAGCTTTTGACTTTGGCGTTTTATAATCAATTCCTTTTTCAGAAATAAAACCTAGTGTTTCGTAATTAACAGGTAATTTAAAGTTTTTACCAGCAATCAAAGTGCCTTCCGTTTTGTCGTAAGTACCCATTGTATCAATAATAACAGTTCTTTTATTAAACACTTTTGCTTGATCATTTAATTTTCTGACCATTATGTCTTGATTATCTTGATTTTCGCAAAGAATTAAAAGTTTGTTTTTAATAAAACTAAAATCAAGCTTTAATGGAATATTATCTTGAGCCAATTCTCCAAGAGTAATAGGATTTTCTCCCTCGAATAATTTAACAATATCGGACAAATTCAAAATACCGATAACACTATTTGAAGATGGAACTGTACCTTCAAAATTAACAAGATTACCGTCAGGAGTAACATTATAAATAAGTCGAGCAATAGCAATGTTTCCATGCTTATTTGCTTCAATGTGCATGATTTGGGCAATATAAGTCTGTCTGGAATCTTTTATCATCAAGAATCCAGCTAAAAACAGTTTTTCATTTTCGTCGAAAAACAATTTTACAAGGTTATTTTTAACCTCAAATATTCTCATGTACAGTTCCTTATTTATTAGAATCATTTTAACATGAAAATAAATTTATTTTTTAACATTTTTAATCAACTGAGAAAATTTCTTTAATATCATCCAAAGTTAATGACTTAGTGATATTTCTATCAACAGAAATAACGTTATCAACTAAATCACGTTTAATAGATTTAAGTTTTTGGATTTTTTCTTCAACAGTATTTTTAGTAATAAGTCTATAAACGAATACTTTCTTAGTTTGACCGATACGATAAGCACGGTCAGTAGCCTGGTCTTCAACGGCAGGATTCCACCATGGGTCGTAGTGAATAACATAATCTGCACCTGTTAAGTTCAAACCAGTACCACCTGCTTTTAAACTGATTAAGAAGATTGGAATACTTGTTGAAGAGTTAAATCTTTCAACAGCACCTTGTCTGTCTTTTGTCTTACCTGTTAAGTATTCGTAAGGAATTCCAGAACGTTCTAACCAATCCTTGATGATATCTAACATATCAACAAATTGGCTAAATAATAGAATTCTGTGACCTTCTGATATAATTTGTTCAAGCATACCTTTCAAGTGTTCAAACTTACCTGAAGGAATCATGCCCTTAACATTTTCTTTGTCATAAAGTCTAGGGTGACAACAGATTTGACGTAATCTAAGCAATGCAGAGAAGATAGACAATCTGCTCTTTTCAAGACCATTTTGCTCAATAGATTTAAATAATTCTTCTTTTGTACTATCAAGAACATCCAAGTAAAAGTCTTTTTGCTCTGGAGTAAGTTCGCAGTATGCAATATTTTCAACTTTATCAGGCAAGTCTTTTGCAACGTCACGTTTCATACGACGTAAGATGAATGGATAAATTTGTAATTTAAGACGTTTTTCAACTGTCTTATCTTGTCTTTCCATGATTGGATTAACATATCTGTAATTAAATTCTGCAACATTAAATAAGAACCCTGGCATTAAGAAATCAAATACTGACCATAATTCTTCCAATCTGTTTTCAATTGGCGTACCAGAAAGTGCTAATTTGTGTTCTGCTTTCAATTGTTTTACAGATTGAGCAGTTTGACTCATTGCATTTTTAATGTTTTGAGATTCATCTAAAATGATATATCTAAATTCATATTTTTGTAATTCTTCAATATCTCTTCTAATCAAAGCATAACTTGTAATTACAACATCGTGTTCAGGAATTTTTTCAAAGAAATTTTTTCTTTCAACGCCAGAAAGTTTTAAACAACTTAAAGTTGGCGCAAATTTTTGAATTTCAGATTCCCAGTTAAACACAACAGATGTTGGACAAACAACAAGAACAGGTTTTTCACCGTCTTCTTCTTTAGCTTTTTGGATTAATGCAAGTGCTTGAAGAGTTTTACCAAGCCCCATATCATCAGCTAGAATACCGTTTAAGCCGTATTTATACATAAACCATAACCAACCAAAACCTTTTTGTTGGTATTCACGGAATGTAGCGTTGATACCTTTTGGTAATGCAACATCTCCACCTGTTGAGAAGGTAGAAATTTGATTCCAAAATTCTTCAAATCTTTTACTCATTACAAGTTCAAAGTTTTGATTCTTCAATTCTGTAACCAAACCTGCACGATAAGTTTTTACAACAAATTCGTTTTCATTGTTTCTGTATGCGTCAAATGAGTTGAAAGATTTCATCATTGCATAAATATTTTCTGCAGGATATTCTACAAAACCTAAACTTCTAATTCTTGCATATTTTTCATTGCTTTGAATAGTTTCATATATATCATCAAAGTTAATAACTTCATCACCAACTTGACCATATAATTTGATAACAAAGCTATCAGATTCTGTTTCTGAAAAATCAATTTTTGCACACATTCTAAATGGTTCTTCAATAATTTTGAAGAAACTCATGTCATCTTTTTCTTCAAAAACCCAACCATCACCAGCTTTATTCATATAATAATTATAGAAATTGATTGCATCTTCTTTTTCTAAAGCTAAGTTGTTTGTTTGCATTGGAACAAACTTACAAGCCAAAAGCATTTGATATGCTTGGTATTCGTGTTCTAAATTTCTTTTAACCCAATAAATTAAATCTTCTTCTGGTTTTTTAATTGTCACATAAGGTGATTTATCTTGCTTTGAGAATGGAACTCTAACACCATCATATTCAAATTCCAAAGAAGCTTTTAATGATTGGTCATAGTCGATACCTAAAGTAACTATTTTTTTAGGTGGACGTTGTTCTAACATTAATTTGCTGATAGTATCAGAAATTTCTACGTCAATTTGTTCACGTAATTTTGGTAATTCCTCGTATATAAATTTGCCACCCTCAGCGTCTTTTAAGTCTGTAAATGTTTGTTTAATAAGACTTTGAGGTAAAACATTCATTGAAACATTTGTTGGAAAAATTATATTTTTATACCTTCCCCATTTGATTTGACGAGAGAAATATCTAACTTCTTCAAAAGGTATTACTTCATCAGAATCAGGTCTTTTCCAAGACAGTGCAAGCATAATTGTACCTGCAGTAGAACTATTGACTGATAAAACAATTCTCCATTCGTCTTTAACAAATTTCAATCTTTGTTTTGTTCTTTCATCAAGAACTTCATCTGCAAGAGCCAACAATGGGAACATTGGCGCAAATTTTGTAATTGGAATATCGTACCAACCTGCTTTTTTATCTTGACGAGATAACTTTAATAAATTTTTGAAAATTTCAACTTCTGCAAGTTGAGAATTATTTAATGTAAAATTAGGGTCGTTCTTTTGAGCTTCCATTAATGCCATAAGAATTGGTTCTATTGCTCTTACAACTTTACCTGTAGAACGTGACATAACAAGAATTGAAAAGAAATTTGGTTTTCTTTTTGGGTTAAAGTGGAAAATATAATTACCAGTTGGAGCTTCTGTTAAAGCAGTGTTTTCATCTGGATAATCAAATTCCATACCGAATTTTGTTTCTAACCAATCTTCATAAGCATGATCGTTAATAGCTTTTATTGCTACTGCAACAGCGTGTTTACACCATTCTTCTTTTAATGGACAACTACAACGAGCTTCTACTTTGTTTTTTTTGAAAATTAAATCAGTACTATAAGCATCTTGGAAATTACCTTTAACCTTTCCTTTGTAGAAATTCTTTTCAGGATAAGATTCAAGTATCATATTGCTAGTATAGTACTCGTAACCTCTTCGCCAGCTACCTGCCGAAGCATTTTCTTTTAAAAATTTAAAATTGAATTCAGGATGACTCATTGGATTGTGGAGTATCTCTTTCTTTAACTTCAATAAGGCTATCAATAAACGATTAAAAGTTTATACCTCAAAAATCGTAAGTTCATTATTACATGAAAGATTTTAAAGTGCAAGTTTTTAATAAATCTAATTACGTATATGCTATTTTTCAGAAAATTTATTTTTATTCCTAAAAAAACACTTGAGATAAACTCAAGTGTTTTTTGTTTTATATTAAACCTTACGTTTTCTAGCTGCTTCAGATTTTCTTTTTCTTTTTACGCTAGGTTTTTCGTATCTTTCACGTTTTTTTACTTCAGATAAAACGCCTGCTTTTTGGATTTTTTTCTTAAATCTTCTTAAAGCACTTTCAATACTTTCGTTTTCACCTACTTTAATTTCTGGCATTTAGTTTTTCACCACCTTTAATCCTGTCTTTGCAAGACAATAGTATCATAAGACTTTTTAAAAATCAATAGGTTTGGTTTCCAAACACATTCTGCTTTATTGCGCCCCAAGCTCTAACAGAACCTGATTCATACTTTACTATATAATAACCTCTATCAACGTGCCATTCTATTGTCGCTTCTGTGTATAAAAACTGTTGGTTTTCAGGATTCATACCTGAACGAACTAATTTATCTTTCTTCTTTTTTGCTAATCTTTTTTTTCTAAATTCGTACCATTTAGGTTTTTTTATTTTTTTCTCGTAATGACTTTGAGTATCTTCCATTTCATAGTCAATTTTGAAAACTGGAATTTTCACAATAATTCTCTTACTTTGCATAATAAGTAAAAAATTAAAATCATCACTCAATGCTAATTCATAATGCCCAGGAGAAACAATCACATCGCCATCTTCGTTATAAATAGCATCAATAATAGTCAAAGTAGGAGTTTTTATAGAAGGCTGAGCATATCTCACATGACTCTTGTCCGAATCATCCAATCCCGAAGGGTAAACCATTCTTTTCGTATCAGGCAAAACATCGTCTGGATTAATATTAAATGGTACAAAATCCATTCTAAATCCTTTCTAAAAGACTTTTTATTGTTCTTTGAACTTCCCCAAAACTTCTTCCCAAAGCATCTTTTTGACCAATAAATATTAATGACATAAACTCGTTAGAATTTCCAAGATTGTTGTCTTTTAACAATAATCTGTAACTTTCTCTCATTAATCTTTTAAGTCTGTTTCTTTTAACAGCTCTATTGTGAGTTTTTTTACTCACAACAAAACCCACCTTAGTAGGTGTGTCATCACACTTTTTCTTTCCAACAAAAAGCACTATTCCATTTTTGTAAAAGGAATTTTTAATTTTATAAGTAGCAGTAAATGCAGACTTTTTCTTAAGTCTATATTTTTTACTAAGCACGTTCTTTAGCAGTAATAGCTATTTGGTGTCTACCTTTAGCACGACGTCTGTTTAAAACTTCTTGTCCACCTGGAGTAGCCATTCTAGCTCTGAATCCACTAACTTTTTGTCTTTTTGCTTTTGTACCTTCTAGTGTGCGTTTCATGATATTTTCCTTTTTGTTTATCTTTATATTATTATCATTATGTTAAATAAAAAATAAAAATTAGTCAATGGGGGTAAAAGCATGAAAAAACTAGGTTTTATCGGTTGTGGTGAAATGGCAAGCGCAATTATAAATGGGCTTACAAACTCTAAGTTTATTGATAATTCAGAGATTTTGGCAAGTACTTTTACCGAAAAATCAGCTAATCTTAGAAAAGAAGAATTAAAAATTGAAGTTTTAACTAATAATAAACATGTTGCAGAAAATTCAGAAATAATTATTCTTGCAACCAAACCTAAACAAATTGAAAATGTTTTAAAAGAAATAAAAGAGGAAATTAACGGAAAATTAGTAATTTCTATCGCTGCAGGAGTAAAAACCTCTAAAATAGAATCCTTTATTGATAAATCGCCAGTTATAAGAGTTATGCCAAATACTCCAATGCTTGTTTCTGAAGGTATGTGTGGAATTTGTTTAGGCAAATTAGCAACAGAAAAAGAAGAAAAATTTGTTACAGAAATGCTTTCTAAGGTTGGAAAAGTTATTACTGTTCCAGAAAATCAAATAGATATAGTAACAGCAATTTCAGGCTCAGGGCCAGCATTTT
The DNA here is from genome assembly GCA_934693165.1 of uncultured Candidatus Melainabacteria bacterium. Classification (GTDB taxonomy): domain Bacteria; phylum Cyanobacteriota; class Vampirovibrionia; order Gastranaerophilales; family Gastranaerophilaceae; genus UBA791. The sequence continues at coordinate 7,233 of CAKUUX010000001.1, forward strand.
TCTATCAAATCTTTGAAGATATAGCTCAAGCTGGTGTTAAACTTGGCATGGATTATGAAAAAGCACTAACGCTTGCAATACAAACTGCAATAGGTTCAGCCAAAATGACTCTAAATCGCTCAAAAACAGTTCCAGAACTTGTTGCAAGTGTGGCAACAAAAGGTGGTTGTACAGAAGTTGGTATTAATACAATGAAAGAATTAAATAGCTCAAAATTGTTTGAAGAAATTATCAAAAACACAGCTCAAAAATCTTCTGAATTAGGATAATACTTGTACAAACTTTATTTTTACATGGGTTGAAAAAGTTTCAATATACGTTATAATAGTATTATAATGACAAGGGTCTAATAATAAAGGCCAATTTATTATTAGAATAACTCCCTAATCATTATAGGTTTTTGATTAGCACTATGATTATAATCATTAGTGCTAATTTTTTATATTTTGTTATTTTTAATATAAGAAATATAAGCAGTAATGTTATATTCATGGCTTATCCTCCTTTCATCAAGAGTTTGCGATTTGTAGTCGTGCTCGATGATTTTGGATTGGAGTTTTTACCCTTGTTTTATTAAGTTTTCAAAATCTTTAAAAGTCAGCTTTTGCTCAAACTATTTTCCAGTTAGCATATAGTCGTAAATAATTTTTGATGCGTTTTTAATAAAGTTTACGCCTTGAGGTGAGTTGTAAGGTCTATTTGCAAGAATTACGACTGCATATTTTTTATTATTTGGCATATAAACAATACCTGCATCACCTAACATTGTGCCAATATCACCTGTTTTGTGTACAAATAAAGCATCTTTGCCTAATCCTGCTTGGATAAGTCTATTGTTTTTAACGTGACTCATATAATCAACAATGTATTCTCTTGAGCTAATATTTAAAAAGCTTGGATTATCAAGATTATAAAGCATTGTAGTTAAGTCTTTTGCTGTTGTATAGTTTGTCCCTGTCAAATCAGGTAACCAAGTTTCTACATGTGTATCTTTTAATCCCCAGTTTCTAATAGCTCTATTAACGCCTGTCATTGAACCTACTTTTGACATAATCATGTTTGTTGCTGAGTTATCAGAATCTTGAATCATAACTTTTGCAAGATAATCAAGCGTGTATTCTGAACCTGTTCTATAGTATTGCATTGAGCCAGAACCACTTGCTTTGTTATACTCTGTAAGTTCCATTTTATCAAACAATTGTAATTGGTTTGCTTCAATTTGTTTAAACAATTGAATAAGTACAGGAATTTTAATAATACTTGCAGCAGAATAAACTTTCTCACCATTAATATCTACATAGTTTCCTGTATCATAATCCCAAACATAAATTGCAGGTTTGATTGTAGGATAAGCTTTCATTAAAGCATTTAATTTATCTTCAAGAGGTTTCATTCTTGATGTTGTAAATACAGGTGACATTTGAGGATTTTCTGTATTTGCTGTTGCTAAAAATCTACTTCCCATATACCAATCATTTGACAAGTAGTTTAATGTTGGGTATAAAATTTCTTTTGCATTAAAAGTGATATTTTTATTATTTTCACCTAAAAATAGAGGTTTTGTAATATCGTTAAAACCTGTTGGTAAAACAAAATAACCCAACAAACCTAAAATACTTAATAGAAGAGTATTTGCAATTAAAAGTTTAAAAGGATTTTGTTTTTTAACAAGTTTTTTTCTTCTAATTTTTGTTGGAAGAGGTTTTTGAATAGGTGATTGTTGATGTTTTTTGATAGGTGCTTGTACGTGACTGTGAACAACATTAGATTGGCTATTTCTTGCATAACCACTTCTTTGTTGATAATACCCTCTATAATCTTCTTGACGATAATTATATGCCACGAAAAACTCCCTAACCTCTTTATTTATGTAAAAAATTTTACTATTTTTTACTCATGTCGGTATCCTCTATATGGAGGATTTTTTGAAATTTTTATAAAACAATAAACATGCCCGTCAAATATGCATGTCTATTGTTTTTGTAACTAACCTATATAATTAACAAATTATTGTGGTAAATCTGGAAGATTGTCGATAAAATCAGCCACACCAGTTGAAGATGCTGGTTGAGATGATTTAGGTGATAAAATTCTATTTATTGTATCTGATGTTTTGTTTCTTACTGCATCTTGCATTTCACTTGCAGTAGGTGGTGTATAAGTTCTATTTGTTGTTTGATAAGGCTGTGTTGTTGAACTTGAGCTACTATTTGTAGTTGAAGAAGTACCAGCGCTTGAGCTGTTTGAACCACTTGTTGCTGGCGTTATTGTTGGATTAGAAAGCCATTTGAAAGATTTAATAGCTTTTGTTGATTCAATATTACCATTCAAAATAACTTTAAATTCTTTTGTTGCGCCTGTTTGTTTTGGTGTTAAATCAGGCAACATAGAAACATTTTCTCCATAAGGATTTGTTGTTATTTGATTAACCATGCCGGCTGTGATGCTTCCGAATTTAGGCATGTATGATAAAAGTTTGTTGAATGAAAATTCTCCAACTGGTCCAAGAACTTCGACCACATCATTTGAAAGTCTACCAAGCATTGTTGCTCTAATATTATTATTCAAAAGATTGTAGTTACCTGTTAAATATAAACTCATTGCTGGACCTGAAGTTTTAAAGGTATTAATATTTGCCCAGCCACTAGAAAAAGATATTTTACCTTTAATATATTTAAAATCACCAGTTTTTTTGATAGAAACTGCTTTAGAAATTGAGCCTAAAGAGTTTTTAAGCAAATTATTACCAAGAATATTTTGTGCATAAAGCAAGTTTTCTAATTTACCAAGAGTACCCATTTGACCATTAGAAATGATAAATGTCGTATTACCTCTCAAGGATTGCATCATTTGAGTTTCTGTACCGGCAATAAGTCTTATATTATTAGCGTCAAAGTCCATAGCCCCATTAATAAGGTTTCCTATACCTGTAAAATCTCTTAAGGCTGGTTCTGAACTCAAACCTCTACCTTGCATATCAAGTTTTAAGTTACCAAAAACAATATTATAAGATGCATTACCTGCAATTTTACCACCATAAGAATAACCAACGATGTTAGTCAATTTAAGAGTGTTATCACTAATTGAAAAATTAGAAGTAACGTCAGAAGCCTTTAATCCTCCAAGAGAGAATAAAGCAATTTTGCCTTTACCATTTGCTAAAGTTACGCCTAAATCCGTACCTTGACCAACTGAGTTTTGAGGAAGATTTGATAGAGCAACTAGCAAAGTATCAAGATTAATTTTTTGAGCATCTAAGTTCATTGACTTAATTCTAATACCTTTATTAAAGTTATTATCAATTACTGTTGAAAATCCCATATTAGAATCAGAAACAGTTAAGTATGGGCATGACGCATTGATAGTACTCTTATTAACATTTACGTTCAAATTTTTAACGTTTGTTTTCAGAGTTGGGAATGTTGCCTTTGGTATAGAAATTTGACCAATTATAGAAGGATTTTTTGAACTTCCGTGAATATTCATATTACCAATAATCTGCAATTTAGAACCTTTTAGACTTGGTATTGAAATAATAAGTGAATTTGGCATACTAACTTTTAAGCTATTAATATAAGGAAATTTATTTTGAAGATTACTAATTCCACCTGTAACAGAAGCTATTTTTGTTGAACCACTTAAATTAGAGTTAAAGTTTTCTGTTAATCCTCTATTTGTATTTAGTGCATTTAAGCTTATATCATTAATTTTTAAATTATTATTAGCCAAGTTCATTGAAGCGTTTACAAGAGTTGTTTTGTTTAACAACGAATTTACTGTTCCGTACGAAATATAATTTGTAGCATTTGCAAGAGCTTGGGCAGTAATTGTTTGAGTATTTAAATTACCTTTAACTTTCAATATCATAGGAATTTTTCCAGATGCAGAAATATCTTGTCTAAATTCTTTTGGAACAAGACTTTTTAAATCTTTTGCTAAAATTAACCCATAAACTTCTATATCAACACTATTGTTTTTATTATCTGCATAGTTAGAAACTTTTCCTTTAAAATTAATTTTTGAATTATTAAAGAAAATAGCTGATGGTTGAATGTAGAAATTTTTATTATCAAAAGACAATTTTGTAGATGGAAGAGAATAATTTCCAAAATCAGGAGATTTAATTCTCAAACCTGTCACTAAAACTTTGCCATCAATTTTATTATCTTTAGTGAAAGTTATATCAGAAGAACCTTTTGTTAAAACAACACCTATTTTCATAGGCTTGTTATAAAGATTTATGTTTTCAAGAAGTACATTAATTTGAGGTTTTGTTTTAGAAAGATTACCTTTCAATTTACCATCAATAGTAACGATACCAGAATTGATATTATTATCTTTCAATACGTTTAACATACCAAAAGTTGCCATTAAACCTTTTAAAGAAAGTCTATCAGCTTTAAGATTTAGGTTTGCATAAGCGTTAGAATTAATTGCACCAGTAAGTGAAATTGGTGCACCATTTACATACGCAGAAGCTTTTCTAATATCAATTTGATTTCTTGAAAAATCAATATCTGAATTAATATTTTTTACTGCAATATTAAATAAATTGTAGAAAACATTTGCATTATCAACTTTTAAATATCCGTTTGAATTAATCTTTTTAAAATCACTTTGAATATTAAAATTAGCTCTTAATGTTCCATTAGCTGAAATACCCTTAATATCGTTCATTCCAAAGATTGGTAAAAATGAACTTACAATATCAAACATATTTGATAGAGAAATTCTATCTGATTTTGTTGTTAAATCAATATATTGATTTTTGCCGTATTTATAATAACCATGGACATTGATATTTTCTGTTTTGCTTGTATTTAAGTTTGAATCTATAGAAATCTTATTACCAGAAAAAGCTGTTTTAATATAACTTTGAGGTAATTGTGAACCTTTTACTTTTAGAGAAAGTCCTGTTATATCAAGTGTTCCGTCTGTTTTAATATCATTAACATCACCTGATAGTTTTAAATCGGCTTTGATATTTGCCATTAAATTAATTGTTTTTAAAGCTTTTACATAATATAAAATATCGATTTTTTCTTGAGAAGAAGTTGTTTCTTCTGTATTTTCAAAAGTTGGCATAACTTTTGAAAATAGATTTATATCATAGTTTATATGTTCTTCTTTATCCAAAAGAATCTTACCGATTGCAGAAATTTTTATTTTGTCATTCAAAACAAAGTTAGAAATTTTAAAAGTATCACCAGTCAGTGTATAAAATTTATTTGTTTGAGAATCAACTAAAGAAATTGAATATTTTTTTACGTTGATTACAGGCATGATATCTGAAAATTTTAAACCTAAAGGAAGTTCTGTTGAAGCTTCTTCTGCATTTTCTTTGTTTTCATCTTTTTTCAAAAATTGTTCTATATAAAAACTTCCGTCTTTTTCTATTTTCATTCTTAGAATAATGCTATCAGCCGAAACAGAATCAATAATTATATTTTTTGCTAAAAGAGGAATCAGTGATAACTTAACGTCAGCATTTTTTAGTTGGAAAAATTTTTCATTATTTGGATAAAGAATATCAATTCTATCTGCTTTTAAACCTGCAGAAAAATTCCAACCTGTTGAAAGTTTAATACCTTCTGTGTTTACTATAAAACCTGTGCTATCAAAAACAGCTTTTTTAATTTGTGGTTCGTATTTGTTTAAATCTATACAATTTGGTAAAACAAAAAGAAACGCCAAATATAGTAATGAAACCAAAGAAATTAAAGTTATAGAAAATATTTTTAAAAACTTCTTCATAGAGTCCTCATTGATTAGTGTTTAAAACGTGAAAAAACTTCTACCTCTATATTATCAAGATTATCTTCAAAGAAATATGCACAAGAGGCTACCATTGAGGCATTATCTGTACAATATTTTAATTGAGGAATAAACGTTTTATAACCTTCTTTTTCAAGATCTAAGAATACTTTTCTAATTTCAGAATTAGCTGCAACACCACCTGCAAGTACAACTTGTTTATATGGATATTCTTCAAGTGCTGATTTAACTTTTTTAAGTAATGTTTGAGCTATACAATTTTGAAAAGATGCACAAAAATCTTCTTTAGAAAAATCTTGTCCTTCAAGAGCTTTGATTTGTCTTAAAGCTGCTGTTTTAAGACCACTAAAACTAAAATCATATCCGTCAACTTTTGAAATTGGGAAATGGAAGGCATTAGGATTTCCTTGTTGCGCCATTTTGTCTAATTTTACACCCCCAGGATAAGGAAGACCTAAAAGTCTTGCAACCTTGTCAAAGGCTTCCCCTACAGCATCATCAATTGTTTCACCGATAATATTAATATCTTTGTGTGATTTAACTTCTATAATCTGAGTATGCCCACCACTTATCAACAGTGCCATATAAGGTGGTTTTAAATCTGTATCAATGTAATTTGCACAAATATGAGCTTTCAAATGGTTTACACCAATAAAAGGTTTGTCATGCACTAGCGCAAGAGTTTTAGCAGCATTTAAACCTACAAGTAAACATCCAACTAGCCCTGGTCCGGTTGTTCCTGCAAAAGCTGTTATATCTTTAATATTTAACTTTGATTGCGCTAAAGCCTCTTCTATAACGGGATTTATAGAGTTTAAATGTTCTCTTGCTGCAATTTCAGGAATAACTCCACCATATTCTTTGTGGATATCAATTTGAGATGCTACAACATTTGCTATAACTTCTCTACCATTTTTTACAACTGCACAAGCTGTTTCATCACAACTTGATTCAATCGCCATAATATAATTGTCTTTGCCTGAACCTTCACAAATTTCTACTTCTTTATCTGAAAATAATGTATGTGCAATTTTTGACATAATATCCTCTTAATATCAAATATTTTAATATTTGTATTATAATACAAATATGATATTTTTAGATAAAGCAAAAATTAAAATAGAATCAGGCCGTGGTGGCAATGGAACAGTTGCATGGCGACGTGAAAAATATGTTGATAAAGGTGGCCCTGCAGGTGGCGACGGAGGAAACGGTGGAGATGTTTACTTCGTTGGTGATGAAGATTTATCAACACTTTTAGACTTTAAATACAAATCAATTTTCAAAGCAGAAAACGGTGACAATGGTAGAATTAAAAACCAAATCGGAAAATGTGGGAAAGATTTGTACATAAAAATTCCAGTAGGAACAGTAATTAAAGATGCCAAAACAGGCAAGATTATTGGTGATATAACTCACCATGAACAAACACTTCTTGTTGCAAAAGGTGGTCGTGGAGGCAGAGGTAACGCAAGATTTGCCACTGCTCAAAAAAGAGCTCCTCAATTCTGTGAACCAGGGGAAAGTGGCATCACTCGTGAACTTGATTTAGAATTAAAATTAATTGCTGATGTTGGTTTAATAGGCATGCCAAATGCTGGTAAATCAACTCTAATCAGTGCCATTTCAGCTGCAAAACCAAAAATTGCCGATTATCCATTTACAACTCTTGTTCCAAACCTTGGAGTTGTAAAGAAAAGAACAGGTGACTCTTTTGTAGTTGCAGATATTCCTGGGTTAATTGAAGGTGCAAGCGAAGGTATTGGTCTTGGTCATGAATTCTTAAAACACGTTGAAAGATGTCGTTTCTTGCTTCACTTGGTTGATTTAACTTCAGAAGATCCTCTTGATAATTATTATAAAATCAATGAAGAACTTAAAAAATATTCTGAAAGTTTATATAACGAATATCAAATCGTCGTATTGAACAAGGTTGACGCTGTTGATGAAGAAATCAAAAATCATTATTACGAAGAATTTAAAAAACTTGGCAAAGATGTTTTTGTAATTTCTGCAGCAACACATGAAAATTTAAATTCACTAGTTAATTTTGTTTCTATAAAAGTTGATGAAATCGAAAAACCTGAAATCAAAATTGAAGTTGAAGAAGACTTAGATGCCTACAACAATGATGATAGCGCATTTACAGTTCAAAAATTCAAGGATACATTTGTTGTAGATGGTGGTAAAATTAAACGTTTAGCACAAGTTTCTGATGACAGAAATAGACAACAAATGATAAGACTTCAAAACATTTTAAAATCTATGGGTGTATTCGAAGAATTGAGAAAACAAGGAATAAAAGACGGCGATACAATCGTTTTAGGTCATTTAGAACTTGTTTATTATGATGATGAATATTACGAAGAAGAAATTGCAGAAGAATTCAATCACGAATTAAATGATGAATTTGAAGAAAATTAACAAAACAAAAAGGTGGTTCAATGAACCACCTTTTAAATGTTAAACTCCTTAAAGACTTATGCAATGCCTAATTGACGCATTACACCGATTTTTTTACCCATTTGTCCGTTGCTTGTTTGAACAGCGCCGTCTTTAATACCTAGACCAACTCTGCTATCGTCGCCAAAGTTACCGAATGGATTTCCACCGTCAGCACCTGCTTTTTTTACAGGAGATACAGGTTGGAATTGTTGAACACCATTGATACCTTTTATCTTAGAAAATGGATTAATTGCATTAAATTCCATATTTTATCCTTTGTGTTTACTGCTTACATAGTTATAAACATGATTTTGACTGAAATATTGCCTTTTTTGATAAATAATATTAAGATTTATTACATTAAAGTTGTTTTTGTATTATAATCAGTTTATAAACTTAATGAAAAGTGAGGTATTTATTATGTTAATGAACGGTAAAAAAGGTATTATATTTGGTGTTTCAAACACTCACGGTATCGCTTATGGTATTGCAAAAGAATTATTTGAACAAGGCGCAGAAATTGCTTTTACATACGCTGGAGAAGCTATGGAAAAAAGAGTTAGACCTATTGCAGAAGGTATGAACTCAAAACTTATTATGAGTTGTGATGTTACTAACGAAGAAGAAGTAAAAGCTGTTTTTGCTGAATATGAAAAAGTTTATGGCAAACTAGATTTTCTAGTTCATGCCGTTGCTTTCGCTAATAGAGAAGACTTAACAGGCGAATTTATTAACACATCAAAACAAGGTTTTGATACTGCTTTAGGCGTAAGCTCATATTCATTAATTAGCTTGTGTAGAGAAGCTAGACCATTGATGAATGATGGCGCATCTGTTATTGCTCTTACTTATTTAGGTTCAGAAAAATATGTTGCAAACTACAACATCATGGGTGTTGCAAAAGCTACATTAGAAGCTTCTATGAGATATTTAGCAGTAGATTTAGGAAAAGTTGGCGCAAGAATTAATTGCTTATCAGCTGGCCCTGTTAAAACACTTGCTGCAAAAGGTATCGGTGGTTTTGATAAAATGTTGAAAGCAGCTATTTTGAAAGCTCCAATGCATAGAAATGTTACTCTTGAAGATATTGGTAAAACAGGTGTTTATCTATGTAGTGACCTATCAAGTGGTGTTACTGGCGAAGTTCTTCACGTTGATTGTGGTTGTCACGCTGTATATACTTCTATTGAAGAAATGGAAAAACTTTCAGCTGAATAGAAAAAATATAAATCAAATACAAAAGAGGGCGAAACCTAAGGCTTCGCCCTCTTTTCTTATCTTAAAAACTTTTAAATAATTCTTTCACCAGTTTTTTCATTAAAGAAAAACATTTTTTTGCTATCAATATTCAAAATTAAATTGCTATCCAAATCATATTTTGCAGGAAGTTTAGCACAACATTTGCTATCACCAATATTAAAATATGCGATTTTTTCACTACCTAAAAGCTCTGTCATATCAACAGATACACCCATTTTAATATTGCCCTCAGGATTTATCATATCTTCTGGTCTAATACCTATAATAACTTTTTTATTGTTAGAAAGAATTTCCATAACTTCTCTTGGTAATTCTAATTTCATATCGCCAAAAACAAGTGTATTATTTAAGATAGGACAAGTTACAAAATTGATTTGAGGAGAACCTATAAAACCTGCAACGAACATATTTGCAGGATTATTATAAATATTTTCTGGTGTATCAACTTGTTGAATAACACCTTTATCAAGTACAACGATTCTGTCACCCATTGTCAATGCTTCTGTTTGGTCATGAGTAACATAAATAAAAGTTGTTTGTAATTTTTCGTGCAACTTTTTGATTTCAGCTCTCATTTGAACTCTTAATTTTGCATCTAAATTTGATAGAGGTTCATCCATTAGAAAGACTTTTGGATTACGAACAATAGCCCTACCTAACGCAACTCTTTGTCTTTGACCACCTGAAAGTTGTTTTGGTTTTCTATCTAAAAGTTCTTCTAAATCAAGGATTTTTGCTGCTTCTTTTACTTTTCTATCAATTTCAGCTTTTTTAACTTTTCTCATTTTTAAGCCAAAAGCTATATTTTCATAAACTGTCATGTGAGGATATAGCGCATAACTTTGGAATACAAATGCAATATCTCTATCTTTTGGATGAACATTATTTACTTTTTTATCACCAATATAAAGTTCACCACCAGAAATCTCTTCTAAACCTGCAATCATTCTTAGAATAGTTGATTTGCCACATCCTGAAGCGCCAACAAGCACCAAAAATTCTTTATCTTCAATGTCTAAATTTACACCGTTGATAATAATTTTCTTGTTATCATAAGATTTTTTTATATCTTTTAAAACTACTTTACTCATTACTAATTGCTTGTGAAGCCTTTTCTGTAGGTATAATGAAACTGTAAATTGTGCCCTTTTCAGGTTCAGATTCTAACCACATATTACCTTTTAAAATTTTGATTAAATTTTTAACACTCAAGAAAGATATAGAATTTACAATATCTTTTCTATTAGGTCTTTCAACTTCAATATATGGTTCAAAAATGTTATCCAATTCTTCTTGTGTTAAACCTGCACCAGTATCAGTAAATTCAAATAATAAGAAACCTTTATCAAGAGAATCTTCTTGTGGAACAAGGCTCTTATCTTCTAAAATTTCTTTGTCAGGATATCTCACGCTAACACTGATTGTGCCATCTTGTGTAGATTTTATAGCACATTCTAAAATATTATTGATAATTGATTTTAACAATTCATCTTCTGAATAAATTGTTCTTTTAATATCATCTTGAACTTCTAAATTATATTTAATATTTTTATCAGCCATATCTTGTTCATAATGTTTTAGACAACCTCTTAAAACATCAATACAATCAAAGTATTGAGGATTATGAGCTATTAAACCAGATTCTGTTCTTGATAATTCAATCATCTTATCAATTAAATATAATAAGTCGCCAGAATTTTTATGAATGATTTTGATATATTTTTCAGTTTTATCATCCAATTTTCCACACAAGCCATCTAATAATGCTTTTGAAAAACCTATTGAAGATTGTAATGGATTTTTTAAATCACTTGATAAATTAACTAAGAAAGCATTTTTATTTCTGTTAATTTTTTTAGAACTTTCATACTCTACAAAAATGTTTGTTAAAGTTTTGTAGTTTTGAGTATTTTCTCTCATTAATACAAGATAACCTTTGTCATGTTTTCTTGCAGTAAATTCAAAGAATAAATCTTTATTAGTATCTTTGTTTGTTTTTAAAACTACTTGCTTTCCTGTTTCTGCAACCTTTTTAATTAGCATAATAGCATTTTCAAAGATATCGTTAATATTGTAGTTTTGGAATTCTTCTTTAATATCAGACAGCATTTTATCGGCAATATCATTTGTCATAATAAAATCGCCGTCTTCATCTATTAAAACTAAACCGTCTGGTAAAAAATCAGTTAAATCTGTTTTTTCACTTTTAAATAAATTTGATAAGAAATCTTTTAAACTCATATGCCTATAATACCATGAATTTAATTTTGGGGCTTTTTGTTTATTAAGTTTTGTTAAGTTTTAAAAAATAAAGTAGCAAAATTTTTTTTGTTTGCTTTTAAAGCATGTGTAAACAGAAGAGAAAAAAACAGAGGGAAAGATGACAGAAATTAACAAACTAAACGGTGTGCAGAACGTACATACGCAGAAGATAAACGAATTATCTAAAAAAGAAAAGCCTCAAATTAATACTTTTGAAATAAAAGATTTAAAAAATATGGCTTCAGAAGCTTTAGGTCGTTCACAAGTTACAGCGCAAGTTGATAACCACGAAAATAATGTTTTATTTATGTTAAAACATCCAGACCAAGTAAAACAAGCAAATGCGTTCTTTGATAACACTTATGAAACTTTGAAAAAAGGTAATGTTGAAGATGCTTATGAAAAAGCAACTCAATATACTGGTGCATTCAAAGATGAATTTTTAAGCAAATAGTAAGACAAACTTTATAAGATTAAAACTAGCCGAAATGATACAATAGCTCTGATATGCAGAGCTTTTTTAGTGCCAAAATTCGGTTCGCATTATTAAGATATATTAAGTTAGATTTTACAGAGTATATACTCAACTTTACAATTCTTCACATAAGGGTTGAAATTTCATTTCAAACATGATATATTAAGTATATACACTTTTGAATGTGATTAAAACTTAATAAAAGTTCACATTAATTTCCACCCCAATACCGTTTAACATTAACTAACACAAAACCAGAGATGATTTCGTGACGGTTGACTTTTGTCTACCAAAACTACCCCTCTCTAGGTCTACTTTCTAATGCTTATTTATACCTACCACACCAGATTATAAGGAGTTTAACCTATGTACCAATGCCCTACTTCTCAAGAAAACTTTACTAACCCTGCAAAATGTTCTTTAGTTGAACCTGATTTCAACTTATCTTCTTACATCAGACAAATTTCTTCTTACCCAGCTTTATCAATGTCTGAAGAAAGAACTTTAGCTCAAAAAGCTCAAAACGGTGATGTTGAAGCTAAAAAACAATTAGTTCAATCTAACTTAAAATTAGTTATTACAATTGCTAGAAAATCAATCCACATGTCTAATTTACCAATGGTTGACCTAATTCAAGAAGGCAACTTAGGTCTTATGATTGCTGTTGAAAAATTCAACTGGAAATTAGGCTACAAATTTGCAACTTACGCTTCTTGGTGGATTAAACAATCTATGTTTAAAGCTATTTCTGAACAATCTCACTGCATGAGAATTCCTGTATATATTCAAGAAACTTTATCAAAATTCTCAAAAGTTAAATCAGAAATGGAAAGACAATACAACTGCCAAGTTAAAACTGATGACGTTGCTAAAAAAATGAATATTTCTTTAGACAAAATCAATTCATACTTATCAGCATACAACAAACCAGTTTCTATCGAAGGTGGATTTGAAAGCAATGACGGTAGCGACTTATTAATCGCTGACATTTTAGAAGATGAAAAAGCTAATGTTTACGCAAACGCTGAATATGAAAATTTAAAAAATGATATCGAAATTGTTGTATCTACATTAAAAGAAAGAGAACAAGATGTTGTAAAAATGCGTTACGGCTTAGACAATTTCGCTAAAAAAACATTAGAAGAAATTGGCAATATGTACGGCGTAACAAAAGAATGCATCAGACAAACAGAATTAAGAGCATTAAAAAAAATGAGATTAAATGCAGCTGACACATTAGTAAATTATTTACAATAATTATTAAAAAATAATACTTTTCGTGTTATCATTGATAATATGAAGAATACGGCTAACCAACACTTACAACCAATAACAACAAAAATAAATAAAGAAAACCATCTTGAAATTGGTGGTTGCGATTTAGTAAATTTGGCGAAAGAGTATAAAACACCTTTATATATCATTGACGAGGAAACTTTAAGAAGTATATGTAAAGACTACAAAAGAGCTTTTGACTCATACGAGAATACGGTACAGTTCTTGTATGCATCAAAAGCTCTTTGTACTAAAGCTATTTTTAAAATTATTTCCTCAGAAGGTTTTGGATGTGATGTAGTTTCAGAAGGCGAATTATATACAGCTCTTTCTGCAGGTATGAAACCTGAAAATATTTTATTTAATGGAAACAATAAATCTTATGAAGAACTAGAATACGCCGTAAAATCAAATATGGGAAGATTTTCCGTAGACAATTTTTTAGAACTTTCTAACCTTAATGAAATTGCAGAAAAAGAAAATAAGATTGTAAATATTTTTATTAGAATCACTCCAGGAATTGACTGTTGGACACACGATTATATTAAAACTGGTAAAATTGATTCAAAATTTGGATTTAATATGTCGCAAATTGACGAAGTTATAGAACTTCTTCAAAACAAATATAAAAATCTTAAATTAAGAGGTTTACATGCGCATATTGGTTCACAAATTTTTGAAACAGAATGTTTTAAAGATGAAGTAGCCATTTTAATAAAAGAGTACGCAAGGTTAAGAGAAAAATATTCACTAGAATTTGACGAAATGAATATTGGTGGTGGTTACGGTATTAAATATACAGAAGAAGATTCTCCACTATCAATTTATGAATTAGGTGAAGTTGTAATTTCTGCAATAAACGAAAATTGTGAAAAATATAGCATTAAAAAACCAAAATTATATTTAGAACCTGGAAGAAGCACAATTTGTACTTCTGGAGTAACTATTTATAAAATTGGAAATATAAAACATATTCCGAATATAAGAACTTATGTTGCTGTAGACGGTGGTATGACAGACAATATCAGACCTGCATTGTATGGCGCAAAATATTCTGCAGTTCTTGCAAACAAAATGAATTCAGACGAAGAATTAAAAAAAGTTAGAGTTGTTGGAAAACTTTGTGAATCAGGTGATATTTTAATTGACGAAATCAAATTGCCAAATCCTCAAAAAGATGATATTTTGTGCGTTTTCAACACAGGTGCATATAATTATTCTATGTCTAGCAATTACAATAGGGTGAAAAAACCTGCCATGATACTTGTAAATAATTCTCAATCTGATATTATAGTTAATAGAGAAACGTTTGAAGATTTAACTCGTAACGACATTATACCAAGAAGGTTTGAAGACTAATGATAGATACTCTTTTCGATACTTTTAACTCACAGGTTCCAAAATTGGATTTATCTTTTAACCTGCTTAACATTTCTGAAATTTTAATTATCAGTATTGTCGTTTTTGCCTTTTATAAAAAATTTATCAAAAATACACAAGCTGAAAAGCTTGTAAAAGGTCTTTTATTTTTAGCTTTTGGATGGATTTTAGCAGAAGTTTTAATAAGAATCGATTTAATAATTCTTGGTGTTTTCTTAAAATCACTTATTACTTTAATTTCCTTAAGTTTAATTGTTATTTTCCAACCAGAGTTGCGTAGATTTTTAAGTTATCTTGGTCAAGTTGATTTTATGAGCAAATCTTTTTGGGATAGTTCTCATCATCAAGAAGTTACGGTTGATATTGTTAAAGAGATTATTGAGACAGTTAAATATCTTTCTAAAACAAGAACAGGTGCATTAATTGTTTTTCAAAATGAAATTGATGCATATACAACATCTGATGTTGGTACAACTTTAAACGCAGATATTTCAACAGAATTGTTATTAACAATTTTCCATATCAATACACCTTTGCATGACGGAGCTGTTGTTATAAAGGGTAATAAGATTATCGCAGCTGGTGTGCTTTTACCACTAACAGAAGACCCAAGATTAAGTTGGAAATACGGTACACGTCACAGAGCTGCAATTGGTATGTCTGAAGTTTCTGATAGCGCTTGTCTTGTTGTTTCAGAAGAAACAGGTGATGTTTCTGTTTGCATTGATGGAACACTTAAAAAATATGAAGATTTAACCACTTTAAAAACTGATTTAGAAAAGATTTTGGGTGTTAAAGACGAAACAGAAGAAGATAAAAAAACAATTTTCAAAATTAATAACGTAATTACAGTTAAAAAATCAAATAAACATAGTCATAACTAATATACGAAAGAAAAAAGAATGATAGCAAAGAAAAAATCTGACAAAAAACAATTATCATTGGCACAAAAAGTTAAATTTTATATTGCGAAATTCTTTTTTGTTACATTGGGTGCTTTAATTGCAGCTTTTGCGTTAGAGGGTTTTTTAGTCCCAAATGACATTATTGATGGTGGTATCATTGGTATTTCAATGATGGTAAGTTATATAACTAAGTTTAACTTAGGTTTAATTATTGTTTTATTTAATTTGCCATTTTTATTTTTAGCCTTTAAGAAAATGGGTAAAATGTTTGTAGTAACCGTTCTTTATGGTGTATCAATGTTGGGTATTTTTGTAAACCTTATACAAAATACTCAAGTTACAGAATCTGATTTATTGGCAACCGTTTTTGGTGGTATCATTTTGGGTTTTGGAGTTGGACTTATTCTTCGTAATGACGGTGCTCTTGACGGTACAGAAATTCTTTCTATCAGACTTGCAAAGAAATTCGGTTTTTCTGTTGGTGAAATAATTATGTTTTTTAATTTCTTTATTTATTCAGCAGCAGGATTTTTGTATGGTTGGGATAGTGCGATGTATTCTATCTTAACTTATTTTATTGCTTATCGAGTTATTGATATTGTTCTTGAGGGTTTAAATAGTTCAAAATCAATATACATTGTTACGAATTTTGCTAAAGAAATTGGAGATTCTATTATAAAAGAATTGAATATAAGTGTTACTTATATGAAGGGTAAAGGTGGATATTCAGGAAAAGAGCAAACAATTATTTATTGTGTTGTTTCTCGACTTGAGGTTGCAAAAATTAAAACGCTTATTAGAGAAAATGACCCGACAGCATTCTATTTTATTCAAGATGTTCACGAGGTTGAGGGTATTCGTGTTAAGAAGAAATAACAACTAGACAATTTTTTCTTATTGTTATAATATTAAAAATATAATAAAAAAAGGAATTTAAAGGATTTATCTATGGCAACAGCAGGAAAACATTCAGATACTATACCTATAGAGGTTTGCATTTTAACAGCTGATCACGATATTAAAGGAACAGTTCACGTTTCAAAATATACTAATACAAATCGTGAATTGACAGATTTGTTGAACGATAGAGAACGTCGTTTCTTGGCCGTTACTAATGCAGAAATTTATTCAAGAAATTCTACTCAAGCTCCTCGTAGATACAATTTCTTAGAAATTCACATGGACTATGTTCTAATGGTTCATCCTTCTGCTCAAGCAGTGTTTAAAGAGTCTGCTAAAGCTCAGGATGATATTCAAAGATTTAGAGATTTGAGAATGAAATTAAATCAAACTAAACCTTTCTAGGTTTAGTTTTTTGTTTTTTATATTTATGAAAGGGGATTATTTTGAAAGTTTTAGTAACAGACAAAATTAATGATATTGCATGCAAAATTATTGAAGATGCAGCAGAAGTAGTTGTAATGCCAACTCAATCAGAAGACGACTTAATAAAAATTATTGGCGAATACGATGCCTTAATGGTTAGAAGCCAAACAAAAGTTACAGCAAAAATTATCGAAGCTGCAAAAAATATGAAAATTATCGGTAGAGCTGGTGTTGGTGTTGACAACATTGACGTTAACGCTGCTACACAAAAAGGTATTATCGTTGTTAATTCCCCTGACGGAAACACAACTGCTGCTGCAGAACACACATTAGCATTAATGATGTCAATGATGAGAAATATCCCTGCAGCTTGCAAATCAACTCGTGAAGGCAAATGGGAACGTTCAAAATTCACTGGTACAGAAGTTTTAGGTAAAACTCTTGGTGTTATTGGTTTTGGTAAAATCGGTTCTTATGTTGCAAAAATCGCTCTTGCTATGGGTATGAAAGTCTTTGTTTATGACCCATTCGCTACAGAAGAATATGTTAAATCTATGGGCGCTGAATATGTTAAAGATTTAAACAAGTTTTGGAATTTATTTGATATTTTGACAGTCCATGTTCCAAAAACACCTGAAACACTTAATTTAGTTAATGCTGAAACAATTGCTAAAATGAAAGACGGCGTTAAACTTATCAACTGTGCTAGAGGTGGTATTATCAACGAAAAAGATTTAAAAGATGCTTTAGAAAGTGGAAAAGTTTCATCTTGCGCAATTGACGTTTATGTTGATGAACCTGAAATCACTAAATGTCCTCTTTTAGGTGTTGAAAAAAATATCGTCTTAACACCTCACTTAGGTGCAAGTACATCAGAAGCTCAAATTAACGTTGCAGTTGACGTTGCAAACCAAATTAGAGATGTATTAAAAGGTGGTTCAGCTCTTCATGCTGTAAATATTCCATCATTAAAACCTGAAAAATTAGAACCTGTTAAAGATTATATGGAATTGGCTTCTCAAGTCGGTTCTATCGCTCAACAAATTTCTACTGACAATATGAAAGCTTTAGAAATTTCTTTCAAAGGTAATTTAGCAGACTTAGATACTGCTCCTCTTGAAACAGCTATTTTAAAAGGTATTTTTGGTTCATATTTGCAAGATGTTAACTTTGTAAATGCTCCAATTATTGCTAAAAATAGAGGTATTAACGTTACTACTTCTAAATCTTCTAAATCAGGCGATTACATTGGAACAATTACAGTTAAAATGATTACTGAATCAGGTGATACAACCGTTTCTGGTGCATTAATCGCAAAAGATGTTAGACGTATTGTTAAAATTAATGATTACAATACAAGCGTTGAACCAGAAAAACACTTATTACTTGTACAACACGATAACAAGCCATCAATGGTTGCGCAAGTTGCAAATGTAATCGGTGGAGATAATATCAATATCGAATCAATGTTGGTTTCTCCAAGCGCTAAAAACAAAAATCTTTCAATTATGATTATCGGTACAGACAAAAATGTTAAACCTGAATCATTAGAAAAGATTACATCAATCGACGGCGTACAAGAAGCTAAGTTTGTACATCTATAAGATAAAATATATTTAAAATAATTTAAATTTATGCCCAGTTTCAATAAATTGAAACTGGGCATAAAAATAGGCTCTTTCGAGCCCTGTTGTAATCAAATACCTTTTCCTTTTCCTCGTGTTGTGTTTATCTTTACCTATTTCCCAATCCGTTGCTTATTTAATTAAGCGATAAAATTTGCTCCAAGGTAGCTTGCACCGTGAAAGAATGATTCTTGCATGATACCTTTTAATGATTTTCTTCTGATGTCTCTTTTTGCTACTGTGTTGATTGATTCTGAAGAAGCTTTGTAATAATCAGCTACAACTTGTGAAAATAATTGGTTTGCCATTTACTTGCCTCTCTTAAATCTCTCTTACTCTTATATAAAGTAAACTAAGTTTAAGAAATTGCCTTTTTTACTGCATAAATCTACACATTTCTTAACAATATAGCCAAAATACAATGGCAATCAGCTTTTCACTGAACGCTAAAAAATGCTCGTATAATTTGATATAATTTTCCTTATTTATATAAAGTATTTCTATCTAAATTTATTGCCTTTTAAGTTATTACTGGGCTGTAGGCGTATTAAAATAGGTGGGCAAAATACCCACCTATTAATTTAATTATTTTAAAAGTTCTTCTTCAAGAGGTGAAACAACTACGCCATTTAGAGTTTTGCTTACTTCTCTCAATTCTTTTGCAATTGTTTCATTTGCATCAGTCCATACAAAGTATTTATTAATGAAGTTTTCAGCTGTTTTAAAATCACCTGATAATTGAACTTCGATAATTTCAGTCAACATTTTTCTTGCAGTTGGAACTGCTTTTTCTATATCAATTTCAATTTTACCTTCATCATTAACCTTAATAGCACCTTCATTTATAAAGTAATTGGCTTGCATTACTGTACGAACTCTATGAGCTTGATTCATTGTAGGTTTTGATTTTAAGAAAGAATTTGTACAGAAATTCACAATAATTTGTGTTCTTTGATTTTCTGTATACATGCCTGCTTTAACTAAATCATCTAAAAATGATAAAGAACCCATATCAGCTTTGTTTTCTTCAATAATGTTTCTGTATTTACCTAAGCCTTCATCACCTTCTTTTGGCCCAAGTGAGTGAGCGTTTTCATGACCAATAGTAAACCAGTGATCAGCTTCTTCATTATATAATTCGTGAAATTTTTTATCTAAAATTGCGTTCAATCTTTTTTGAATTTTTTCTGGTTGAGAAGTTATTCTGATTTGTCTATGATAAACATTTCTTCTGCCACCACCAATTGTTAATGATAATTTATCACCATTTGGCAAGTTTTCTGCTAAAGTAACGCCACCTCTGTATGAACCACCGTCACCAGTAAGTGAAATTAAATCAACATCAACCATTGTTTGTTTTGCATCACCATCAGCTGAAATAACTTGTTTATATTTATCAGCCAAAGGCATTTTTTCAGCTAACATTGGTAAATATTTTTTGATAGCTAATAAATCTTCTGTACCTTTTTTGTTAACAATACCAACACGACAACCTAATGAATCTTTTGATTGAGGAACAATTCCAGCATCATTCAAAAGTTTCAATAATTTTTCATTCTCCATAACAAAACCAGTCATTCTGTCTGCGTATTGTTCACGAGTGATTGTGTATTCAAGAGGTGTGTCTTGAAGTTCTGCCCATTTTTTATCAGCATAAGCATCTAACATAGGATTAGCTTCACGTAATGCTTTTGCTTGAAGTTTTAAATATTCGTTAAAATCAGCATTTGTAGAAACTTCTGATGCTTTTTCTAACTCATCTGCCATTTGAGTAAATTCTTTTTTAAATTTATCACAATAATCAATAGCTTTTAATTTATCTCCGTCACGTTCTACGATTGAACGTTGATTTAAAATCTTTGCTACTTCTTCTTTTTCTCCGTTTTCTAGCATCTTGATTAAGATATTACAGAATTCATCTTTACCTAAATCAGCTGGATAAAAAGCTTTTCCAGGTCTTTCTTCTTGACCTTTTGCAAGAGTAACCATATTTGACATCATATCAATACCAGAAATACCTTTTTGAGCATTGAATAATTTTAATGATAATTCTGCATCCTTGTTACCTTTTGCAGTTTCTTCTTCTAAGAATTTTTTGAATGCAAGGTTGTTTTCGTTATCCATTTGCATAAATACTTCATCAATGATTTGAGCAGTTTTAACTAAATGTTTAATGGCTTGTTTATCGTCTTCTGCAAGGTCTAAATATTCTTTCGCATCAGGTTTTAATAAAACTTTTGGTGCTAAATATTCTTTATCAGTTCTTTTTTCTAGTTCTTCAGTTGATAAATTTAATTCAAATTTATTATTCATTTTTTATCCTCTTTTTTAATTAATACCTTAATTTGCGTACTCATTGTACTACATTTTTAAGGTTTTTACAAATCTATTAAATGTAATTTCTTCGAACATATTTTATTTATTAAATTAAATTACACTATTAACTAATTTAAATTTTTTCAATTTCATTCTTTAATTTCAATAAAAGGAGAAAATTATGATAAATTTATATTACCTATCTACTTGTCCATATTGCAAAAAAGTTATTGATTTTTTAGACAGTAACAATATTGAATACAAATTATTAGACATTAACGAGCATGAAAATTTCAACAAGCTTTTAAAAATAGGTAAAAAGCGTCAAGTACCTTTTATAGTTGATACAAATACTGGTAATGTTATGTACGAAAGTGCAGATATTATTGAATATTTATCTAAAGAGTATCTATAATTTTTCCGTTATCAACCTTGAATATTTTGACATCTTTCAAAAATTCTTCGTCAAAAAGTAAAGTATCAACAGAAGTTATAACTGTTTGAATATTTTCGCTGATAGAATTTAGCAAGAAATTTTGTCTTAAATCATCAAGTTCAGCTAAAACATCATCAAGTAAAAGAATTGGTGTTTCTCCTATTTTATCTTTTAAAATATCAAGTTCAGCCATTTTTAAAGACAAAACAATTGTTCTTTGTTGACCTTGTGATGCGTATTTTATAGCTTCTGTATCGTTTATATAAAAACTTATATCATCACGATGAGGTCCAACTACTGATTGGAATTTTCTTCTTTCAATTTCTCTATTTTCATCTAGTGCTTTTCTAAAATTTTCTGCAGTTTCTTCAATGCTTTCACCTGTTTCAAAAGTTGAAACATAATAAATTTTTAAGTTTTCACCCTCAGAAATGTTTGAATGTTTTTCTTTTGCTACATTTTCTATTTCTTTTATAAATTT
Source organism: uncultured Candidatus Melainabacteria bacterium (assembly GCA_934693165.1). GTDB lineage: Bacteria > Cyanobacteriota > Vampirovibrionia > Gastranaerophilales > Gastranaerophilaceae > UBA791. Next base: position 29,194 of record CAKUUX010000001.1, read on the forward strand.
TTTTCTCAAAAATACAATATTACTGCCTGTTATAGCAAGTTGCTCATTATAAACATCAAGCAAGGTATCATTAAATTTTTCGTCTTTCAAAAGATTATTTTTTTGAATTCTAATTTTTTCGTATTTGGATAATTTTTCATCATAGATAGGATAAATTTGTGATATTGCTCTATCTAGCCAATCACGTCTATCTTGAGGTGCTCCTCTTAAAAGTAATAAATCATTTGTTGAAAAAAGAACAGTTTTTATTATATTTTTGAAATTTTTTGGAGTTGTTTTTAAATTATTAACTTTTAATTCTTTTTTCTTTTCATCATCAAATTTTATACTCAAATCAATATCTGTATTATTTTTATCCAACACAGAATTAATTTCCATGACTTGTGTATTAAATTTTAAAAGTTCCATGTTATTAGAAGTTCTTGTAGATTTAAGATGAGATAAAAAATAAATACTTTCTAAAATATTTGTTTTACCTTGAGCATTTTTACCAATAATCAAATTCTTACCACTATTGAGTTCTAGCGATTCATCTGAATAATTTCTATAATTTTTTAGTACCAAATTTTTTAATCTCATAAACACATTATACAAAAAGTAAAAAACTATGTAAAAAAATAATAGTTTTTTACATGAATTATTGGTTATTTTATTTTTTCTACATTTTCTATTTTTTTACTACTTATTTTTTACAAAATTTTTAAAATCTAAAAATTAATAAAATTAATAGTTTTAGAAGTTTTTTACAAATAACCGTAACTTACTATGACCATGAACTTTATCTTTTTTATTATTATTTTATTTATTATTTATAATAAAATTTTTTGATAAATTCATTTTGATTAAATAATATTAAAATCATATAAAAATTATCAACTAAATGGTTTATTTTTGATATAATAAAATAAAGGGAATTTTTTTTCTCTAGGGGAAGTTGGATATGAAATTTATAGTAAATAAAGACGAATTTTTAAATGGCATTAGAATAGTATCAGGCGTTGCAACAATGAAAAGTGTTCAACCTGTTTTAGCAAATATTTTAATTGAAGCTGAAAGCAAAAATGTTATAAAATTAACAGCAACAGATTTAGATTTGACAATATCAACCGAGGTTGATGCACAAATTGAAGTTGAAGGTTCAATCACTTTACCTTCTAAAAAATTGAACGATATTTTTACAAGATTATCAGAAAATCTTGTAACTTTTGAACTAAATGAAGAAACAAATATTGTTGAAATAAGTACAAAAAACACAAAATTCGAAATTGTTGGTATTTCAGCTTCTGAATTTCCAAAAGTAGCTGAAAATGTAAGTTTAGAAAATGGTATAGATATTGACTTTAAACAATTTACAAGAGCTATAAAACAAGCAGGTTTTGCTGCAGCTTCTTATGAAACAACTGGTCCTCTATCAGGTGTTGTTTGTGATATTAAAGAAGAAATTCTTGAAATCGCTTCAACTGACGGTAACAGACTTGCAAGAGTTAGAGAAAAAATTGACAATATTGAAAAGAAAACAAGTCAATTAATTATTCCTTCAAGAACTCTTCAAGAGGTTTTAAAAATTAGTGGTTTTGTAGAAGATGAAAAAATTAAAATTTATACAGAAAAAACAAAACTTGCTATCAAAACATCAAAAACTTTAATGATTTCAAAAATTATTGAAGGTCATTATCCTGATTATAACAAGTTAATTCCTGAAACAAGTCCAAAAACAGCAACTGTTAATAGAAATGAATTAATTAGCGCTCTTGAACTTATTTCTGTAATGGTAAACGAAAAAACTTGTATTATTAAATTTGAATTTACAGAAAATAAATTAGAAGTAAAAGCCGATACTTCTGACAGTGGAAAAGGTAAAAAAGATTTAGATATTGAATACAAAGACGAAGATTTGGTAATTGCATTCAATTACAAATATGTTTTAGATGGTTTAAAAAATATGGAAGATGAAAAAGTGTTAATTGGTTTAAACACAAAAGCATCTCCAACTGTATTTAGACCAGACAGTGAAAACGACTACATTTCACTTGTTATGCCTGTTCAAATAAGGTAGTTCACTTTTGACAATGGCTTAAAAATATTGTATAATTATAAGACTCACCCAAAATTAATTAAAGTTTTTTTATCTTTATTTTATTTAGAGTCGAAATATTAGAAACTTTAAAAACTATCAAAAAATCAGACTTAGGAGAATATTTATGCAGAATGTATTAAAAAGAAATGGCAAAATTGAGGAATTTAATTCTTCAAAAATTGAAAATGCTATCATAAAAGCTGGTGCAGTAACTAACGAAATTGATGAAAAAGCTGCAAAAAACTTGACAAGAAACGTTTTAAAAATAATCAAAGATTTTGTTAGAAATAAAGAATCAAACTTAAAATCACCAACTATTGAAGAAATTCAAGATATCGTTGAACAAGTTCTTTTGTCATCAAAATACAAAAGTACTGCAAAGGCATATATTTTATACAGAGAACAACATAAAAAAATCAGAGAATTTGTTGAAAATGCATCAGTTAACATGATTGATGATTATTTAAAACAACTTGATTGGAAGGTTAATGAAAACTCAAACATGGGTTATTCAATCCAAGGTTTGAATAATTATCTTGCATCAAATTTATGTACACAATATTGGTTAGAAAAAATTTATCCAGAAAACATTAAAACTGCACACCAAACAGGTTCTATTCATATCCATGACCTTAACTTAATCGCTGCATATTGCGTTGGTTGGGATTTAAAAGATTTATTGATGGAAGGTTTTAAAGGAGTAAGAGGAAAAGTTGCATCTGCTCCTCCAAAACACTTAAGAACAGCTTTAGGTCAAATCGTAAACTTTATGTACACTTTACAAGGTGAATCAGCTGGTGCTCAAGCATTTTCAAACTTCGATACATTATTAGCTCCATTTGTAAAATATGATAAATTGAATTACGAACAAGTTTACCAAGCAATTCAAGAGTTTGTATTCAACATGAACGTACCAACTCGTGTTGGTTTCCAAACACCATTCTCTAATATAACAATGGATTTAACAGTACCAAGTTATTACAAAGATCAATGTGTAATTATTGGTGGTGAAATTATGGAAGAAACTTATGGTGAATTCCAAGAAGAAATGAATATGATTAACAGAGCATTCTTTGAAGTTATGATGAAAGGTGATGCTTCTGGTCGTGTATTTACATTCCCAATTCCAACATACAATATTACAAAAGACTTTGACTGGAACAACAAAGATTTAGATGGTTTATGGGAAATTACTGCAAAATATGGTATTCCAAACTTCTCAAACTTTGTAAATTCTGACTTAAATCCAGAAGATGCACGTTCAATGTGTTGTCGTTTAAGAATTGATAACAGACAATTAGCTTACCGTGGTGGTGGTTTGTTTGGTTCAAACCCATTAACTGGTTCTATTGGTGTTGTAACTATCAACTTACCAAAAATCGGTTATCAAGCTAACAATGAAGAAGAATTCTTTAAAATGTTATCAGAAAGAATGTTATTAGCTAAAGAATCTCTTGAAATTAAAAGAAAATTAGTTGAAAAATTCACAGAAAGCAACTTGTATCCATATACTAAATACTATTTAAGAGATATTTATGCAAGATTTAAACAATATTGGAAAAACCACTTCTCAACAATTGGTTTAATTGGTATGAACGAAGCTTGTATGAACTTATTTGGTGAAAATATTACAACTGAAAAAGGACATGATTTTGCAATTAGAGTTATGGACTTTATGAGAGATGAAATCACTAAATATCAAGAAGAAACAGGAAATAACTATAACTTAGAAGCTACACCTGCAGAGGGTACAACTTATAGACTTGCTAAATTAGATAAAGAAAATTATCCAGATATTATTACAGCAAATGATAATGGTGAACCTTACTATACAAATTCAACTCACGTACCTGTAAATTATACTGATGATGTGTTTGAATTACTTGATTTGCAAGATGATTTACAAACAAAATACACAGGTGGTACAACAGTTCACGTATTTGCAGGTGAAAGATGTCATGATAATGAAACAATGAAAAACTTTGTTAGAAAAGTATGTGAAAATTACAAACTTCCATACTTTACATTCTCTCCAACATTTAGTGTTTGTCCAAATCATGGTTATGTTGCAGGTGAACATGAAACTTGTCCAACTTGTGGTGAAGAATGCGAAGTTTATTCAAGAGTTGTAGGTTTTATTAGACCTGTAAAACAATGGAATAAAGGTAAAAAAGCTGAATTCAAAAACAGAAAAACTTATAACGTTGCTCAAAAGTTAGAAAGAAAATCGGAAAAAGAAGTATGTCTTTCAAACTAGCAGGATTGCAAAAAACAACCTTTATTGATTATCCTGAAAAAATTGCATGTATTGTTTTTACACAAGGTTGTAATTTTAGATGTGGATATTGTCATAATCCAGAATTATTTGAAAACAAAGAGCCTCTAATATCTTTAGAGGCTTTCTTTGAATTTTTAAAAAAAAGACAGGGTAAACTTGATGGAGTTGTTGTTACTGGTGGTGAACCTACTTTACAAAAGGATTTAAAAGATTTTATAAAAAATATAAAAAAATTAGGATTTTTAGTTAAATTAGATACTAACGGTACAAATCCACAAATTTTAGAAGAATTAATTAATGAAAATCTTTTGGATTATATTGCAATGGATATAAAAGCACCTATTGATAAATACGAAATTATAGTAAATTGTAATGTTAATATAGAAAATATAAAGAAAAGCATTGAGCTGATAAAAAATAGTGGAGTTGATTATGAATTTAGGACAACTGTTTTAAAATCACAACTTTCTTATGATGATTTTGAAAAAATAGGTGAAATGATTTCTGGTGCTAAAAAATATTATATTCAAAAATTTATTGCATCAAAGATTTTAGATGAAAATTTAATGAACGAAAAAACATACTCTGATGAAGAATTTGAAGAAATTAAAAATATTTTGAAAAAGAATATTGATTTTATTGATGTAAGATAAATTGGTTAATTTTATAATTTAATAAATCCGTCGAGGTCCTTACTGTCTTACTCGTTCGCGTTAAACGGCAATTCCACGTTTTGCAAAATAGTTTTGTCAACTTTTGCAAAAGCGTTCCAGCCTCTGCTCACTCGCGCTTCAGGACGACATAAAAGCATGTCATGCTGAACTTGACAAAGCGAACAGTTGAGCTAAAGCGAAACTTGTGAGCCTGTCTCCGTAGTTGACTTTGAGCCGTTAGGCATATTATCCGATTTAATGCCTTACGGATAAAAGGAAACGTAGTGTGTTTCAACATCTTGAGGGTTCTAAAAATTAAGTTTGGTTTAATGTTTTAATTGAACACAATATTTTAAAATTATTAAGTATTGTAAATATGAATTTAAAATGGCTGAAACTCAATTATAATGCACGATATGATATTATATGATATGTGGCGTACTGTAAAGTCTTTTAGCTAAATTGCCGATAAAATACATGTGCCAAGAAATTGGTGTGAAAATGTGTATAGAAAGGAACAGAATGACTGCTGTTAACAATCAACAAGTTAATTCATTTCTGAAATTAACTCAAATTAATAGACAAAATATAGATACGTCAAAGCCTGTTAATAATAACAAAGCTTTAAACAATTCTGTTTCTTTAAAATCAGATGATAATAAAGAAGTTAAGTATGAACTAGATGGTGATTTAGATTTTAATGAATTAAATGAAGATAATTCTAAAGTTGATGAAAAATTTGTAAAAAAGGTAAATGATGAAATTGATAAAATTGTTGCTGAATATGTTAAAAAAGCAGATAAAGAATATGAGTACGTAAAAAATGTATATGATGAAGTAGATAAAAAAAGAGAAGAAGTTGATAAAACTTTTGAAAGGATTGATGAATTATTAGATAAACAAAAAACAGGAAATTTATCATCTTCTGAAGAAGCTGAATTGGGTGAATTAATATCTGTAATTAGACAAACGATTTCTGAATTTCGTACTGTTGATAATAAAATGTGGTCATTGTTAATAAGTAATGGTAAGGTTCGTGATACAAGTGTTGCAAAAATAAGAAACGTTATTCCTGAGGGTAAAATTATTTCAGAGGCAACTTTCCATGCAGTAGAAATAGAAAGACAAGAAGGTTTAGATAATTTACGTCCATCTTCTGGTGTTTCGACATGGGGTATTCGTGACCAACATTATGATCAATTAAATTCAGATATAGCATTATTTAAGGCTAAACTAAGTGGAACTAAATATTACGATAAATATTTTGATAAAAAAGGAAATATGATTTAATTTTTATAAAAAATAAGTCAGGTTTAATAGAAACATTGAACCCGTCCTTTTAAACTTATTAATTTCCAAAATAATTTTTTAAATCTACTGTTAAATTAGCATTTTTACAAAGTTTTTTAAGTTTTGAAATTGCTCTATTTTCGATTTGTCTTATTCTTTCTCTTGAAACACCATAGTGTGAGCCGATTTCATCAAGAGTTTTCTTTTCACCATTATTATCCAAACCATAACGAAGAATAAGAATATCTCTTTCTTTTGGACTTAATTGTTTTAACATTCTTTGAATATCTTCAAACAAATTTTCTTGTGAAACTCTTTCTGCTGGTGCGATTGTGCTTTCATCTACAATATAATCAGCAATTTTTGTTGAATCTTCTTTTTGATTTGCAGGAGTTTCTATACTAATTGTTGATTGAGCTGATTTAATAATTGATGTCAATTTTGATACGCTCAAACCTAGTTTATAAGCAACTTCTTGTTTTGTAGGAGTTCTGCCTAATTCTGTTGTTAAATCTATTGTAGCTTTTCTTATTTTACCAAGAGATTCAATCATGTGAATTGGTAATCTGATAACTCTTGCTTTATCAGCAATAGCACGTGTTATAGATTGTTGAATCCACCATGTTGCATAAGTTGAAAATTTGTATCCTTTTTCGTAGTCAAATCTTTCTGCAGCTTTCATCAATCCAATATTTCCCTCTTGAATTAAATCAAGGAATGAAAGACCTCTACCTATATATTTTTTAGCAATACTTACAACAAGTCTAAGGTTAGCATTAACCAAAGTGCTTTTTGCAATTTCACTATTATTTTCTTTTATTTGTTTTGCAATTTTAACTTCTTCTTCGTGTGATAAAAGAGGAATTTTACCGATTTGTTGCAAATAAATTTTAACAGAGTCGTCAGTATTTACAGAAGAAATACTTTCTTGAACTTTAGGGTCTTCAACTGATGAAAGTAAATCATCGTCGTCATCATCATGTTCTTCTATTTTTGAAAAATCTACACCATCTTCAGAAATTTCATCAGTATTAAAAAATAGTTTTTCTTCTTTCATTTCATTTCTTTCTTGTTAAGCTTTGACGAACGCTTTCAAATATAATAATACTTAAAGCATTAGAAACATTCAAAGAATTAAAGTTTTTTAACATAGGTATTTTAACTTTAAAATCTGCTAGTTTAAGTATAGATTTTGAAACGCCTGAATGTTCTGCACCCATTACGAGTACAAAATTCATATCATTGTAATCTACATCGTAATAATTATCTGATTCAAATGCTTCTGCTGCAATTACCCACCAGTTTAGTTTTTTAAGTTTTTGAATAGCACTAACAGGGCTATTTACTTTTATAATTTCTATATGATTAATTGCACCTGCACTTGCTTTTTCAACGACAGAATTGACAGGACTTGTTCTTCTTTCAGGAACGATAATAGCATCAACTCCTGCGCAAACGCTTGTTCTTATGATTGAACCAAGATTTTGAGAATCTTCTACGCCATCAAGCATAACTATTTTAGAATTTGTATGTTCTCTTTCTAAAAATTCATCCAAATCAGTAAATTTTACAGGTGAAATCATTGCAATGATGCCTTGATGATTATGTTCATCGTATTTTGAAAGATTTTCTTTTGCAGTAAATTGGAAAAGAACACCTTTTTCTTTTGCTAAATTAATAATTTCATCAATTTTAACTGATGGATGAACTGTTTTTGAAATAAGAATTTTATTGAAAGTTCTATTACCTGATTTTAAAGCTTCAAGAACGGCATTTCTACCATAAATAATATCTTCCATTAATGAACCTCTAACATTCTAGTAATACAATTTCTAGCTTTATCTGCAATTTCTTTATCAATAGTGATTTCGTGTTGTTCATGAAGAAGTGATTCATAAATATCTTCAAGAGTATTAAATTTCATATTAAAGCAAACTAGATTATCTTTAATAGGAATAAGTTCTTTATCTGGAAAATCTCTTTTTAATCTGTCTACAACACCTTGTTCTGTACCAATTACGAAAGATTTTTTGTCGCTATTTTTAACGTAATTCATGATACCAGAAGTTGAACCAACGTAGTCAGCAAGTTTGCTAACTTCAATATGACATTCTGGGTGGATTAAAATATCGGCTTCAGGATATTTTTCTCTTGCAGAAATAACGTCTTCTTTAGTGATTTTCAAATGTGTTGGACAAAATCCTGGATATGTTGTAACTTTTGTCGTACCAAGTTTATATTCTGACCATTTACCTAAGTGTGTATCTGGTACAAACAAGATTTCATCTGCATTTAAGCTTTTAATAATTTCAACTGCGTTTGCACTTGTACAACAAATATCACAAAGAGCTTTGATTTCAGCCGTTGAATTTACATAACAAACTGTAGGTAAGTTTGGATGTTTTGCCTTAAATTCTTTTAATTGTTCTTCATTAATCATATTTGCCATTACGCAACCAGAATTTGGATTTGGAAGAAGAACTTTTTTATCAGGAGAAATAATTTTAGCTGTTTGAGCCATAAAGAATACACCTGCAAAAACGATAATATCAGCATCTGTTTTTGCTGCCATTCTGCTTAAATAAAGTGAATCACCAACAAAATCTGCGACTTCATCAATTTCTATATTTTGATAACAGTGTGCTAATATACAAGCATTTTTTTCTTTTTTTAATTTTTTAATTTCATCTACAATATTCATTTGAAAACCTTAATTGACGTATAATTTTATTCAACTTATAATAAATATTATATAATAGAAAAAAAGTTGTACAACTAATAATGCTTAATAATTTATTATCTAAATTTGGGGCTAGTTCGAACGTAACGGTAGGGGTTTCATTATCACCGAGTGTCGGATTAGAAATGATAGAAATTGATAAAAATACAAAAACTGTAAGTAAATATGCTTGCAGACCTTTGGAATACAATTTTTCTACTCGTGAAATTACGGATTATGACGAATTTAGAACAACATTAGCAGCATTATTTGATGATTTAAAAATACCCCGTTCTTCAAATGTTATACTTACAATGCCGAATGTTCTTTTTGGACTTATAAGTTTGCCACTTATGCTTGGTGATGAAGCTGTTACAAATGCTATTATTTCTGAAGCTGAACAAACTTATATTTTTAAAAGACAAGAACCCGTTGTAGGTTGGACAAATATTGTTAAGCCAAATCAAAGTACTGATTCCACAGATATTTTGTATTCTGCATTACAAAATAATGCATTGGCTGAAATTTATGCAGCTTGTATGGAGGTTGGATGTACCCTAATAGGTATCGAAAACTCTTACTTGTCTTTATTAAAAGCATTGTATTATACAAATCTTGCAGATGAACAAATGAAAGATTTTGTAACTTGGAATTTAATGGTTATTAACCAAAATAGTTACTCAGTTCTTTCAATGGCAGGAAAATCGGTTATAAGTTATTATGAAGAACCTCTTGCATTAAAATCGTTTTCTGGTGAAGAAGTTTATAATGCAATAATTTCATCTTCTACATTAACTCTTACTACTAACCCTGCAAATTGGTTGTATATTATCTCTGAAACAGATTTAGTTTCTGCAGAAGTTCTTTCTAAAAAGATAACTTTTGACGGAAAAATTACTTATCTTGAAAGCAATAAATATGTTCAAAAACCATTGATAGATGCAGCAAAAAATATTATGCCAAATCTAGTGTTGAAAATGACACCAGAAATCATTGGTTCAGGTATTTATGAATTTGTAGATTATCCTATCAAATTAAATATGATAGGTGAATTTAAGGCAGAAGATGTAAAAACAGAAATTTACAAGACAATAACTATCGGAAACATAACGATAGAATTGTCTCCTGATTTTATAAAAAAAATTACTATAATATTAACAGTACCAATTTTATTAATTCTATTAGTAGTTTTTCTTGTTATGAATTCTCTAAGTAATAAGCAAATAGAAGAACAAACACGTTTAACTACTGAATTAGAATCAAAACAAGCAGAAATGAAAAAATACGAAGCTATCAAGATTAATGTTTTTGATGAAAAAACAGAAATGTCTTTAATAAATGCTTATAACAAAGAAAAATTAATTTATTATTCTGCATTAGGTTTGAGTATTCCTGCTCATACTTGGATTACAAAATTTAAAATAACAAAAACAGGAAAGGTTTATATCAGTGGTAAAACATCAAGTTTGGAAGATGTTTACAACTTCTATAGAGATTTAAAACTTTCTGTTATTAATTCAGATTTAAAAGTTTATTCGCTAGAATCAGTTGAAAATGATGATAGTGAAAGTACACGTAGACCAAAATTCTATAGTTTTGAAATAACAAACATGGAAGATGTTGATGTAGTTGCATTGAAAGAATATAAAACATTTGAACATGCACAAAGAAGTGCAAACCCAGAAGATGCATTAAAAGATGCACCTCAACAAAGTCAAGACGGACAACAAAGTCAAGAAGGTGCGTCAGGTGGCGATGCATCTCAAACGCCTCCTCCACCACCTGCAGGTTCAACAGAGGAAAATCCTTTCAGCAAAGGTTTACCTCCAAACCTTGAAAAGATAGAAAGTTTTTAGAAAGTAGTAATATAAAATGAATATACAAGATTTTTTAAAAATTTATAGAGAAGCTTTATTGTTCGTCATTTTGGCAGCATTATTAATTTTTGCTGGCATAAAACAAGTTAAGCCAAAAATTAGCGAATTTATTTCTGCAAAAAATGATGTTGTACAAAAAAAAGCTGCAATTGCGCAAATTGATACACAACTTGTTGCAGCACAACAACAAATGGCAAAATTGGAAAAAGCAAGAATTGCAAATGGAATGATTGCTAAAACTGTTTTTCAGCCAAGAACCTTATCTCTTGATAATGAGTCAGGTTATAGTATTTTGTTTAATGATATTTTTGAAATGGCAAAAACAAATAATATCAAAACATATTCTATTCAATATGAATATAATCCGGCAGACGATGCTTTTGTTGCAGCTCAAAAAGGTTATAGTGTTTGTCTTTTAAAAATGAAAATTATCGGAAGTTACAGAGATTTTGAAAACTTCCTTACAGATTTATATAAATATCCATATTTAATTAGTATAAGCAGTTATGACATTGTTCCTTATTATAAGAATAAAAATGTGTTATTAATTAAACTAGGTGTAAAAGTTTATATGCAGGGTGATGAACCAACAGCACCAGCTCAACCGGCTCAACCAGAACAAGCTGTTCCTCAAGCTGGCGTTCCTGTTCCACCACCAGTGCCTGCTAACTAAATAATTTTGTATCTAGCGCAAACATTTGTTTTTTATTTTTTATACAAGTTGCACAAAAACTCGTTTCTAATGGAATTTTCTTTGCGTAGTCAGTAAAATCTGACCCCATTCTTCCTCTATGGTCATTTGCAAGAAACGGGCATGAGTAAACCCCATTAACAGTTACTATTCTTGAGTTTTCACAATCAAATTTACCTTTAAAATCAGAACTTAATTCAAAAGGTTTTTGTTTATCGCAAAATTCATTAACTTTTATATTATTGATATCAAATTCTATATCAAGGTTTTGAATAGCTTTATAGGTTTCATTTATTAAAACTTTTGAGTCTTCTTGATAAAAATTAGTTATATTTAAAAAGATATAAAATTCATATTTATTAAGATTTTTGATAGCATGCATTACTTGTCTATAATTACCTCTACTTCTGATATCATCAGATTTGACCTCATTGTAATGTGATATTGGTAGTTGGAAAATAATTGAAAAGTTGCTTTCATCTTCAACTTTTTTCAAAAATCTAGCTTTTTTTTCGTTTATAAAACTACCATTTGTGCAAATGCAAACATTAGTTCTTGTAAGACAAAGACGAAGAATATTATTAAAGTCAGGATGAGTCATAGGTTCTGCACCTGTTAAATAAATACAATTTAAATTTTCATCCATTGTTTGTTCAATTGTTTGTTTGACTTTTTCTATTGGAATAAAGTCCTTTTCTTTTCTACTTATTGGAAAATCAATGTAACATTGTTTACAGCGTTGATTGCAATTTTTCGCTGTAAGTTCTATAAAAAGATTATTTAATTCTTTAAGTGTGCACACTGGTGCGCATAGCAATTTATCTTCGGCATTCATAATATCTACTCCTTTTATCTGTATTTTAAATCAGTATAAAAGTTTTAATATTCGCCATGAGGTTATAACAAAAATAATAATTGTACTATTTTAGTAGTTCAATTGGTTTTTTAATTTGGAAATGTTTTATAAGTTGCTTATGCTTTTCTTTTTTATACAAATAAAAATCAACATCAAGAGTGTCTTTTTTTGGATTTAAGTTTTTACCTTTTAACTCTGTTGCAAGATTAATTATAGAAGTTTGTTGTCCAATTGGGAAAATGTTTTCATAGGCAAACACTGCTTTATCAAATGTTTTAATGGTATGACCATCTTCTTTAAAGATAAATCTTGCTGTTAAATCCTTTATGTTAAATGGAGAATTATTTCTTAATTGAAGTTTTATATTAATATCTAAGTTTTTACTTTTTTTGTTATAAGCGACAATGATATCAGACATGTGAACCAATACATCGTTTTTGTACAGAATATTATCTGATACGTAATTTTGGAAATTTTTAGCTTTCATTGCATACAAATCTCTTCCAGCTGTATCGCCTAATTCTTCAGAACTTTCAGAAATTTTCATCAACAAGTCATAATACATGTAGTAATTAAGCATTTCAGGTGCTTTTTTTCTAACGTATTCTAGCAAGTCGTAAGCTTTATTTGGATCTGTTTCAATATATAAAAGAGCTAATTTATAATTGATTTGAGGTTTATCATTTAATTTATCAGCTTTTTCTAAATAAAAAGTTCCGTCTTCAATTAGACCTTTTTCAATAAATACGTCTGCCATTGATTCATAACAATCAGAAAGTTTAATTTGTGCTTCGTGTAATTCTTTTTTATTACATCTTTTCAAATAGAAGATGGCTTTTTCATATTTTGTAGAAGCTAGTGGATAGTATTCTTGAGCATAAAGTTTATCACCAATTTCTTTATAGACAATACCTTTGTTTTTGATAAGTTTTTTATCAGGTTTGTCTGTAATTTCATCCATTAATTTTTGAGCTTCATCCAATCTATTTAATTTAATGTATAAAGTTGCAAGCTTATATCTTGCTTTGTAGGCAAGGTATGGAGATTTTTCAACAGCTGTTTTTAATTCTCTTTCTGCTTTTGGATAATCTCTTTTTATTGCATATAAAGTACCTAATCTTATGTTATATCCATAATTTTTTGGATATTTTGCAAGTAAATATTGGTTTTTTTCTATTAAAAAGTCGATTAAATAATAATCTAATTCATCAGTATTTTTAGAAATAACAGGATTTTTTATTGAATTAGGTATCATAATCCAAGACATAGTCATAATGCCTGCAACGATAATTGCAACTACAAAAAAGGTTATGAAAAATGTCTTAGAATATTCTTTTACTTCCTTGTTAATTTCGTTATTATTCATCAGCTTCCTGTATTGCTATTGAAGTTATACCATTAAGTAATTCGCATTTTTTGTAAACAGTTTGTAGAGGTTTGTTATCTTTAACATTTATAACTGCGACAATTTTTGCGTCATGATCTTTATCAGAATCAACTTTTTTAATTTCGTTTAAGTATGGGAATTCTTTCATTAAATCTTCTTGAACAGTTTCTACACAATCTTTTTGACATTTTAAAGAAAGTTTTAATCTTTTGTTCATAATTTTTCTTTTAGCAAGAATGTTTTTTTCCATCCATTTAATGCTAATTAAAACAAGAACACTCAAAATTGTTGCAACAATTGCAATGCCAAAATGACCTGTACCACAAGCCATACCAACTGCAGCTGCAATCCAAAGAGTTGATGCTGTAGTTAAACCATGAACAGAAGAACCATTTTTCATTACAGTACCAGCGCCAATAAAACCAATACCAGTTACAATTTGCGCAGCAACACGAGAAGTATCTCTGATACCTGTTGCTTGGGCTAGGATTACATTATCACCACCTGCAAATGTCGGAAATCCATAAATTGACAACAATGTGAACACGCAAGAACCTAAACATACAAAAATATGTGTTCTTAAACCTGCTTGTTTGTTTGTTAATTCTCTTTCTAAACCTAGTGAAAAGCCTAGAATTACTGAACATATTAAACTTATTAAATATTGACTCATTTCCACCTATCTCATTTTACTTTTTGGGTCTAAAATATCTCTTATTGTATCACCTATTAGATTAAATGACAGAACTGCAACAAAAATTAAGAAACCAGGAGTTAAAAGCCAAGGTCTATAAAGAATATTTGTATATTCTTGTGCTTCCTTAAGCATATTACCCCAACTAGCGTCAGGTTGTTGAATACCTAGTCCTAAGAAACTTAAACCTGATTCTGATAATATGTAAGATGGTACAGATAATGTCATTGCTACAATAACGTAACTTGTTGTTTGAGGAAGAATATGTTTTAAAATAATTCTCATATTAGATGCGCCAATAGATTTTGCGCTTTCTACAAATTCTTGAGTTTTAATAGATAAAACCATACCTCTTACAACCCTTGCAAATCCTGCCCAACCAATAAGAGCAAGGATTATAACAATTAGCATAAATCTTTGGATACTTGTCATATTTGGTGGTAAAATTGCTGCCAAAATAATCAACAAATAAAAACTTGGAATTGACATTACTGCTTCTGCAAATCTCATCATAAAGATATCTACTTTTCCACCAAAATATCCTGAAATTCCACCATAGATAAGTCCAATAGGGAATAAGACAAATAATGCCAAAAATCCTATTGTCATTGAAATTCTTCCACCAAAAAGTAGTCGTGAAAATACGTCACGTCCATTTATATCTCCTCCTAAAAGATATAATCTACCTTCGTTTTCAACTGTTACTAAGTGTCTTTTCATTGGAATTAAGCCAAAAGCTTTGTATTCAACGCCTTTGCCTAAAAATTTCAAATAATATTTATGACTTCTATCAAGTTTGTAAGTTGTTTCTAAAAGTTCTGGATTAAACTCTCTTTTATAATTATAAGTGTAAGGTCTTGAAAATTTACCGTTTTCATCAATAGTAAATACTGGTGAAGGTGGTACGTAAGAAAGTTCTCTATCAGAAAAATCTTTTGTATAAGGTGCAAGAAAATCTGCAAATAAAAGTGCCATATAAATTACTACAAGCACAATTAAGGCTAATAATGAAAACTTATCTTTAACTAATTGTCTTAAAATTTCCATCATATCTTACCCCCTAACTCTTATTCTAGGGTCAGTAATAATTAGCAATATATCAGAAATCAGGTTTCCTAATATAAGCATAAATGCACCCATCATTAAGGATGCCATAACAAGATTTATATCTGATTTAAGAACTGCTTCAAGAATTAATCTTCCTAACCCAGGGTATTGAAAAACATATTCTGTTAACGCTGCGCCAGAAAGTAGAGAAGAAAATTCAAATCCTAAAAGAGTTATCATCGGATTTACGGCATTTCTCAAAGCGTGTTTGAATAAAACCTTGTTTTCACTTAAACCTTTTGCTCTTGCAAATTTAATATAATCAGAGTCAAGAACATCAAGGATGTTTGCTCTCATTTGTCTTTGCAATCCTGCTAAAGAGATTGTAAATAGTACTGTTACAGGCAATACTAAGTGATAAGCTATATCAAGAACTTGGTGGAAAAATCCCATATCGTTAAAGTCATAGCTTGTTAAACCTCCAACAGGAAACCAGCCAGTTTTTACTGCAAAAATTAATAACAATATCGCAAAGAAGAAGGATGGAATTGCCATACCAATACTCGTTATAAAGGTTAAGAATCTATCAAAAGGTGTTTTCCATTTTACAGCAGCGAGCATTCCGAGAGGAACTGCAACTGCCCATGTCATAAAGATTACGACTATTGTTAAAAGTAATGTATTTGGTATTCTTTCTTTTAATTTGCTTGCAACACTTTCACCAGTTGAAGTTACTCCCAAATCACCTTTTATAAAAGATTTTCCCCACAACAAGTATTGTTGCCAAATAGGTTTATTTAAACCTAATCTTTCAGTTTCTTTTTGAAGTGTTTCTTTAGAAATTGATGGGTTTAATTTTAGTTCTGCAAGTGGGTCAACTGGACTCAATCTAATTATAAAAAAGCTTATCAATGATACCAAAATTAGTAATGGTATCGTTTGAAGTATTCTTTTTAGTATATAAATTAGTATTTGTTGCATTTTTATTTATCCACGTAAATTTCTTCTATATTATAACCTATTCCATTTAATGGTGAAGGATATACATTTTTAAATTTCTTTCTTATAGCAATAATTCTTACTGGCGAATATAAATAGATGACAAGTTTGTTATCATAAACAATTTGTTGATATTTATCGTATAAAGCTTTTCTTTCGTTAAAGTTCGTTTTTAAAGAAGCTTCATCAAAAATATAATCTAATTGTTTTTCAAAATCATATCTGTCATCAAAAGAGTTTTTTTCAAGTCTTTGGTTAAATAAGTGAAGAGAACCGTAAGAATTCCAAACATTTTTACCATTATGAGGTTCAAGAGGTGAACCTGTTAAACCCATTAAAATCATATCCCAATCAAGAGTATTGACCATTTTGTTTACGAGGGTATTAAATTCAATAGGTTTAAAATTAATCTTCATTCCTAAATCTTCGAGGTCTTGTTTAACCATAACGCCAAGAGCTTCTCTTTCTGTGTTTCCGGCATTTGTGTATAAATCAAATTCAACATTATTTCCATATTTGTCGACAAGTTTTCCGTTTCTGTTATAAGAAAATCCACCTTTTTTCAAAAATTCTCTTGATGCGTCTATATCTCTTTTGTGACCTTTGATTTTTTCATTTAAAAAGATAGAATTTAAGCTTTCTGCAGTGAAAAGTGGTGTTGCAAGACCGTTTGCAACATTTTGTACCATATTATCTCTATCAATTGCGTAATCTATTGCGTTTCTAAAGTTTAAATCTCTAAACCAAAATTGTTTTTCTGGTTGAACATAATATTTGCCCTCAGAATTTTTTCTATTATTCAAATTTAAGACAATAAACATTGTTCCTGTATCTGGACCAAGATTATAAATTTTGTAATCTGAAGAACTTTCTTTTTCTTTGTATCTTGCGACATTTGAACCTTTTAATCCAATCATATCAATTTCTTTTGCTTCAAATTTCAAGATTTCATTATTAGCGTCGCCAACAATTAAATAAACAACTTTGTTTAAGTATGGAAGTTTTTCATTTTTAGTATTTATTTCGTAGTAATTAGGATTTCTTGTGAAAACAACTCTTTGTGCAGGAAGATATTCTTTTAATTTAAAAGCCCCAGAGGTTACAAACTTACTAGGTGGAGTTGTTGTAGAATAAAATCCGTCAAAATATTTAGCGCCTTTTTTTACAGCAGGTTCAAAAACATGCTTTGGCGCAATTTCTGATGAAAGCAATCTTAAAAAAGGTGCAAATGGTTTTGATAGAGTGAATTTAACTGTATAATCATCAATTTTTGTGATGATAGGAAGTTTACCGTCAATTATGCAAGAATCTCTAAGAGAAGTATTTCCCATTCCTGCAAAAATAATGTCTTTCCATGTAAACATAACGTCATCTGCTGTGATAGGTTTGCCGTCAGACCAAGTTAAACCTTTTCTCAAATATACGTAATAATCATTACCCTTAATTTCATAACCTTTAGCAAGTTTTGGAATGATTTCTCCTGTTTTAGCATCTGTTGAAAACAAACCGTCAAACATCATGCCTGCCATTTGAGAAGAAGTTGCATCTTTTGACGTGAAAGGATTAAAAGTTTTTGGACCTTCTCCAAAAGTTGATAAAATCATTTCTCCACCAAATTTGCCAATGGGAGTCTGACTCTGAAGATAGTCAATGCCATTTAACGTGATAGTTTTTGCTCTTGGTGGAAAGGTGAAAATTTGCTCTTGTTGTTGAGCTTGATTTGTTGAAACAGTTTGTTCAGGTATATCTCTACGAATACAGGCTTTTAAAAAGAGCAATATAAATAATATTATTAGAATTATGTATAAACCACGTTTCATTCCTCTATTATGCCAGAAAAATGGGATTTTTAATACCCCATGTTGAGAATTTTTTGAAAATTTCTCAAAAACGTAAATACATGTAATTAAGAAAATTTTTAAATGTTTTACTTATAAAAGGAGGTATTTTATGTATCCAATAGAGCTATCTTTGAGTAGACCAAAAAATATTTTGACAGTAAGAGAAGAAGAAGTTTTGATAGAATTAATAAATGGTAAAAATAACTATGAAATTGCAAATGATTTGTACATAAGCGTACATACTGTAAAATTTCATGTTGCATCTATCCTCCAAAAATTTGGTGTTTCAAGAAGGACAATGGTTATCTTGAAAGCTTTAGCAGATGGATGGATAGATATTATCTAAACTTCTTCGGAATGTCTTACAAGTAAAGGAGTAGATTTTAAGTTATTTTTTTCAATTAACAAATCAGCTTGTTGTTTATAAGAAAGTGATTGTTCTTCATCTCCTTTTACAGAAAGAAGTTTAGAGATTAATAAGTTAAACATTATTGATAAAATTACATTTGAATCAGGATTTTTATCTAATAATGAAATTGTATTTTTTGCAATTCCAAGACCAATATCAACACGGTTTTGTACAATTTTTAAATCGGCAATAAAATGCCATGCTAAGATAGAAGCGTTTATTAATCCGTTTTGTGTGCTGATTTCTTTAACGTTTTGATAAATCTTTTGCGCCTTATCGTATTCACCAAGAATTTTGTATGAATATCCAATTAACAAGTCAGAAAGTAAATCTAGTTGTGTTAAATTGTTTTCTTTTGCTGACAATTTAGCTTGATATACATTTTTTGCAAACAGTTTAATATCAAAGTTGATATTTTCAAAAGCTTTCAACATACTATAAATGTATTTTGCAAAAATGTTTGAATCATCTAACATACTTGGTTCAACGTCTAAGTAGAAGTCTTCACCGTGAATGTATTTTTGCAAATAGATAAATAGTGAATAAGATTCAGGAATAACTTCTAATTTTTCTTTTGCTTTTTTGATAACAGGTGTAACATCTTCTAGTTGGAAGATTTTTGCCATGCAAACGTATCCAATAGTATCATAAATTGATGAGAATACTTGTTCTTGAGGCATTTTGTCAGAAATTAGGACAGAAATATTTTCTGGTGTAAACATTTCTAACAAGTCTTCTCCTAAAGATATACATTCTTTTAAGTTACCTGTATTAAAGAAAATATTTACCTTAATCATTGATATCCAGAATAAAACATTGTTGAATTCTTTATCTGTTGGATTGAAGGATGATTTTGGTAATCTTGATAAAATTTTGTTTGCTAAAGTTATTGCCTGAGTGTAATTACCTGTTCTTAAGCAACATTGCAAGATTTTATTACACAAATTGATAACTTTTTTATCGTCCATTGCGTGTTCAATATTTTCTAAAACAAGTTTAGAGAAGTTATACAATTTTGTAGGAATGAATTTGTACAACATATTTGAAATGTTGTCATAAATTATCATTTTGTAGTTATTGATAGATTGTTGAGTTTCTTCGTCAGAATCTTGTTCCATCATTTTTAATAGTAAAATACTGCAATTTAAATATGCACTGAAATCACCTAACATCAATGCGACATTAGATAATATTTTCCAGAAGTTTTGAATTTTCTTTTTGTCTTCTAAAATATGGAAAACAGTTAAGTTTATTGGTAAAGGAACATTTTCATCAACAATATTATTTAGTAAATAATTTGCAATGTTCAACTTATGACTTTTTTCCAACAGAACTTCTGATACTGTTTTTAAAAGGTTGTAGTTATTAAAATATACCACATTGTTTTCTAAATAGATGTAACCTTTTTCATCAAGAATACCAAGAGCATTTCCTAAGTCAGGTATATTCAAAGATTGAAGAGTTGAGATATCAATTCTTGGCCCTAAAGTTAGTAATAACATTAAAATACTGTAAGCATTTTTGTCATGAGATAAAAATCTAAATCTTGTTTCAACAAGTTTTTCAATTGTCGGTGGAAATATTACAGAAGTTTGTTTTACTAAAGCATATTTTCCATTTTTTAATTCGATAATGTTATTTTCTAGTAAATAATTTGTTGCATGATTTAGGTATAATGAGCTACCTTTTGCGTATTGAGCAATTTTTTCCATATAGAAAGAATCTAAAATGTTTGCATAAATATCAACAAAAGGTGAAATTATTTTTTCAAAACTAGAACCTTTTACCATAATCTCTGTATATTGAGGATTTGATAATAAGAAATGAGAATTTTTATGTAGTGAGAAGTTTTCATCTGCAAAGAAAACTAAATTGATATTATATTTGTTAAAATCTTTTAATATAAGTTGTAGGATTTCAAAAGAAGTTAAATCAATTTTTTCAAAATTTTCTACGTAAATTAAACAGTGTTCAAGAGAACTAAACAAGATTGCAAAAATATTGTACAAAGTATCTCTAATATCTTCTGGATTAACATCAGGAAGAGGTTTTAAATTAATTAAAGCTCTTACAACTCCTGCTTTATCAAGTTTGTCAAAAGTAGAAAAATTATTTTTTACAAAGTTTTTGGCAGAAATTGAAAAATTGAAAATAGAAGACAATAATTCATAGAAAAATCCATAAGGTCTGTTTATAGTGTCCTCTGTGCAAGTTACTTTTACAATTTCTTCGCACAATTTATTGTGTTTTACCATAAGAGGAATTTCGTTAGATACAAGATAATATTTTTTATTCGTTTTTACAGAAATAATATTTTTAGATTGTTTTCCTAACAAAGTTAAAATAGTATTTTCTAATTCACCAGATTCAACGGTTACGAAGTTACAAACTTGTTCATCAAAGTTTAACTTTTTAATGTTATGGATAATTGTGTCGTCTTCTTCTAGTTCAATTTCTTGATTCAAATCCTCAAGAGAAAGCTGTTTTAATCTTTCTTTGATATAATCGTCTTTTGGTTCATCTTCTTCTTTTGGAATAGAAATATATTTTTGCAAATCAAGTTCAAAATACATTTCAAGTTTATCTTTTACAAGAACTGTTCCAAGCTGAGAAACACTAACTTTATCTCTCAAAACATCTGCTGTACTACTGTCAAGAAGTACTTGAAGTGCATTATGGAATTTGCTTTGGGATGTATCTTTATACATCATTTTAATATTAAAACCTGATTTAAAGTCATGAAGTTTGGTATTAATATCTTTTTTCATTAATGTGAAATTACATCTTATAAGAGTATTATGTGTTCTGTGAAGTTTCACATTAAGTTTCATGATTGGTTTTGCAATTTCCAAAATGAATGAAATTGCTTTAAATACAGAAGCATCAAAGTTGCTTTCTTTATTAAATTTGATAATAAAAGCGTTATCAATAATTTGCCATTTTAAATCAATTTGAGAACAGAAACCAATTATTAGGTTGTATAAATTTGTTTTAAATTTTTTGTAAGCCTCTTTTGAATTAAAAATATCTTTTAAGTTTGCAATGTTTGGAAACTCAATAACGACGCATGCAAAATTAATGATAACAGATTCGTTAAGAGCGATACTCAATTGGGTATCCATGCCACAATTAGGACATTGTCCAATTTCTGTTAAATTAACTTTTCCACAGTTATGGCATTTGCTCAAAATTGTATATCCACATTTTGAACAAATGCTTGTTCTGTTTAGAGTTTTGCAGACAGGACAAGTTAATTGTAAGACCTTCTTACAATTAGGGCATATTTTTGTATCTGGTGTTATTTCATGATTACATTTAGGACAATGCATAAATAAATTATATCAGTTTATTTTAATAAATCAATTTTTTATGTTATAATACCCTTTAAAAGAGGGAGTTTTCTATGGAAATTTTTAAATATATTTTTAATCCTGCGTTGATGTTAATCTTTTTATTTTTCGCATTTTCTGTGGGGTATTGTGTTTATAAATACCAAATTATTAACAAAGAAATGCTTAATCTTTTAGCTTTCTTAAAACAGTTTAAAAAATCAGATTTAAGCTATAGATTTAAAGAATTTGATGAAGGTTTAACAGAAAATCCTTACATTTCTGATGTTTGGGTAGAATTTAGAAATACTCTTGTTTTTAACGAAAATGTTACTTTAAAAAATGAAAAAGAAGAAGAAATTGGATTTGAGAATGCATCACAAGCTCTTTCTGGTGTTCAAACAACAGTTGATTCTTCTTACTTTTTTAATGAAGAAGCTCTTGTTACTTCAAAATTAAATTATAAGTTTGTACAAGTAACACCGACATTATTAACAGGTATGGGGCCATTATTTACGTTTATGCATATTGCTTTTGCGTTTGCAAATGTTGATTTTACTTCAAACGAATCAACAATGTTGACTATCGAAAACTTGATGGCAAATATGCAAATTGCTGCTTTGTGTTCAGTTTTTGCCGTTGGTGAATCTTTATTATTCTTGATGTTAGAAAGACTTCTTTATAACATTAAATGTAAGACACCTCTTAATGAAATTCAAAACCACTTATACAAAATTTTTGATAGTGTAACTTCTGAAAAATTCTTAATTGAATTATTAAAAACTACAAAAATTCAAAACCATGCGCTAGCAAATTCTATGAAAATTTTATCAAGAAGTTTTAAAGATTCTTTTGATAAGAGTTTAGCATCAATACTTGTTCCATATTTAGACAGCATTGTTTATAATCTTGATAAGATTAAAGAAAACAGTCCAAAAGCTCTTGAAAAACAAGCACTAGATGCAGTTGATGACTTGTTCTAGGAGAAGTGATGTTTAGAAAATCTTTAAAAAAAGCAGATTATGTTGAAGAAAATATTTTTTGGATAACAATGTCAGACTTATTATTAGGTTTGATGATTATTTTCTTGATTTTGTTTATCATGACAATGGTAGGATTTTCTCAAGCAAAATTTGCAGAAAAATCTGCGCAAGCTGAAATGGCATCTGTTTTAGCTGATAAGTTTGAAGCTAACAAAATTAATGTGAATATTAATAAAATGTCAGGACAGATAGAAATTTCTGATTTAGAATTATTTGATTTGGGTAGTTACAAATTATCAAACAAAGGTAAAGCTTATTTAGATAAATTTTTCCCAATTTATATAGATACTATTTTTTCTAATCCAGAAGTTAGTAATAAAGTTGAAAATATTATTATAGAAGGTCATACTGATTCTCAAATGTTTAGAGGTTTGAAATCAGAAGATGAGCAATACGCCAAGAATTTAGAACTTTCTTCAATGCGTGCAACTGAAATTGCGAATTATGTTTTTAAAACAAATTATGATAAAAAGTACAGCAAAAAATTACGCAAAGTTTTAATTACAACTGGAAAAAGCAATACTGAACCTGTTTTAACAAATAACAAAGAAGATTTTGATAAAAGCAGACGTGTAGAACTTGAAGTTCGCATGAAAGCTGGCGAAAATGTTCTTGAAAAAATGTTAAATCAAAAAGGACTTTTATAATTATTTAATCCAAATCATTGTTGTGCAAGTTTTTCTTTGCATAAAAGGGTTTGTCATATTCTTTCCAGAATATGGTACTTTAAAATTTTGGTCATAATATTTGACGTTTTTTGACACACTTTTTAAAATTGATAAAAATTTCATAACACTTACATTATTTGGGTTGTTATTTTTCAAAAAATCCCCAATAAGTTTAATATTTTAGCCTTTTTAAATCCTCTTTTGTGTTAAACTAATCTTATGAAAGAAAATAATCTGATTGAAATTATAAAAAATACCCTAAATTCTAAATATATCAATGATGATTGTGCATATTTAGAAGATTTAGGTATTGTTGTGACGCAAGATAGTTTAGTTGAAGATGTACATTTTTCTCTAAAATATACGACAGCTTTTCAATTGGGTTATAAATCAGTTGCAGTAAATCTTTCTGATGTTTATGCGTCAGGTGCTAGAGCAAAATATTTAACTTGTTCTTTGTCATTACCTAATTATATTGATGAAAACTTTATCAAAGAATTTTATGAAGGTGCAAAATCTGTAAATTCAGAGGTTGAAATAGTTGGTGGTGATGTTACTGGTAGTGACAAATTATTTATTTCAATCTGTGCAATCGGAGAAACAAAAAATAGAAAAATATCTTCTCGTAGTAAAGCTAAAGAGGGTTATAAAATAATAACAAATGGCGTTCATGGTTCTAGTGGATGTGGTTTTGAGCTTTTGCAAAGGGGGTCAACTTCTCCACAAGTTTTAGTAGATGCTCATTTGATGCCAAAAGTTAATGATATTTTATCAAATGAAATTGCACTAAATATAAAAGAAAATTACGCAATGATGGATTCATCTGATGGATTGATGGATGCTTTATATAAAATTTCAAAATTAAGCAATTTAACAGCAGAAGTTGATTTTAATAAAATTCCAATTGATGAAGAAATAAAAGAATTTGAAGATTATAAAAATAAGATTTTCTTTGGTGCAGAGGATTATAAACTTATTGCTTGCGTTCCAGAAGAATTTTTAAAAACTTTAGACAAAAATTTATATACCGAAATTGGTTTTATGACGAAAAAGCAAGAAGATGTTTTTGTAAAAGTAAGATTTGATGACGAAGTAAGGTCTTTTACAGAAAAAGATGTTGAAGAAAAAACTTTTAAACATTTTGATTAAAATTACTTAATTTTCGTTTAATAAATTTTTAGTTTAGCTTATGATATAAGTAACAGAAGAATTAGAAAAAGAGGTTTAAAAAATGAAAAATAGAGTTGGTGTAGATATCGGTGGTACAAACATTAAAATAGCTTTAATTACAAACGAAGGAAAAATTTTATATTCAAAAACTTTTCCAACAGAAGCTGAAAAAGGTTATGAATACACAGTAGCCAACATTAAGGAAGAAATAAAAGTTTTGATGACAGAAACTGAATCAACTTCAAAAACAATTGAAACAATAGGATTTGGTTTTCCTGGGCAAATTGATTATAAGACAGGCACAGTAAAGGTTTCTACAAATATTCCTGGTTGGAATGGTGTAGAATTAGCAAAAATTATTAAAGGAGAATTTAATATTCCAGCTTTTGTAGATAATGATGTAAGATGTGCAACTTTAGGTGAAATGAAATATGGTGCTGGTAAAGGCGCACAAAACTTAGTTTGCGTAACAGTTGGTACTGGTATCGGTTCAGGTCTTGTCTTAAACGGTAAATTATATAGAGGTGCAAGCAACGCAGCTGGTGAAATTGGTCACATTAAATTATCTGATTCAAATTCTGCTCCATTATGTGGTTGTGGTGATTTTGGATGTTTTGAAGCTTATGCTTCAGGTCCAAGCATTGTTGCTATGGCAGAAGATTATATCAGAGGTGGTAAAGCTACAATGTACAGAGAAATGGCTAAAGGAGAAGCTATTACTCCATATATCGTATTTAAAGCTGCTGAACAAGGTGATGCTGTTGCAATTCAAATTTTCAAAAAAATCGGTGAATATTTAGGATTAGGTTTAACAAATGTTATTAACATCTTAAACCCAGATAAAATTATTATCGGTGGTGGTATTGCTGCTGCTGGCGATTTGTTATTTAATCCAATTAGAGAAACTGTTAATAAACGTGCAATGAAAATTGCAAGAGAAGCTGTTCAAATTGTACCTGCTGAACTTGGTAATACAGCAGGTGTTATGGGTGCTGCTTTATTAATGGACAACTAATTAATGAGTGTATATTTTTATTACGGTGATGAAGATTACAGCATTGAACAAGCGATAAACGAAAAGAAAAAATTGCTTGATAAAAATTTTAGTGCAATGAATTTTAAAACCTATGACAATCCGTCTTTTACGGATTTGATTTCAATTCTTCGTACTACGCCAATGATGTTTGGCAAAATGTTAATCGTAATAAACTGTCTTGATTATTTTTCAAAATCTTTTGAGGATAGTCAAAATAAACAGATTGAAGAAGCTTTATCTCTTGTTTCAGAAGATGTTGATATCATTTTTACTGCAATTATTCCGAGAGATGAGGGTAAAAAACTTGATACAAGAAGAAAGTTATTTAAACTTTTATCAAAACAAAATGCTCAAGAATTTAAAACAATTCCAACATACAAAACAGACGAGATAACTCTTTGGATAAATAAATACGCAAGAAAAATTGGTATAAAAGTTGAACAAGATGCGAGTTTAACTCTTATTGAACAAATTGGAAATAATTTAAGAGAATTTGTAAACGAATTGGATAAACTAAAACTTGCCGTATATCCAGAAAAAACAGTTACTAAAGCAGATGTAAAAAATAACTGTATTACAAATGAAGATTTATTTAATTTTACAGATTATATAATGACAAACAAAACAGATTTAGCGCTTTTAGAATTTAGAAAATTATTATTTAAAAAACATGAACTAGAAATCATTTCTGCTTTACAAACAATGCTAAGAAAATGGATTTTGATTAAATTAAATGAGAAGAAGATGTCTACATTTGAGATTTCCAAACTTACCGGCATGCACGAATTTGTTGTAAAGAAAAATATGGAGAAAATGAAAAAACATTCTTTAAAAGCTTTGGTAGATTTAAAACAAAACCTAATTGATGCAGAATATAAAATTAAATCTGGTCAGGCACTTGATACAAAAGAGGTAATTGAATATGCAATTATCGGATAAGTACCCATTTTTAATAAAATATTTTAACGAGGCAAAAAATACGGATAATTATTCAGTATTTCAATCTCTTTTGTTTTATGGAAGTGATTTTGACGCACAATACAAAATGGCTTTGTATCTTGCAAAAATGTTGAATTGTGAAAGTGATTTTAGTGAAACTTGTAGTTGTCAAAATTGTAGATGGATAGATTCACACGAACATCCTGCAGTTATTACAGTTTCAAAAGTGGATTATAAACCAGAAGATGATACCTCAAAAACAGTTATATCTTTAAAACAAGCTCAAATGGTAAAGAGTTCTCTTACAAATTCAAGTGATTATCATAGAGTATTTATTTTCTGTGATAAGGGTAAAGATGATGAAATTCTTGGTTTAAATCAAATGAATTTTCAAGAAGAAACTGCAAATGCTCTTCTTAAAACAATTGAAGAACCTCCTAAAAATACAACATTTATTTTCCTTACAAGAGATAAAAATGATGTTCTTCAAACAATTCAATCAAGATGTATGGCATTTTTTGTACCGTCTTTTGAAATTGAGGGTTATGATTATTCTTTAGTGGAAGATGTTTTTGCTGATTATTTTGAATTTGAAAGAAGTGAAGTTTTTAATATTGCAAATGATTTATTCCAACTTACTAAGGAAAATGAACCAGTTGAAGTTTTGGAAAGTATGCAACACTATATGCTTTGTTTGATGAAAAGCAATACAAATGATAAAAATATAACAAATAGATTGATAAACGACTTAAAACAAGTTGAAACAGCAAAGAAGGAAGTTAAACTTGGTATGAATGTTCAAAATGTTTTAGAAGATTTGTGTTTGAAGATTATTAAGTAGACAAAAAAGGCGAAACCTTTAGGCTTCGCCTCTTTTTTATCTATTTTGAAGGTGTTTCATTATTTTCTGCTAAATTGAATTGTATCGTCTTTAGCATCAATTATTAAAGTATCACCTTTAATAAATTTTTGTGCCAAGATTAATTTAGCTAATGGATTTTCAACCATTTGTCTTATTGTACGTTTTAATGGTCTTGCACCATAGATTGGGTTATAACCTTGTGTTGCCAATAATTCTTTTGCATCAGGTGTAACTTCAAGCTTGATTTCTTGTTCTCCTAGTCGTTTGCCTAGTGATTCCATTTGAATATCAACAATTTGTTTCAAGTTATCCAATGTCAAACCTTTGAAGAAGATTGTTTCATCAACACGGTTTAAGAATTCTGGTTTAAATCTATCTTTCATGATATTCATAACTTTTTCTTTAGTATCACTAAAGTTTCCACTTATAGAATCTTCCAATATAACTTCGCTACCGATGTTACTTGTCATGATAATAAGTGTATTTTTGAAATCAACAGTTCTGCCTTTTGAATCAGTTAAACGTCCGTCATCAAAGATTTGCAACATAATATTGAATACATCTGGATGAGCTTTTTCGATTTCATCAAAAAGTACAACAGAATAAGGTTTTCTTCTTACTGCTTCTGTAAGTTGACCACCTTCATCATAACCAACGTATCCTGGAGGAGCTCCGACTAATCTTGCAACATTATGTTTTTCCATGTATTCAGACATATCAATTCTCACGATTGCGTCTTCATCATTGAACATAAATTCTGCCAAAGATTTTGCAAGTTCTGTTTTACCAACACCAGTTGGACCTAAGAAAATAAATGTACCAATTGGACGTTTTGGATCTTTCAAACCAGAACGAGCACGACGGATTGCATCAGAAACCGTATTTACAGCTTCGTCTTGACCGATTAAACGTTTATGTAAAACATCTTCCATTGAGATTAATTTTTGCATTTCGCTTTCAACCAATTTAGAAACAGGAACTCCTGTCCATTTGCTTACAACTTCTGCAATATCGTCTCCGTCAATTTCTTCTTTTAATAATTTATTGTCTTTTTTATCTGCCCCTTGAACTTCTTCTAGTTTCTTTTGTAATTCCATCAATTTACCGTATTTTAACTCGGCAGCTTTTTGTAAGTCTGTATTTCTTTCAGCTTTTTCAATTTCGATTTTTACTTTTTCAATTTCTTCTTTTATAGAAGCTTCACCTTGGATTGTAGCTTTTTCTTTGTTCCATTGTTCTTTTAAAACTGCAATTTTAGATTCTAAATCAGAAATTTCTTGAGAAATTTCAAGGATTTTTCTTTCGCAATCAGGGTTTGATTCTTCTTTTTTCAAAGCTTCTCTTTCAATTTCTAATTGAACTTTTTGTCTTGCCATAATATCAATTTCTTCTGGCATAGAGTCAATTTCAATACGTAATGAAGATGCAGCTTCATCAATTAAGTCGATAGCTTTATCAGGTAAAAATCTATCTGTAATATATCTATCAGAAAGTTTTGCTGCTTGGATTAAGGCACTATCAAGAATACGAACTCCGTGGTGAACTTCGTATTTTTCTTTCAAACCTCTTAAGATACTAATAGTGTCTTCAACAGAAGGTTCATCAACCATTACAGGTTGAAATCTTCTTTCTAATGCTGGATCTTTTTCAATGTATTTTCTGTATTCATTAATTGTTGTAGCACCGATTGTTCTTAAAACGCCTCTTGCTAACATTGGTTTTAACAAGTTACCAGCATCCATAGAGCCTTCTGTAGCGCCTGCGCCAACTACTGTGTGTAATTCATCAATGAACATTACAATTTCACCGTTTGATTCTTCAACTTCTTTCAATACGGCTTTTAATCTTTCTTCGAATTCACCTCTAAACTTAGCACCTGCAACTAATGCACCTAAATCAAGTGAAATTAATTTTACATTTTTAAGGCTTTCTGGAACATCGCCTCTAACAATACGTTGAGCTAAACCCTCAATGATGGCAGTTTTACCAACACCAGGTTCACCAATTAAAACGGGGTTATTTTTAGTACGTCTATTTAAAACTTGGATTATTCTTCTAACTTCTTCGTCACGCCCAATAACAGGATCTAATTTACCTTTACGAGCACGTTCTGTTAAGTCTGTTGAATATTTTTCAAGAGCTTTCAT
The DNA here is from genome assembly GCA_934693165.1 of uncultured Candidatus Melainabacteria bacterium. Classification (GTDB taxonomy): domain Bacteria; phylum Cyanobacteriota; class Vampirovibrionia; order Gastranaerophilales; family Gastranaerophilaceae; genus UBA791. The sequence continues at coordinate 59,206 of CAKUUX010000001.1, forward strand.
GTTTTCTTCTGCGTTTTTGTTATCCACTTTTTTATTACCTCTTATTTTTTTCATTGCGTTTAAAACAGCTGATGTGTTTACTCTATGATTGCTTAAAAGTCTTTGTATGTTTGAACCTTCAAGCTTTGTCATTGCGAGTAAAATGTGTTCGATTGAGATAAAATCATCTTTCATCTCTGTGCAAGTTGCATCAGCAATATCTAATAACTTTTCTGTATCAGATGATAGAAATAATTTCTGCACATTTGTCATATTTGATAAGGTTGGAAAGTTCGCAACCATTGTTGACAAAGCTCCAACAAAATTTTCATTTATAAGTTTTAGTTCGTTTAAATAATCCCTTGAAATGCCATTATCTTTTACCATTGCAAGTAAAATGTGTTCTGGCTCTATTTGGGAATTCTTGTGTGAATTCATTTCAGCACTAGCTGAAGAAATTATTTCTTGCGAATAATTAGTAAGTCTATCAAAATTAATCATAAAGCATTTATCTCCTATATATAATATAAGGGCATTTTGAAAAAAAGAAACAAAACTTTATAATTAATTAACAATTTGAAAATTGTCATTGCGAGAAACGTAGTGATGAAGTAATCTAATAAAATTTTAGAAATCTAACGCACTATCTAAATCTGCAATGATATCGTCAACATCTTCAAGTCCAACAGAAAGACGCATGAAATCTTCTCCAATACCACATTCTTCCATTTGTTCTGCTGTCAATTGTCTATGAGTTGTAAGTGCAGGATATGTGATAATAGAACGGCTATCGCCGATATTTGTTGCGTGGATTAGCAATTTTACATTTTCGATAAATTTTGTTCCTGCTTCTCTTCCACCTTTTATGCCAAAGCTTATGATAGAAGATGCACCTTTTGGTAAATATTTTTCTGCTAATTCAAAATATTTATCGCCTTCAAGTTTTGGGTATTTAACCCAAGTAACATTTTTATGGGTTTTTAAGTATTTAGCAACTTTTAGGGCATTTGAAGAAACTCTTTCCATTCTTAGGGAAAGTGTTTCAAGTCCTTGCATAATCATAAATGAATTAAATGGGCTTAAGCAACAGCCCAAATCTCTTATCATTTGTGCTCTAGCTTTTACGATATAAGCTGATTTGCCAAAACTTTCAACATATTTAATACCGTGATAACTTTCATCAGGTTCAGTTAATTCAGGGAATTTTCTTGATTTTACCCAATCAAAGTTTCCACTGTCAACAATAACTCCACCCATGCAAGTTCCATGACCACAAATGTATTTTGTCAAAGAATGTACAACAATATCTGCGCCATATTTTATAGGTTGGCAAAGATATGGGCTTGGAATAGTGTTGTCAACAATCAATGGTAATCCGTGTTTGTGGGCAACATTTGCTAATGCTTCAATATCAAGAACGCTCAATGATGGGTTATTTAAAACTTCTGCAAAAATACATTTTGTTTTCTTGTTGATAAGTTTTTCAAAATCTTCTGCTTTATCAGACGAAACAAGATGAACAATAATACCCATTTTTTGAAGAGTAACATTAATTAAGTTAATAGTTCCACCGTACATATTTGTAGATGCAACAACTTCGTCGCCTGCTTTTAAAATGTTTAAAAGAGCAATAGTAGATGCTGATTGACCAGAAGAAACGCAAAGTGCTCCAACGCCACCTTCAATGCCTGCAAGTCTTTCTTCAAGAACCTGAGTCGTAGGATTTGAAAGTCTTGTGTAAATATCTCCACTAGCTTTTAAATCAAACAAATCAGCTGCATATTGAACAGTATCAAAACTGAAGGCTGTAGTTTGATAAATTGGTACAGGTGGAGTGTTTCTGTTTTCTGCAGGTGTGTGTGAACCTTGCACGCAAATAGTATCAAATTTCATAATTTATTATCTCACATTCATTTTGATGATGTCTGAAACCCAAGGAATATAAGAATATTTACCTTGGAAAGAAGTTATTACTAAATAGAACAATACTGCATATACAAACAATCCAATTATTGAGCATCCAAAGATTATATTGATTGTTGTATAGTACAAAATCATTGTAGTGATTTTGTTGATTAGTGGAATAAATAATAAAATATTACAAACTAATCCGATGAATATTGTTAGTAAATAATAACCAATAGAAATAAAAATTGATTGAAAAATATGATATTTTAAAAATGGTTTTAAATTTTTCTTAGTAAGTATAACAATAACAAGATAAATAAATCCTACAAAGCCCATTGTAAGATAACTTAAAGCAGAAACCAATTTTTCCATAAAATAAGGTTTATCAGGGTTTAATCTATAGCTATTGTTATACATTTTCTAATAATTCTCCTGCTCTGTGTTCAATGATGTAATCTTCCAACAAGTTAATATAAACAAGTTTGTACTCATCATTTTCAGGTTCAAGGTTAGAGACATATCTATATGCACTCAAAGCGTCTTCAATCTTTTCGTCCATATAATAAGTGTTTGCAAGTAATACCCTTGTGCTTGTGTCGTATTCATTTAATTCAAGAGCTTTTTCGTAAGCTTCAATAGCGTCGTGGTATCTACCAAGGTTTGAATACAAGTTACCTAGAAGAATGTAAGCATTTTTCTCTTTTGGATTGTATTCGATAGCTTCTTTATAAGTTTCGATTGCACCATCAAAATCTTTGAAGTCAGACTTTGCAATTGCATAACAGATATAAGTTTTATAATTATCTCCTGGCAATTTTAGTGAAATATCAAAGAATTCATCTGTTTTTTCTTTGTTTTTCAATAGAGAATATGTGTTTGCAATACAGATAGTAACGGTTTTATTATCAGGAGCAAGCTCATATACTTTTAAATAGTGGAAAAGAGCTGTTTCATAATCGTACAATTTAAAGTTAACATTACCTAAGTCAACGTTAGCTGTTAAGTTGTTTGGATCAATAGAAAGAGCTTTTTCGTAATAAGCTTTAGCTTCTACGTAATCTTCAAAATCATGGTAAAGCATTGCGATTGCATTATAGATATCAGGTGATTTTGTGTTGAAATCTAATGCACGGTTGTAAAATCTAAGCGCTTTAGAGAAGTTTTTAAGTTCTGCATAAGCATTACCTAAATTGTAGTAAACAAGGTAATTTGTAGGATTTTTGTCCATAGCTTTGTTGTAATAAGTTAAAGCTTTTCTAAAATCCTTACTGTAGAAATAAATACTGCCCAAATTTAAAAGGGCATTGACATCATCAGGTTTAATACTCAACAAACTTTCATAAACAGAAGCAACTTTATCAAAGTTGTTATCTAATGCATAAAGATTTGCCAAAGCGTGATAATGGTCAGGGTTTGTTGGTTCCATGGCCATTTTCATGATTGTTTCGTCAATTTGTTTTTTTATTTCGCTTGTATCTACCATATCTAAATTTTACCTTATAATTTTATTTTCGCAAATTGTTTACTTGTTTACACATTTTCTTTGTATTCTGAATATTCTTCAGACTCTTCTTTCCATTTTTCTTCAGGAATACTGTAAGCATGATTCCAGAATTTTTCAATCATGTAATTTTCACGTTCTTCTCTATGAAGGATATGAACAATTACATCACCGTAATCAACTAAATTCCAGCGATTTTTCATATCTCTTTCAACGCCTTTTGGAAGACGCTTGAAAAGAGTTTTAATTCTGTCTTGTAAAGTTTCTGTCATTGCTTTTACTTGAGTTGGAGAATCCCCAGATGCGATTACAAAAAAATCTGCAAGTGATGAAACCTTACTAATATCAAGAATAACAATGTTTTTAGCTAATCTATCGTCTAAAACTCTTGCTACAACAGAGGCAAATTTTTCAGTTGAAATTTCTTCTACCATTAGTCCTCCATCATATCAATTCTTCTTTGGTGACGGCCACCTTCGTATTCAGTTGTTAGCCAAATATCAACGATATCAAGCGCTAAGCCTGCGCCGATAACTCTTTCGCCCATGCAAAGGATGTTTGAATTATTGTGTTGACGAGTAGCTTTTGCTGAGAAAGTATCTCCACAAAGAGATGCTCTAATACCTTTAACTTTGTTAGCAACGATTGAAACGCCAATACCTGTACCACAAATAATGATACCTTTTTCGTATTTGCCGTCAGCTACTGCGTGTGCAACTTTTTTAGCATAAATTGGATAATCAACAGAGTCTGATGTGTATGTTCCAACATCTTCTACTTCGTATCCTATTTCTTTTAGATGTTCTACAACTTTATTTTTTAAATTTAAACCACCATGGTCGCAACCAATAATAATTCTTTTTTCGCTCATTTTATTTACCTTTCTATTTGCATTTGCATTGATTTTTTTCTAAATCTTTTATACCTTTTTCCAAAGCGTCAACACGTTTTTCCAAAGTGTCCACTCTCTTTGATAATTGCTTATTTATTTCTATTAAAGCATGAATTCTATCTTCTGCACGGTTCAAACGGATGATATAATCTTGAACTTTTTCTTTTAGATTTTCATACAACTTATCCAAATCTTTTATGGCATTGAACATTGTGAATAAGATGTTGTCTTGTCTAAGAACTAAATATCCGTCTTCGTTTTTTGTTACTGCATAAGGTAGAACTTTTTCTACGTCTTGCGCAATAAGACCAACTCTTTCAACCTTTGGTTCTGTCTTGTATGTAAATTTGTACACATCAAGTTTTTTGATTTCGTTCAAACCTGTATTTGCAAATCCTTCAATATTTTTAAGTCTTTTATCAGAAATTGTGTTGTAAGTTCCAGTGAATGTACCCCAAATTTCTGTAGAATAATTTGCACCCGTTCTTTGTCTAATATAGTTTGTGTAAGTCCAGTTTGAATAAGCTGATGTACCTGCTGTTACTGTTGTTGTTGCGTTAACATAACTTCCTGTATGAAGATATGTGCCCACATTTGCATAAGTACCAACAGTCAAGTTTGTTGTTGTTTCTGTGTTGCCGTTAACTGTAAGTTTTGAACCTGTGTTAATTGTATTACCACTTCTTACATAAACATTACCTGCATGTAAGAAGATGTTTCCTGCTCCAGAACCAACAATTGTTTCTGCAGTGGTATTATTGAAAGTAAAACCAGCAGGTAAATTTGAATATCCAGAAGAAGTACCCAAACATGTTTTATTACTACCAGAAACCGAACTGCAAGCTTTGTAACCAACGCCAGTATTATTAGAACCTGATTGAACTCCGTCTACTGCACCTTGACCAATACCAGTATTTGCAGTACCAGATGTTACGTTGTATCCTGCTTGGAAACCAACAAAAGAGTTATAACTACCCGTAGTATCCAAATATAGTGGTCGATACCCAACGCCAACATTGTATGAACCTGCTCCATTTGTAATTAATGGTTCTGTGCCAATGGCTACGTTGTTATTTGCTGCTTGTTTGTTTTTAAGTGCTTGATAACCAATAGCGATATTTGATGCACCTGTAGTATTTGCAGATCCTGCATAATAACCAATAGCAATATTGTTTGCACCTGTTGTTGTTTCTGTTAAAGAAGAATTTCCTACTGCAACATTGTTATAAGCCGTTGTATTTTTTATTAAGGCGTGGTAGCCAATCCCTACATTGTTTTCGCCAGAAGTGTTTGCAATTAATGTAGAGTTACCAAATGCAGTATTGTTAGAACCTGTAGTGTTTGCGTACAATGTACTTGAACCAATACCTATATTATCTCTACCTGAAGAAGTTGTTCTCAACGCATTTGAACCAATTGCGGTATTTGAAAAACCTGAAGTTAAAGAAGTTAAAGCTTGATGTCCGATACCAGTATTGTTGTTTCCAGTTACGCTACCAGTCATTACATTATATCCAGCACCAAAGTTATCTGTACCAGTACTGTTTTGTACAGCATTCATTCCAAGACCCATGTTGTTATTATTTTTAAATCTAATATATCCAACAGTTGTGTTGTTATACATCATTCCGATTTGAGAGCGAGTATTACTGTTTGGTATATTGATATACAATCTTGCCAAACCTTGTGCATCAGGAGTTATAGAAGTTCCAAGCATTGCACTTTGCGTTGAAGCAGGGGATGCAAACCAAATATCTGTATTGTTTCGGGCTAATTTCCAAAGTCCTCCACCACCAGAACCTGAGCCACCACCACTAGTTTTTTTGTTTGTGGTTACAGGCAAAATGGCTGCCATTACTAATGACAAGATTAAAAGTACAACTGTCATTTCTGCAATGGTGAAGGCTTTTCTATTTTTAAATATTGAAAATAACTTATTCATAACCTCGTTTATTATAACATATTATATAAATTTGTAGAATATTATAAAATTCACCTCTCCTCTATTTGTTATTACAAATGTGGAGAAAGGTATAAAATAAAAAATTAATTTGTATGTTTAGGTAAAAATCTCAATAAAAATAACTTTCTAAACACCACTTGACAGTCAAACGCTGATATATGGCTAGTTTTGGCATGTTGATTTTTGATTGTAAAATTTTGTAACAATTTTTTAGTGTAATTTTTACATGATTTCTTGACTATTTATATTATCGTAGTAACATTAAAATACATGTTCTTATAGACTATAACAGAAATGTTAAGTTTTATAAATTTTTTAGTACGTACACAATATGAATAATACAAAGAAGCGAGGTTTATAGAATGTCGACAAAATTCGCAGAACGAGTAACTCCAATGGGTATCCCTAGTACCAGATTGGACGATTTACCTGACCTTATTGAGGTGCAAAAAAAATCATTTGAATGGTTTTTAACAGAAGGTTTAAAAGAAGAATTACTTTCTTTTTCACCAATCAAAGATTATACTGGTCGTTTAGAATTACACTTTTTACCAAATTATACATTTGATAATGCTAAGTATTCTATCGAAGAAGCTAGAATTCACGACACTACTTATGCAAAACAATTACGTGTAATGGTTAGATTAGTTAACCGTGATTCTGGTGAAATTAAAGAACAAGAGGTATATATCGGTGATATTCCTACTATGACTGATAAAGGTACTTTTATTGTTAACGGTGCAGAACGTGTTATTGTTTCTCAAATCGTTCGTTCACCTGGTGTTTACTTCAAGCGTGATGTTTCACCAACTGGTAAACGTTTATACAATGCAACAATCATTCCAAACAGAGGTGCTTGGATTAAGATTGAAACAGATTCTAACGATTTAATTTACGTTAAAATCGACAAAAATAGAAAAATCTTAGCTACTACATTATTGAAAGCTATGGGCTTGTCAGTAGCTGAAATGGAAGCATCTTTCACTCACTTTGAATTCTTAAAGAAAACATTGGAAAAAGATACAACTGAAACAACAGAAGATGCTTTAATTGATGTATATAAAAAATTAAGACCTGGTGATCCTGCATCTGCTCAAGGTGGTCGTCAAATTATCGAAGCCCGTTTCTTCGATGAAAAGAAATACGATATTGGTCGTGTAGGTCGTTACAAATTAAACAAAAAATTGAACCTAAATATTCATGCTTCTCAAAGAACATTGACTATTACAGATATCGTTCAATCTATCGAATACTTAATTAACTTAACTTATGATGAAGGTACAGTGGATGATATCGATCACTTAGGTAATAGACGTATTCGTTCAGTTGGTGAATTGTTACAAAACCAATTCAGAGTTGGTTTAAGCCGTATTGAACGTATCGTTAAAGAAAGAATGACACTTCAAGATAGTGAAACTCTTACTCCATTGAACTTATTGAACACTAAACCATTAGTTGCTTCATTAAAAGAATTCTTTGGTAGTTCTCAGTTATCACAATTCATGGACCAAATTAATCCACTTGCTGAATTGACTCACAAAAGACGTATTTCAGCATTAGGGCCTGGTGGTTTACAAAGAGAAAGAGCTGGTTTCGCAGTTCGTGACATCCACCCTTCTCACTACGGTCGTATTTGTCCGATTGAAACACCTGAAGGACCTAACGCAGGTTTGATTGGTTCATTAGCTACACACGCACGTGTTAATGATTATGGTTTTATTGAATCTCCATTCTTCGTTGTTAAAGACGGCGTTGTAACAGATGAAGTAGTTTATATGACAGCAGACGAAGACGAAAACTTCCGTTGCGCTCCAGCTGACGTTAAATTAACTGAAGACAGAAGATTTAAAGAAGCAAATGTTCCTGCTCGTTATCGTTCAGAGTTCATTATGTGTGAATCTTCAAAAGTTGACTATGTTGGTGTTTGCCCAATCCAAATTATCTCAGTTGCGACATCAATGATTCCATTCATTGAACATGATGACGCCAACCGTGCATTGATGGGTTCTAACATGCAACGTCAATCAGTACCTCTTTTAATTACTCAAAGACCAGTTGTTGGTACAGGTATGGAAAAGAGAGTTGCTAAAGACTCTGGTATGGTAATCGTTTGCGATTGTGACGGTACTGTTGAAAGAGTTGTAGGTGAAGAAATTATCGTTAGAGATATGGATAACAAACCTCACCTATATCAATTAATGAAATATGTAAGAAGTAACCAAGATACTTGTATCAACCAGAAACCTATTGTAAGAGAAGGTGACAAGGTTCACGTAGGTGATGTACTTGCTGATGGTGCTTCAACATGTGGTGGTGAACTTTCATTAGGTAAAAATGTTCTTGTAGCATATATGCCTTGGGAAGGATATAACTTCGAAGATGCTATCCTTCTTTCAGAAAGATGCGTACATGATGATATCTTTACTTCAGTTCACATTGAAAAATTAGAAATAGACGCAAGACAAACAAAACTTGGACCAGAAGAAATTACTCGTGAAATTCCAAATGTTTCTGAAGATGCTTTAAGACACTTGGATGAACGTGGTATTGTTCGTATCGGTGCAAGAGTTTATGCAGATGATATTCTTGTAGGTAAAGTTACACCAAAAGGTGAATCTGAACACCCACCAGAAGAAAAATTGTTAAGAGCAATCTTCGCTGAAAAAGCAAGAGATGTAAAAGATAACTCATTAAGAGTTCCACACGGTGAAGGTGGTAGAGTTCTTGATGTTAAAGTATTTGACAGAGAAAAAGGTGATGAATTACCACCAGGTGCAAATACAGTTATCAGAGTTTACATTGCTCAAAAACGTAAGGTATCTGTAGGTGATAAACTTTCAGGTCGTCACGGTAACAAAGGTATCGTATCAAGAATTCTTCCAAAAGAAGATATGCCATTCTTACCAGACGGTACACCAATTGATGTTGTATTGAACCCACTAGGTGTTCCTTCACGTATGAACGTAGGTCAAACTTACGAACACTTATTAGGTTTAGCAGCATACTTAACAGGTAACTACTACGAAGCTCCATCTTTCGATGAAAGATATGGCGAAAACCAATCAGAAATTGCAACTAAAGCTGAATTACTAAAAGGTATTAAAGAATCAGGTTGCGATTGGGTTGGCGAAGACGGTAAAGTTCGTTTAATTGACGGTAGAACTGGTGAACCATTTGATGAACCAGTTGCAGTTGGTTTAACTTACATCTTGAAACTTGTCCACTTAGTTGACGATAAAATTCACGCTCGTTCAACTGGTCCTTACTCATTAGTAACACAACAACCTTTAGGTGGTAAGGCTCAATTCGGTGGTCAAAGATTTGGTGAAATGGAAGTTTGGGCTCTTGAAGCATACGGCGCAGCTTATACTCTTCAAGAAATGCTTACAATCAAATCAGATGATGTTAACGGACGTAACAGAGCTTACGAATCAATCGTTAAAGGTGATAACATTCCAAGACCTGGTATTCCAGAATCATTCAAAGTACTTGTAAGAGAATTACAAAGTATCGGTTTGGATATCACAGTTGCTAAGAAAGACGGTGTTGAAGTTGACTTAATGAGCGATATGGACGACTTAAGAAAAGCTGCTCCAAAACGTACATTATCAGATATTGACTCAGAGTTGTTAAATATCAACTTCTTTGAAACACCAACAACATTTGGTGACTAGTAAATAATTATAGCGAAATGTGGAAGATTTCTTTCACATTTCGCCAAAGTATATAAAGGAGAAATAATAAATGTCAACAAGTATTGATTACTTTGATTATATACAGATTAGTATCGCCTCACCTGAAAGAATTTTAAAATGGTCTTACGGTGAAGTTACTAAACCTGAAACAATCAACTACCGTACTTTAAAACCAGAAAGAGATGGTCTTTTCTGCGAAAGAATTTTTGGACCTACAAAAGACTGGGAATGTTATTGCGGAAAATATAAAAGAGTTCGTCATAAAGGTATCATTTGCGAACGTTGTGGTGTAGAAGTTACTGACTCAAAAGTACGTCGTCACAGAATGGGACACATTAAATTAGCTGCCCCTGTTTCACATATTTGGTTCCTAAAAGGTATTCCATCATATATGGGTCTTTTACTTGATATGTCTTTAAAAGATTTAGAACAAGTAATTTACTTCAACAATTACGTTGTAATTGATGGTGGAGATAGCGAATTTAGAAAATATCAACTTTTATCTGAAGATGAATACGAAGATTACGTATTAGAACACGAAGAAACAACTCTTAAAGTTGGTATCGGTGCAGAGGCTATTAAAGAATTAATCGGTGAAATCGATATTAAAGCTCTTGCAGAAGAAATTAGAACAGAATTAAACAATGGTGTAACTTCTGTTCAAAAGAAATCAAAATTAATTAAGAGATTGAGATTATTAGATTCATTAATCTCAAGCGAAACAGATCCAACTTGGATGATTATGGATGTAATTCCTGTAACTCCACCAGACTTAAGACCAATGGTTCAATTAGATGGTGGTCGTTTCGCTACATCTGACTTAAATGATTTATACAGACGTGTAATCAACAGAAACAACCGTTTACAAAGATTATTAGAAATGGGCGCTCCTGAAATTATCGTAAGAAACGAAAAACGTATGTTACAAGAAGCAGTAGACGCTTTAATTGATAACGGTAGACGTGGTAGAACAGTTGTTGGTCCAAACAACAGACCATTGAAATCATTATCAAACATTATCGAAGGTAAACAAGGTCGTTTCCGTCAAAACTTATTAGGTAAACGTGTTGACTACTCAGGTCGTTCAGTTATCGTAGTAGGTCCATCATTGAAATTAAATCAATGTGGTTTACCAAAAGAAATGGCAATTGAATTATTTAAACCATTTGTTGTAAACAAATTAATCGAACGTGGTTATGTTCAAAATATTAAATCAGCTAAGAAGAGAATTGAACGTTCAGAACCTATCGTATGGGATATCTTAGAAGAGGTAATCGATGGACACCCAGTATTACTAAACCGTGCCCCAACTCTTCACAGATTAGGTATTCAAGCATTCGAACCAAAATTGGTTGAAGGACGTGCAATCCAATTACACCCTCTTGTATGTACAGCATTCAACGCTGACTTCGATGGTGACCAAATGGCTGTCCATGTTCCTTTATCAATTGAAGCTCAAACTGAAGCAAGAATGTTGATGTTAGCATCTAATAACATCTTAGCTCCTGCTACAGGTAAACCAATCATTACACCATCTCAAGATATGGTTATGGGCATGTACTACTTGACTCTTGTTAAAGATGAAAGTAAGGAAGCTCAACACTATTTCTATAACTTCCAAGATGCAATTTCTGCTCTTGAAGTAGGTGTAATCAAGCTTCACGATAAAATCATTGTTCGTGATGAACATGGTAAACGTTTTGAAACTACAGCTGGAAGAATTATATTCAACGAAGCTGTTAGAAAGGCACTTGTATAGAAAGTTAGTTAAGGATAATAAAAAATGGAAAATATGTACACACAAACAAAAAATGCTCCAGAATTTATTAATAAACAGATGGATAAAAAAGCTTTAAACAAGCTATTATCTCAAATTTATCTTGAATACGGCGGAGCTAAAGCAGCAGAACTTGCTAATACATTAAAAAATTTGGGTTACCATTACGCAACTAAATCAGGCGTAACAATTTCAATTTCTGACTTGTCAGTTCCAGAATCTAAAAAAGATTTATTGAACGAAGCAGAAGCAGAAATTGAAAAATCTACAACTCGTTATTTAAAAGGTGAAATTACAGAAGTAGAAAGATATACAAAGGTTATCGACACTTGGTCTGAAACAACAGCTAAATTAACAGCTCAAGTAGTTGAAAACTTTGATAGATTGAACCCAGTTTATATGATGGCATTCTCAGGTGCCAGAGGTAACTTATCACAAGTATCACAATTAGTTGGTATGCGTGGATTGATGGCAGATGCGCAAGGTCAAATCATCGACTTACCTATTAAAGCAAACTTTAAAGAAGGTCTATCTTGTACAGAATACATCATTTCATCATACGGTGCTCGTAAAGGTCTTGTAGATACAGCGTTAAAAACAGCTGACTCTGGTTACTTAACAAGACGTCTAGTTGACGTTGCACAAGATGTTATCATTCGTGATGCTGATTGCCATGGCACAAAACATATCATGTTAAAGAGTATTACTGATGGTGGTTCTGTTATCGTTCCTTTAATCGATAGATTATTAGGTAGAACAATTGCACAAGACATTGTTGATGAAGATGGTACAGTTCTTGTAACAGCAAACACAACAATGGGCCGTGAAGATATTGAAAAAATTCGTCACTTAAACTTAGAAGAACTTGCAGTTCGTTCAGGTTTAACTTGTGAATTAGAATATGGTGTTTGCCAAAAATGTTATGGTTGGGCAATGACAACTCAAAAACTTGTTGATGTTGGTGAAGCAATCGGTATTATCGCAGCTCAATCAATTGGTGAACCTGGTACACAGTTAACAATGAGAACATTCCACACAGGTGGTGTATTCAAAGGTTCTGGTGCTATGAAAACTGTTGAAGCTAAAGATTCTGGTAAAATCTCTTGCAAATTAAAAACTAGAGAAGTAAGAACTCGTCACGGGGATGTTGTAAAACTTTCTATGTACGAAGTTGAAGCCGAAATCAAAGGTGCTAAGAGAACAACTAAATACCACATTCCTGCTGGTGCAACAATCTTCTTTACAGATGGTCAAGAAGTTGAAAAGGGATTCAAACTTGCTGAATACGAACCAGTATCACAAGGGGATGGTTCTCGTTTAACAGAAAAAGCTACAAAAGATATTACATCTGACTTATCAGGTGAAGTTATTTTCAAAGACTTTATTGCTGATGAAAAGAAAGATAGACAAGGTAACATTTCAAGAACAGCTAACAAACAAGGTATTGTTTGGGTTCTTGGTGGTGATGTTTATAACTTACCAAGTGGTTCAAAACTTTTAGTTAAAGACGGTCAAAAAATGAAAGAGGGCGAAAAGCTTGCTGAAACATTGACTGTTTGTGAACACGGTGGTGAAGTTCGTATTGGTCAAGACCTTGTTATTGAAGAAACAAAATTTGAAGGTCATAAAATCAAGAAGATTGTTCAAGGTAAAGAATTAACAATCGTTATTGCATCATTAATGCCATCAAATGCTACATTTGAACAAACTAAGAAAGAACAACTTTGGACAGTTGAAGCAACTGGTGAAAAATATATTGTTAAATCTCCAGTTGATACTCCAGTTGAAAATGGTATGATTATTGCCGAATTAATCAATGGTGACTGCTCAGTTGAATCTTCTGGTGAAATCAAATATATCGACGTTGAAGTTGATGAAAATCAAATAATTACAAAATCAGGTGATGTTGTATTTATTCCTGAAGAAGTTCACCAATTAAGCAAAGATTCTGCTTTAAAAATGGTTGAATCAGGAAGTTATGTAACAGCTGGTACAGAAATCGTTAAAGACGTATATTGTCACTTAGACGGTATCGTTGAAATTAAAGAATACAATGATGTAATTCACGAAGCTGTAATCAGACCTGGTCAAATTCATACATTATCAAGTGTTTCTGAATTAAAAGTTGAAGAAAACGAAGTTATCAAAAAAGGAACAGTTATTGCAGACGGTATTAAAGCAAAAGAAACTTCTATCGTTACAGTAATGGATTCTGAAGATGATTTCGCTGATATCGATGATTTAGATGAAGAACTTGATACATCATTGAGTTTGGATGAAGAAAACATTACAGACAAACCAATTCAAATTTTGGTAAGACCTGTAAAAGTTATCAAAATTAAACCTCAAGAAGTTTCAATTAAATTTGACAAAACTGATGATTTAATTGACATCGTTCCTGTAACACAATTACAATATAAAGACGGTGCTAGAGTTAGAAATCTTGACGGTGCTACATTAACAAGAACAAGTTTAGTTCTTCAAATGCAAGGTTACTTATCACACTTAAAAGGTATGGTAGAACTTGATAAGAACAATAACTTGAAGATTGTTGTATTAGAAACATTAATTGTTCGTCGTGAAATTGAAGGTAATTCTAAATTGAATTCTTCAATGCAAACTGAATTGTTAGTTAACCACGGTGACGTTATTGAACCAAAAACTCCAGTTGCAAAAACACAAGTACTAGTAATCAATGATGGTGTTGCTTCAATTAAGAAAGCTGAAGAAGACGCAAGAAGATTATTATTAGTTTGTGAAAACTTTGAATCAAAAGTTGCAATTAAAACAAAACCTCTTGTAAAAGCTGGAGATATGGTTAAATTAGACGATTTACTATCAGAAGGTGGCGACAGATCACCAGTTTCTGGTCAAGTAGTTTCTGTATCAAAATCAGAAGTAGTCGTAAGAGAAGGTAGACCATACTTAATCAGCCCAGGTACTCAGTTACTAGTTGAAGAAAATTCATTAGTACTACGTGGTGATATGTTGGCTACATTGTTATATGAAAGACAAAAAACAGGTGATATCGTTCAAGGTCTTCCAAGAGTTGAAGAATTACTTGAAGGTAGAAAACCTAAAGATAGTGCAATTCTTGCTGAGTTTGACGGTAAAGCTATTATTGAAACAGATGATGATATGCCAAGATTGTATTTAGAAACTGAAGACGGTTCAAGAACTGAAATCAAATTCGCAATTGATGCAAATATTATCGTTTCAAACGGTGAAAAGATTAAAAAAGGTCAACCATTAACAAGTGGTTCACTAAATCCTCATGACGTTATGAGATTATGTGGTCCAGAAGTTGCACAACAATATCTAGTAGATGAAGTACAACGTGTATATCGTTCACAAGGTGTAGAAATTGCTGATAAACACATTGAAATCATCGTTCGTCAAATGACTAAGAAAGTTAAAGTTATCGAACCAGGTGATACAAAACTTCTTCCAGGCGAACTTGTTGAAATGCAAACATTTGAAAAAGAAAACAAGGAAGCAGTTGCGAACGGTTTACAAGCAGCAACTTGTGAATACATGTTATTAGGTATTACAAAAGCTTCATTGAATACTGAATCATTTATTTCAGCAGCTTCATTCCAAGAAACAACAAGAATTCTTACTGAAGCAGCTGTAGATGGTAAGAAAGACTTATTGAGAGGTTTGAAAGAAAACGTTATCATTGGTCGTCTAATCCCTGCAGGTACAGGTTACCATCACTTGACTCATGCAAATGAGGAAAAGGATAAAGAAGCACAAAGAAGAGCAGCAGCACGTAACCAAGCTAGAAAACCTTCTGCAATCTTAGAAGAAATTGAAGGTATGTTTGGCGCTCCTGACTTCACTATTGAGTAATTCGATAGTTAATTGACAAAAAAGCAAGTTTGTTTCAAACTTGCTTTTTTTGTTTATAGTTGGTATTTTTATTTTATGTTTAATCAAAATGTTTTATCTTTAAAAAAATGTAATCTTAACTTAGCTGACAAGTTGATTGGGCTTTCTTTTGACAAAGCAAGAGAAACTATTGATATTGCAAAGTCAGAGAGTGATGATGTTATTTTTATAAAAAATAATATTCCTCTTGAAAGTACAGTTAATCCTATAGAAGAGGCGTTTTATGAAGTACAATCTTCTATAAAATCTTCTATGGGGGCGTTTGATTTTATAATTATTTTTGGCTTAGGTGTTGGGTACATGCTAGATTATATTTTTGAAAAATATAATAGTAAAATTATTTTGGTTGAACCTGACATAAATGTTATGAGAACAGCTTTTGAGATGGTTGATTATTCAAAATATCTTGAAAGTGGTCGTCTTTTTATGACTTGTAATTATGAAGATGTTTATAAATATCTTTCTAAAAAATATATTATTAATGATAAGGTCGAAATTGTATTTTTAAAACAATATATAAGTTTGTATGCAAATGATATAAAGTCTTTTACAGAAAAAATATATGAAACTTGTGCAGTGAAAATTTCTGATATAAACACAATTAAAAAAAATTCAGAAGCATGGGTGTCTTCAAGTATCAGATTTGTAAAAAATAGTGGTCAAACTTATCCAGTAAGTCTTTTAGACAAAAAATTTGAGGGCAGAACGGCACTTGTGCTTGGTGCTGGCCCAAGTTTGAAGGATAACATTGACTATATTAAAAAATATTCAGATAGATTAGTTATTTTTGCAATAAATAGAACTATAAATTTTTTACTAGAGTATGGTATTATTCCAAATTTTGCTATCTTTACTGATACTAAACATATTAAGAATACATTTAATTTTAATGCCCCTCAATTAAAAGATATAAACTTTGTTGTAGATATAAAAGCAGATGCTGAACTTTATAACGTTCTTAAAAAGCGTTGTTTTATATATTATCCTAATAATTTTGATTTAGCAAAAATTTTGGCTGAAAAGAACTCTTATATTCATCTGTACCAGACTGCTGGAACATCAACTTTTTGTGCTTTGATTTGCGCAAAAGAATTGGGTTGCAAAAATGTTATTTTATCAGGTGTTGATTTAGCTTTTAAGAACGATACTCCGTATTGCTCTGATTCTTATGCAGTTAATCTAAAAGTTGATAAGGACAAAGTTACAATTGGAAGTATGGAAAAAAAGATTGTTTTCGTTAAATCTGTTACAGGAGAACTTGTTAAAACAAGAGAAGATTATGAAATTTTTATTAAACAATTCCAAAATTTCTTTAAAGAAAATCCTCAGATAAAAGCTTATAATACATCAAGTTTTGGTGCTCAGATAGATGGTACTACAAATTTTAATTTTGAAGAAATTATGTCAAAAATTGAAATTCCTTTTGATAATAAATCTATAGAAGATATTATAAATGATACGTTATATAGAAGTGATTATAACCCTGTAGAACTTAAAAAAGAAGCTAGAAACATTGTGAGAAATGAAGAAGAATTAAACTTTGAAATAAGAGGCTCTATCAAAACTCTTTTAAATAGAGATGTTAACGATGAAGTTTTTTACGTTACTTCTTTTACTATTTTAGATAAAATTTCTAAAACTATATTTTTATCTCAACTTCTTCAATTTGAACTTTTAAATTGTACAAAATTAATTTCACAAGAAAATACTGTTCAAAAAAGAGCAAGTTTTGAATTATTTTTAGAAGAAACTTTGAAAAAAGTAGACTTTTTAAATGTTAGACTTGCTGAGATTTAAGGAATAATATAAATATATGATGAAAAAATAATCATAATTCTTTAAACTGTTAAAAAAGGATTTTCTTATGAGTTTCAATTTTAACCCTGTTGGCAATGAATTTAATCAACCAATAATCAAACAATCTTCAAGTGTTGGAGATGGTAGTGGTGGAAATACAGGGTATTTTCAACAAGAACAACAAGAAGAAGACGAACAAGAACAAGAAAAAGATGAATTCGACAAAAGTATCTTCAATGAAGATGATGACGATTCATTTTTGCAAGAGAGCGATTCTGATTTGGCAAAAAAAATCTTTGACAAATTTAAAAAACTCTTTGGTAATAAATAAAAATACTAAGGGGTAAATGGTTACACTAAATAATCTGTCTATTTAATTAAGAACATTTTGACCTCTAAAATAAACACTTTTAGGCTTTTCTTTTTTGGTATTTATATTTGATATGAAGACCAATATCTATTAGTAAGAAAAGCATGTTTAGTATGTACAAAATTATTACCAAATCTGGGCTATATAAGACTTTGTGTATAATCCCGAAAACATAACCCAATAATATTAAAAATGAAAATCGTAAGCTTTTTCCGTCTACACTTTTTGCTTTAAATGTTTTGTAAGCTGCTATAGGCCAACTTGCCCCAAAACATACCATCATTCCTGCTTCAAAAATACTCATATCTTTTTCCTTTCGCAATTATAATAAACCTAAATTGTCATAATTAAAAATACTAATTTTTAATTATAATTATAAGTTTTTCTTATGGTATAATTTTTTTATGAATATAAATCAATTGAAATACATAGTTACTATAGCTGAGGAATTGAATATAACAAAAGCATCTAAAAAGCTTTTTGTTTCGCAATCTTCTTTGAGTCAATGTATTAAAACTATTGAAAAAGAAATAGGTGCAAAAATATTCGAAACAAATATTACTCCTTTAAAACTAACTTATGCTGGTGAAATTTATATAAATTGGGCAAAAGAAGTTTTGACTTCTCAAGATGAGATGATGGAGAAAGTAAAAGAAATTTCTACTCAGAATAATGTTAGAATTATTGTGGGTGTTGCAACTCATAGAAGTATATATCTTTTACCACAGGTGATAAAAGAGTTTAGAAATTTGTATCCTCTTTCTTTTGTTGTTATAAAAGAATATCCGACGCCGATACTTCATAAGATGTTGGAAAATCAAGAACTAGATTTGCTTTTGGATGAAAGCAATATTGATTCTGTTTTGTATAATAGTGAATTGTTGATGAGGGAAGAAATTTACTTAGATATTCCAAAAAATTGTTCATTAGAAAACGAAGAACTAGATTTAGCAGACTTAAAAGATTTTTCTTTTATAACACTTTCAAAAGAACAAATGTTGGGACGATTAGCAATTGATTTGTGTAAAAAATCTAAATTTGAACCAAATATTTTAGCTGAATGTAGAAATGTAGAAACGGCACATTCTCTTGTTGAACAGGGTTTAGGAGTAACTTTTATTCCTCAACTGTTTGTTAAATATAATAACAATGTTAATTATAAAAAAATTAAAAATTATAGACCAACTAGAGATATTTGCGCAATTTATAGTAAAAAATGTGGAAAATATTTAGAAGATTTTGTTTCTATAATAAAAAATGTATTGAATAATTAAATATTAACTGATGTAAATAGCATGTATAATTTTTTGCATGTTTGATTTAGAATATAGGTAACAGATGAGGAAAGAAGGGGGAAGGTCCCACACTGGTCCGCAGCCGTATAGTCGGAATGCTTGTTTGTTTTACAACCTCGTGACAGGAAATAGAAATTAAAAGTTTAATTTTTAATTTCCCATTTCTGCTTTGACAAAGTAGGTTGCTGTGATATGCAAAAATTGTTAAGGAGAGAAATATGATTAGCAAAATTACACCAGTTTCTTTTAAAGGAACTACAGAACAACCAGCTGAGAATACTGAAACTCAAACTGTATCAACCATGCCGATTGCACAAGTTGAACCTCAAGTAGATACATTTACGAATAATAATAAAAAATCAGGTAATGGAAGTTTGTTCACTGGAATTATGGGTATTTTAGAAATGGTTAATACTCTTTTAAGCATGACAGCTAAAAAATAACGCTTATAAAGTATAAAACAAAAAACAGTTACATTTGTAACTGTTTTTTGTTATGTGTATTTGTTTTGTTATTTAAGAGTGTTTTCTAAATAAGACCAATCAAATTCTTTTGAGTTAATAATTGTAAGTAACTGACTTCTATCAACATTTCTCATTAGATTAATGAAAAAGTCCATATTAACATCTGGTTTTATATTTGTATAAGGTAATTTCAAATCTTCTGCAAGTCTTTCAACTTTATAATCATAAGAAAGTGCCAAAGTTCTTATTCCGTATTTTGCGCATACAAGGCAGGCATGAAATCTCATTGCTATCATATATTTAAGACTTCTCATTAACTCAATTAATTGTTCAGGAGTCTTATTATAAACTACTTCTGTCTGCATATTTGGGTTTAAGCTTTTTAGTATGCCTTCAAAATGTGTACAAACTTCTTTATCCAATGCGTCTTGGAAAGAAAAGATTTGTATTTTTTTATTATAAAAATTTTGTTCAACTGATTTAGCAAGTTTTTGTAAAAAAGTTTCGCTCAAACCTTTAAAACTTCTAAGTTGAATACCGACAGTTTCTGTTGGAGTTGAACCTGCAAGTTTAAGGGCAAATAAAGGATCTACAACACGTTCTGTATTGATTCCCCATCCTCTCAATAGGAAAAGACTCTTATCATCTCTGACAGTCACGCAAGAGGCTTTTCTAAGAAGTTTTTTGCACCACATTTCACCAAGTTTGTTTTTGATAGGTCCAATGCCTTGAGCAAAAATCATTACCTTTTTATGGAAAAATTCTGCAACAGAAATAACAAAAAGATAATAAAACAAACTCTTTACGCTAGTTGTATCTTGTAAAAGGCTTCCACCACCAGAGATTAAAATATCTGATTTCAAAATAGTTGTTATTACTTTTGGCAAGTCAAAACTTTTTACGGCATTAACTTTGTGCAATTCTTTTGTTTTTTCAGGATTTAGTGACAAAACTGTTATGTCAACTTTTTCTTCCTTAAGTTTATCGACAAGCACTTTTAAAATTGTTTCGTCGCCAAAATTATCGCTACCGTAATACCCTGATATAACAACCTTTTTTGCCATTTGATTAGCCTTTTAATTCTTTCATTATATTTTTTGTACGATTAGTAATTTCTGAGAAATTAAAACCTTGATACAAGTTTCTACCAACACCAACAGCTGTTGCTCCTGCTTTAATATAGTCAGGAACTTCTTCTAATTTGATGTTTCCCATTGGCATAATATTTAAGAATGGCATTGGTCTTAGTAAATCTTCTACGTATAAAGGTCCACCAAGAGCTGTGATTGGATAAATCTTAATTAAAGGAACTCTTGCTTTCCATGCTTGGTATGCTTCGTTTGCTGTTGAAGTACCTGCAATGAATGGAATTTGTGCATTCTTTGAAATCTTAACCATATTCATTTGGAAAATTGGTGAAGAAATAATTTTTGCGCCATGTTGAATAGCGTTTGTTGCTTGTTGTGCTGTTATAACACCACCTGCGCAAACTATCGCTTCTTGTGATATTTCTTGAATTGCATCATAAATTTCTGGGCTTTCAAGAGTTATTTCTAACATTTTTACGCCACCATCAATCAATGCTCTTGCAGTATCTTTTGTTTTTTGTGGGTCTGCACATCTAATGATTGGGTAAAGTTTTTCTTCTTTTAATAATTCGATTAAATTTGTTGCCATAGTAGTATCCTTTTTTTCAAATTTATTATATCATGAAATAAAATAAACGGAGTTATGATGAAAAAGTTTAAACCACTAATAATTTTTATAGCTGTTATAGTTTTTATGTTCATTACGTATTTTATTTTCAACTTTTTTGTTGAACCAAAATTTTATAATGTAATGATGAATGGCATAGTAGCCGACAAGGCTGGTCATAGCGATACAGTTATTATAGTTATTGATGACAAATCAATTTCTAAACAACGTTGGCCATGGAAAAGAGATATGTATGCCAAAATGTTTAATTATTTGGACAAATATACAAATGCTAAATTGATTGGTTTTGACTCAATTTTATCTTCTGTTGATAAAGATAATTTTAAGGCCGATTTAGAACTCTACAAATCTGTTGAAAAAAGTAATAAATTAGTTGTTGGTTTTGCTCCATTAATAAAAGCTTATTCTGATAAAACCATTGGTGATATGTATGACAAAGCTTTTGATGAAAAATTTGGAATAAAGATAAATGATGAACGTTCTCAAAAAGCGAGAAGTCCATTTAAAAGTTTATCAATGTATCCAGAAGGATATTTCAAAGCTGCAAAAGATGTTGGTTCTGTATATGTCGAACTTGATAGAGATGGCTATATAAGAACAATTCCTCAATTATTATCATACAAAGGTAAATTATATCCATCATTAGGTTTGAGAATGTATGCCAAATTGAATGGTATTACAGAATTTACTGTAACAGATAAATATATTACAAATAATAAAACCGATTTAAAAATCCCTGTTAATCAATCATACACAGCAATGTTTAACTATATGCATTTTTATAAAACATTGCCTCAATCAGAATATTCAAGAAAAACATATTCTGCAATTGATATAGTTGACTCTTGGGATAATATTCAAAAAGGTAAAAAACCTGTTATTGATCCAAAAGAATTCGATGGAAAAATTGTTTTTGTTGGTGCAAATGCAAAGGCTGCAGCGTTAGGATTGGAAGATGCTTTGCCAACTCCAATTCATCCGAAACACCCTGGGGTTGATATTCAGGCTACAAACTTAGATAATTTACTGTATGATGAATTTATTGTTCCAACTCCTATTTTACAAGATTTTATCGTACAAGTTATTTTAATCTTAGCGACTTTCTTAATTGTAACTTATTACTCATTGTTTATGTCACTGGGTATTATCGCTCTTATGATGGTTGCATACATTGCTATTTGTATAACATTTTTTAAATTTAATGTTGCAATCAATGTAATAACTCCTCTTGCGCTTCAATTAATTACAATGATTTTTGGTTATTCTTACAAATTTATTCTTGAAGCAAGAAACAAAGATAAAATTAAAGACGCAATGGGAAGATATATTTCTCAAGACGTTATGAGAAATGTCGTAAGCAATATTGATAACTTATCTCTTGGTGGAAAACGTTCTAATGTTACAGTTTTATTTGCTGATATTAGAGGGTTTACATCTATGAGTGAAAAGCTTACTCCAGAAGAAATTTCACTAATTTTGAACGAATATTTTACAGAAATTGAACCTATAATTACAAAATACAATGGCGTAATCAACAAGTTTATTGGTGATGCTGTAATGGCAATCTTTGGTGAACCTATCCAAGACAAAAACCATGCTCTAAATGCTGTATTATGCGCAAATGCTATGCTTAAGAAGGTTAAACAATTACAAGAAAAATGGTTGTATGAAGGTAAACCAAAAATTGAAATTGGTGTTGGTATAAATACTGGTGATGCTTTCGTTGGTAATATTGGTTCTGAAAAACGTCTTGAATATACAGTAATTGGTGATACTGTTAACTTAGCCTCTCGTCTTGAAAGTTATAATAAAATCTACAAAACTAACTTCTTAATCAGTAGTTCAACATACGACGAGGTTAAAGGTTATGTTGATGTTATTAAAATTTCAGAAGTTCAAATTCGTGGTAAAGCTAAAAAAATGAATATCTATGAAATTTTAAGGATTACAAATAATGAAAAAAGTACTAATAGTTGATGATTCAAGAAGTTGGGTTTCTTATCACAAAGAAAACTTGCTTTGTAATTACAAAGACATAGAAATTGATACAGCTCTATCAGCTAGAGATGCTTATGACTTGGTTTTTGGAATGACTTCTAATCCTTATGATTTAATCATAACAGATTTGCACATGGAGTATGATTTTGAACCTCTATATGCAGGTGAGTGGCTTATACAACAAATTCAACTTTTAAAACAATATTACAAAACAAAAATCTACATCTGTTCTGCAGCGTCTAATATAAAAATGATTGCAGAAAGATATAACGTCGATTTTATTCCAAAACCTCTTGCTTCAAGAGATATAACTGTCTACGAAAATCTATTTTAATTCATCAAGCAAGGTTGGTGTTTTAAAGCATTTTGCGTGGTATTTTTTAGTATAAAGTTTGCATTGTTCAGAAATTTTTTCACATCTATCTTCATCAATATCTTCTGCAGGGTAAGATGTGTCCGAACATATTGCCCAAACCCAATATCCTCCAGGATATGTTGGAAGTGGTGAAGAATATGCTTCAACAACATTGAATTCTTCTAAAAGGAGTTTGTATAATGATAATGAATCTTCATCCTTTGTTACAGGTGATTCAGACTGAACAACTAAAATACCATTTTTTCTCATAGAAGCTTTGATGTTGTCATAGAATTGGTTAGTAAATTCTCCAACCCCAGGTCCAAGAGGTGTTGGTGTGCAAATAATGATTACATCGAACATGTCTTTTTTGTCCTTGATATATTCAAATGCATCCATAATCAATACTTCAACTCTAGGATCATCCAATCCACTTGAGATTGATGGTAAATATTTTCTGCAAGTATTTACAACCATTTCGTCAATGTCAACGATAACAACTTTTTCAATAGTATCATGTTTTAAAATTTCTTTTGCAGTAGTTCCTGTTCCACCACCAATTACTAAAACGTTTTTAGGACATTTGTGGTTTAAAAGAGGAACATGAGTTACCATTTCACTGTAATAATATTCATCACCTTCTGTTGCATACATTAGACCGTTTAGCGTAAGCATTTTACCTAATTGAGAATCAGTGTCAATGATTTCAATTTTTTGGTATTTAGATTGTTCTGAAAAAAGAACACTCTTAATTTTTATTGCAATACCAAAGCCTGAAGGCGTTAATTCTCTATAATATTGACCTTTATTTGTCATTTTTAATCCTTTATATTGTGACCATTATTGAGCTAAAATATGAGCATGGAAGTGGAAAACTTCTTGCCCTGCAGATTTTCCTGTGTTAATAACAGTTTTATATTCAGCTATATTCATCTTTTTGCAAACTGCTTTTATCCCTTTGAAGATTTCACTCATAAGTTTTTCATCTTCAATTTCATTTAAATTTGCTACATGTTCTTTTGTGATAACAAGTAGATGAATAGGGGCTTTCGGATTAATATCTCTGATTACAAATAAGTAGTCATTTTCATATAAGAACTCACTAGGAATTTCTTTATTTGCTATTTTACAAAATATACAATCTTTCATAGCAGATATTTTACCTTAAATTTTTATAAAATTCAACAATGTTACTTTATTTTATCAATTGTTGAACTTCTTTGAAATGAGGATTTTTAGAAGATTCCAAAAGTTCAAATAGAGCGATTTCAACACAAGAAATCTTAATGCCATTTTGGCGCATTAAGTCTATTCCTGTGTTGTAATCATATTCTTTTCTACTTTTGCAAGCATCTTTTATTAAATATACTTCATAACCTTTTTTGATTAAATCCATTGCTGTTTGGTAAACACAAATATGAGTTTCAATACCAAATAAGACTATTTGTTTTTTGTGAAATAATCTTATCATATCAAGTGCGTCATCTTCTTTTAATAAAGAAAATGCCGTCTTTTCAATATATTTTTGTTTATCGTTTTTAAGTTCAGCTAAAGTTTGACCAAGACCTTTTGGGTATTGTTCACTTACAAGTACTGGGATATTTAATATTTCTGCTGTTTTAATGATTTTTTCTGCTTGTTTAACTTCGTTTTGTGCATTTGTTGCATTTACAAGTTTTTCTTGCATGTCAATCATTATTACTAAAGCGTCAGATGCTTTTAACATTTTTATTGTTCCTTTTCTTTATTTTATTCTGAAATGTCTTCGCTGTTTTCAAGAAGTTGGTTAAGTTGTTTTGCAGAGATTCTTGGTTGGTTAATTGTTGCATTACCACCACAACAACCACTTTCACAGCTCATAACTTCTACAATATTGCAATTTGGACATTCGTTTTTTGTAGCATATTGTTTAAGTTCCTTGATTGTAGCTTTGTTTAAACCATTAATAATACATGGTTTAGCATCAGGTGCTAAGAATTGTACTGCTTTTGCAACACCACCTGATACACCAAAGTTTCTACCTTGTTTAGAACTTGTTGTTTCAAATTGTGTTTCTTCGCAATTTAATACGTCGATTTGTCGACCAATGAATAATGCGCCAAGTTCTTCGTAGCTCATTACAAAGTCAACGTTGTCATTTGCTTTACCTTCTGAACGTTTTGCAACACATGGGCTTACAAATACTGCAATTGTTTCAGGTTCTGCTTTTTTAACAAGTTCTGCTGTATAGTAAAGAGGTGTTTTTGTTGTTGAAACAAAAGGTTTAATTTCTGGTAAATGCTTTGCAACAAGGTTGTTGTAAGCTGCACAACAAGAAGTTGTCATAAAGCTTGCGCCTTCTTCCATTCTTTCTTTAAATTCTGCAGCTTCATTTTTTGTTGTTATGTCTGCCCCTTGTGCTACTTCAATAACATCATCAAATCCAGCTTTTACTATAGCTGTTTTTAATTGATAAAGTGTCCCTGGGAATTGTCCAACGATTGATGGTGCAATCATTGCTACAACTTTTTTATCAGATTTAATTGCTTTTAAGATATCAATTAATTGACTCTTTTCGTGTACTGCGCCAAATGGGCATGCTGCAATACATTTACCACAGCTAATACATTTTTCAAAATCGATACTTGCAAAACCAGTTTCGTCTTTTGAAATAGCACCAACAGGACATGCTGCTTCACATGGAACAGTTGTTTGTACTATTGCACTATATGGGCATGCATTCATACACATTTTACATTTTTTGCATTTTGTTGTATCGATGTGAGATTTGCCGTCTACGATTGAAATAGCACCAAACTTACATGTTTTTTCGCAAGGTCTTGCAACACAGCCTTGGCATAAATCTGTTACGTGAATTTGACTAGGTACACAACCTTTGCAAGCTGCTTGTAATACTGTCAAATTTCTATTATCTAATTCTGTTCTTTTTAAAGCTTCTTTTGCATAAGTGTGAAGTGATTTTCTTTCATCATCTTCTTCAATTTGGAAACCAAGTCCTGCAATTGCTCTATCTTTAAGAATTGCTCTTTCTTTATAGATACAACATCTATAAGGAACTTCAGCTCCTTTTGGTCTCATATCATAGGGGATTAGTCTTGTATTTTCTGCAAAATCTTCTGAAAAGAATGCTTTTACAAGTCTAATTAAAATTTCTTTTTTTAAATGTATTGATTGTGCGTTATTATTCATTTTCCTGTCTTCCATACCTTAAAATTTACATACAAAATTATACTATTATTTATTTAAAATTTCATTAATTTTTTCTAAAACTTTTTCAGTTGTAGCTTCAGAAATTATTTCGTCATTTACTCGTACATAAGGAGCTTTTGAATATTCTGTATTTTTTGAACACATTTCTAAGCATGTACTTCCGTTTATTTCAACTTTATCTCCATATTTTCTTGGTACGATGTCTATTAATTCTTGCAAATGAGAGCCACCCATTACAAAACACGTTGTTCCTAAGCATACGTCAACTTTAATCTTTTCCATATTTTCTCCTTACATGTACTGTATTATTACTTTTTTAAAATATTTATTTTCCAGAATGTCTGAAATCTTTTTTATGACATTTTTACGAATTTCAATTTCAATAGGTAAATTGGGGTCGTAATGTGCCTGATTTAATTTTGCACCAACCATAAAGGTTATGCAATCTGTATCTAACATAAATTTTACAAGAGCACCTGCTGCATCATCCTGAAATTCGCCTGTATCAAGGTATTCACATGCTTTTGTTAAGGTTAAGATACCTTCTGTTACTAGGTCTATTCCTTCCATATAAGATATTGCAGGAAGTTTTCCAACGCTCAAGTTAATATTAGTTTTGATAGGAATATTTAATTCTCTTGAAACTAAATTTGCTGTTGTTCCCCCAGAAATAGCTTTTTTGCCATTGAAATCCATTAGGGCTTGAGCATAGAACTTATCTTTTGCCTGATGATATGGTGGACCTGTAAATACTACGGCGTTTCTTGGTTCTCTATAATAAACACAAACTGCTGATATATCGTCTTTTGCTTTTCTATCAGGTTCTTTCAGAATAGCTTGTTTTACAATTCTTTTTGCTAAGTTTGAGCTAGAAATATTAGGTTCTTTCTCTAATTCTTTTTTTACAATTTCAATTAAACCTTCTCGTCGTAATCCAAGTCTTAGGTCTTTTGTTCCTAATGCTGCTTGAGTTACGCCGTCTGAGCAAAATACTAATCTATCATTTGTTTGCATTTTTAAATGATAAATATGCATGTGTCTATTTGGAAATTCTTTTGATGTAAGAATTTCAAATTCTGGTTCTAAAACTTCGCCGTTTCTTATCCATAAAAATTGTGGATTTCCTTCTTCTACAATTTTTGCGTTTCCATCTTCATTGCAATCAAGCGCTGAAAAAGTTGAGTAACTTATTTTTCTAACCTGACATACTGGAAGAGAGTTCATAACTGTTTCACATGCTTTTTTAATGCTTGTTCCTTCTTCCATAAATTTAAGTAACATTGTTGATGTCATGCAAGCTAAAATATTGGCTTTTATTCCACTTCCTAATCCGTCAGAAAGTACTGCCAAAAGTCTTCCTGAATCAGTAAAACGTTTTGAAGTGAAATAATCCCCAAAAGTGTTTTGGTTATATTTTTTTTCTTGCGCAACGTCGATGTCGATAAACATTACAATTCTTCTCCGTCGTCATCAGAATTATCGTTAGAATAGTCTTCTGCAATAGAATTTAGAAGAACTTCCGTTTCAACCATGTGTTCACCCAATAAACATGCTATTTCTTGAACTTTTGTGATGTTCTTTTTAATAACTTCTCTTGCTTTTGTTGCAATTTTTTCTCTATCAATTTCGGCTTTTGTTACATCAGTTATTACTGCACCTACGATTTCGCCGTCTTCAATTGTAAAAGCGTTTATATCATATAATTTGTTTTTAACTTGGTAATGCGATTTATGAATATCCCCACCAGATTTTAGTAATTGGCTGAAAATATCGCTAAAAGAGATTATTCTATCAATTGATGCACCCGATAAACCTTCTTTTCTTGAGGCAAAAATTTCGTACATATCGCCACAGAACATTTTCATAAAAGCGTCGTTTGCTTCTACAATGTTCAAATCTTTATCTACCATAACAATGGCTGATGGCATGCATCTAAGCATTGCTGCTGCTTTTCGCATTGCAATTTTTCGCATATAAGAAATACACATTGAAGGTTCGGCGTCACCCTTAACAAGCGCTTTTGCCATATCTCTACATGTTGAATATCCACATCCACCACAGTTTAATTCGTCATCTGGCGTATGTTTACCAATTTTTTTCAATGCATTTGTTATGTCTGCGAATTTAACGTCATCTTCGATAACTGGTTTGCTTACATATTCTTTTTCAAAAACTGTTTCAGCTATCTTAGGAATTTCATCCCTATGTTTTATTTTAGATAAAATATCTGTCGTGATAGCAAGTCCAGCCTTTTTGCTAGAAATACAAGGTCCATTTATACAACCTGTTTCACAAGATAGGGCTTCTACAAAAATTTTATTGTTAATAGAGTTAATGTTTAAGCCTTCCATTGTTTTATCGAAGGTTTCTAATCCACTGATTTTAACAAGTGATATATCATCATTTATTCCAACTTCTTTAATCGTATCAATCATTCCACCTTCAATTGGGTATAATGCCCCTTCAAAAGCTTCTTCTGGAACGAATTTATCGCTAGATTTTACTTCAATTTCGTTTATGTTGATAAATTCTTCACTTATCCAGTAGTTTAATTCTTCAAAAGTTAAAGCTACATCAATAAAATCAGGGTTTGAATCGGCTTCGTTTTTCTTTCCGATACAAGGTCCAATAAATACAATACTGATATTATCACCGTATTTTTCCTTCAACATTTTGGCGTGAGTTAAAGCTGGTGATGCAACGGGTGTAATATATTTTGCAAGTTCAGGTTTGTAATATCTTATATAGTCGACAATTACAGGGCATGCGCTTGAAATATATAATCCGTTTTCGCCTTCATTAAGCATTTCTGCTGTTTTAATTGAAACTTGTTGAGCACCTAAAGCTGTTTCACTCACTGCATAAAAACCCAGTTTTTTAAGCACTGCAACCATTTGTTGTTGTGTTAGGTCATAAATACCTGACCAACTTGGAGCAAGTGATACATATACTTGTTTTTGAGCTGTTATCAGAGTTTTAACTTTATCAATATCACTTCTAACTTTTTTAGCACCAGAAGGACAAACCTTTACACAGTGTCCACAAGCGATACATTTATCTTTGA
Source organism: uncultured Candidatus Melainabacteria bacterium (assembly GCA_934693165.1). Classification (GTDB taxonomy): domain Bacteria; phylum Cyanobacteriota; class Vampirovibrionia; order Gastranaerophilales; family Gastranaerophilaceae; genus UBA791. The sequence continues at coordinate 89,081 of CAKUUX010000001.1, forward strand.
TTACAGAGGCACTGCCGTCTTGAAATTTAATAGCTTTAATATGGCATTCTCTTACACATTTATAACAGTCATGGCATTCATTTTTTAATGTATAAACTGGATATGTCATTTATGATAAACCTTTCAATAATGAGTTTAATACTTCTGGAGTAACGTTAGAATAATGTTTTCCGTCAATGTACAAATTAGGGCCATCTGCACATTTTCCTTCGCAATGAGAGCCAACAAGTTCAATTTTTGCATCTAAACCATTTTCTTTTATATAATTCTCAATAGTTTCTACGTTTTGAGAATTTCCTCTTGCGAAACAAGCGCTTCCCATGCATATCTTAATTTCTGTAGTCATTTTTAAACCTCATCATCATTGTTGGTGAATTGTAAAAAGTTTCCTATTAAGTTTTCGTTCCAAACTTTTATGCCTTCAGGAACATCTAAAACGCTTGGTGTAAAGTTCCAAATGTATTTTATTCCAGAATTTGCAAGGTATAATGCTGTGTCATTCGCAAATTCTCTAGGAACTGTTAAAATTGCAATGTTTACTTTTAATCTTTCTGCTAAATTTGGTAATTTTGAAACATGGAAAATTTCTTTTCCTTTTATTGAATTACCAACTTTTAATGGGTCATTATCAAATAGGGCTAGTATATTTAAACCATAATTTTCAAAATTGTCGTATTTTGCAAGTGCCATACCCAAGTTACCTGCACCAACAATAAATACGTCTTTTACTTTTTTGAAACCTAATGTGTGTTCTATAGAATCTTTTAATTCTTTTACAGAGTATCCAACTTTGCATTTACCAACGTTATTTAAGAATTTTATATCTTTTCTAACTTGAGAATCATCAACATTAAGTCTTGAACCGATTTGAGGACTAGAAATGAATTCAATGCCTTTTTCATTGTACTCAACTAAAATACAATGATAAAGAGTTAATCTATTTATTACTTTGTCTGTTAATTTTGTTTTCATTTTGTCCTATTTTTGTTGTTATTTTCGATAAGGATTTTTCTATAAAAACCCCAAACCGACAAAATGTCGGCTTGGAGTTTTTTAAGTTATTAACTATACAACACCGTTAAATGCGTCGATATAGATTTGTTTAATATCTGACATCAATGGATATGCTGGGTTAGCACCTGTACATTGATCGTCGAATGCTAATTCAACTAACTCGTCTAAGTGTTCATTCCAGTATTCTTTAGTGAAGCCAGCTTTTGTGATGAATTCTTCAATAGAATTTGGTAAGTTGATAGCTTTCATTAATCTATCAATTGCTTTAATTAATAATTTAACTTTTTCGTCATCATTTTTACCACCTAATTGTAATTCATCAGCAATTTGACCGTATTTAGCCTTCGCACAAGGATATTTATATTGTGGGAAGATTGCTTGTTTGTGTGGAGCATCAGAAGCATTGTATTTAATTACTTGTCTGATTAACAATGCGTTAGCTACACCGTGTGGAACGTGGTACATAGCACCAAGTTTGTGAGCCATTGAGTGACATAATCCTAAGAATGAGTTAGCGAATGCCATACCAGCAATTGTTGCTGCATAGTGCATTTTTTCTCTTGCGATAGGATCGTTAGCACCTTCATTGTAACTTCTTTCCAAGTATTTAAATACTAATTTTGAAGCTTCTAAAGCATTTGAATTAGTAAAGTTTGTTGCCATACAAGAAACGTAAGCTTCAATTGCGTGAACTAATGCGTCAATACCAGATGCAGAAGTTAAACCTTTTGGCATACCATCAACGAAGTTAGGGTCGATAATTGCCATGTTTGGTGTTAATGCGTAATCAGCGATTGCGTATTTAACGTGAGTTTCGTCATCTGTGATGATAGCGAATGGTGTTACTTCTGAACCAGTACCTGATGTTGTTGGAATTGCAACCATTGTTGCTTTTTTACCTAATTCTGGTAATTGACAGATTCTCTTTCTAATATCCATGAATCTCATAGAAATATCTTCGAATACTGTGTCAGGTTGTTCATACATTAACCACATAATTTTAGCTGCGTCCATTGGAGAACCACCACCTAATGAAATAATTACATCTGGTTCAAATGGTTTTAAGATAGACATTGCTTGGTTAATTGTTGACAATGTTGGATCTGGTTTAACGTCGAAGAATACTTGGTGTTCAATACCAATTTCATCTAAAACGTTAGTAATTTTGTTTACTGCACCTGAGTTGTATAAGAAACTATCTGTTACGATAAAGGCACGTTTTTTACCTTGAAGTTCTCTTAATGCTAAATCAGTAGCACCTCTCTTGAAGTAAATTTTTGATGGAGCCTTAAACCATAACATATTTTCTCTCCTTTCAGCTACAGTCTTATAGTTTAATAAGTGTTCAACACCTACGTTACCTGAAACAGCGTTGCCACCCCAAGAACCACAACCTAATGTTAATGATGGTTCTAATTTGAAGTTGAATAAATCACCAATACCACCTTGAGATGATGGAGAGTTGATTAATACACGGCAAGTAGGCATTTTTTCAGCGTATGCGTTGATTCTATCGCTCTTTCTTTCGTCTGTGTACAATACTGATGTGTGACCTGCGCCACCTTTGCTTACTAATTCGTAAGCCATTTCAGCAGCTTGTTCGTAATCTTTAGCTTTGTACATAGCTAAGATTGGAGATAATTTTTCTCTTGAGAATGGATCGTTCCAGTCAACTTCTGGTCTTTCAACTAAAAGAATTTTTGCATCTTCTGGAGTTTTGAAACCTGATAATTCAGCGATTTTGTGTGCTGATTGACCAACGATTGCAGGGTGAGCTGTTCCTCTAGCAGGATCGATAAATGGTAAGTCTACCATTTTCTTTTGTTCTGCTTTGTTTACAAGGTAAGCACCTCTGTATAAGAATTCTTTTTTAACTTCTTCGTAAACATCTTCAACAACTACTACTGATTGTTCTGATGCACAAATCATACCGTTATCGAATGTTTTTGACATAAGGATTGAAGATACAGCCATTTTAATATCAGCTGTTTCGTCAATTACTGCAGATGTATTACCAGGACCTACACCTAATGCTGGGTTACCTGATGAATAAGCTGCTTTAACCATTCCTGGACCACCTGTTGCTAAGATACAATCAATTTTAGGGTGTTTCATCAATGCACTTGATAATTCGATTGATGGAACGTCAATCCAACCGATGATATCTTTTGGAGCACCAGCTTTAACTGCTGCATCTAAAACTAATTTAGCTGCTGCAATTGTTGATTTTGTTGCTCTTGGGTGTGGTGAGAAGATGATTGCGTTTCTTGTTTTTAAAGCAATTAATGATTTGAAAATTGCAGTTGAAGTTGGGTTTGTTGTAGGAATGATACCTGCTAAAACACCTAAAGGTTCTGCTACGATTTTTGTACCATTTGCTTTATCTTCTTTGATAACACCACAAGTTTTAACGTTTTTGTGTTTGTTATAAATGTATTCTGAAGCGAAGTGGTTTTTGATAATTTTATCTTCTAAAACGCCCATACCAGTTTCTTCTTTAGCCATTCTAGCTAGAGGAATACGAGCTTTGTCTGCTGCTGTAGCAGCTGCTTTGAAGATTTTATCAACTTGTTCTTGAGAATAGTGTGAATATTCTTCTTGAGCTTTGTGTACTCTATCAATTAGAGCCTCAAATGCTTCAACACTATCTACTAAATTAGAAGCATTATATGCTTTTTCTAATTTTTCAACAGCATCTTGTTTTTTTGAAGACTTTTTAGTTGCTGTCTTCTTTGTTGTTGTTTTTGGCATTTTTTTATTTCTCCTTTTTTTAGTGGGTAATCGTGATTTATTTCCTGATAGCAACAGTATAAAAAATATTAAGTGTTTTTGTCAACCCTTAATCGTTTTCCAGTATTTACAAGCCTTAACAAAGTGATTTTTGTCACGATTGAATTTTTTTATCGTGAATAATTTCCCATAGAAATGTTTTTTGCATGCTCTGGTTCGGAGTGAATTATTATTGATATGTTGCCTATTTTACTTGTTATAGCGTGTTCAATCTCATCACAAATTTTATGGCAATCGTAAATTTTCATATCATTGTCAAATAAAACTGTTAGTTCCATTTTTATCATTGGACCTATGTTTCTTGCTTTTAGGTCTTTGTAACCTTTTATATTCTGAAAAGTGTCTAATATTTTTGTTATTTCTTCCATTTCGTTTTTAGAAATTGAACCTTCAAGAAGGTTATTTAGAGTTTGTTTCATTATTGTATAACCTGCCTTAAAGATAATACCTGCAACGATTATAGCAATAATTGGATCGAGAATTGTAAGACCTGTGATTTTTATCGCAATTAAGCCCAAAAGCACTCCAAGTGAAGAAAAAACATCTGTTCTTAAATGTTCTGCATCTGCATAAAGTGATACCGAATTTGATTTTTTTGCGACAAAGAATAAACATTTGCTAACTATTATATTTGCCAAAACTGCAAAAGTCATGACAAAAATACAAAGTTCTGATTCAATTTCTGCGTGGTAACCAAAAATAAGTTTTTTAGAGGCTTCGTACACGATATAAACAGAGGCAAGTACAATTAATAAGCCTTCTATAAATCCAGACATATCTTCATATTTTCCATGCCCAAAAGGATGTTCCTTGTCTGCAGGTTCGCTTGAGCGTGATACGGCAAAAAATGTTAGTATAGAAGCTAAAAAGTCACTAAAAGAGTGAACTGCTTCTGAAATAATACTTATACTTCCAGAAATAAATCCGGCAATAAACTTAAGTATAATTATTATTGCGTTTGAAATTATTGATGTTGTTGCTACTAATTTTTTCTCTGTATTAATATCCATAGATTTAATTATAACACTTAAATATAAAAGGTTAAATTTTATTAAAAACTGGTTGAAATAATATCTTTTGGTATAATAATAGAGACTAATAGAAAAGAAATATAGTCTCATTAGAATAGCAAAAGGAGAGAAAAATGAAATTATCAAAATCATTATTAACATTATCTGTGTTAGCAATGGCTTCTTCAGCTGCTATGGCTTGCGAAACAGCAAACGTAGAAGCTTATGCTCACCCAACAATGTTTAACTCATCAGCTGTTGAAACACAAGCAACTCGTGGTGTTTATATTGTTGGTGACAAAATGATGGCTGCTGCAAACGAAGCAATTCAAGGTAAAGAAAATGTTTTACTTGATGCAGAAGCTAACGCATTAGCAGAAGATTTAGCTGCTATTTATGGTAAAGCTTTCAACTTTAAAGCTCCAGCTTTACGTTCAGAAATGGCTCATGCTTTATCACAAGCTTTAGGTTTAAAAACACCTGCTAAAAACAAATATACTTACAAAGATGTTGCTGGTCACAAATTACAATCACACATCTACAAAGCTTTAGCTGCAAACGTAATGATTGGTTACCCTGATAAAAAATTCAGACCAAACCAAAAAATTACTAAAGCTGAAGTATTTGCTACATTAGCTCAATTGTTAACAAATGAACCAAAAAATACAGTTGTTGGTAAATTAGCTAACAAATACGAAATGAAAGAAGTTCCAGCTTGGGCTACTGCTCCAACTGTAAAAGTTATGGAAGCTGGTATCTTAGATAATCTTCCAGATTTACAATCAGTTGCTAATAACAAATATTTAACAACTGAACAATTACAAAAATTAGTTGTTACATTAAGCCATAGCAAATACTACAACAAAGATTTTGTTTCTGACTGTGCTAACACTTCAACAGTAAGAGTTAAAATTAAAGAAAGAGTTGATGCTAGACACATCAATATCGGTGAAACAGTTTACGCTGAAACATTAGAAGCTGCTACAGTAAACAATACAGAATTTGCTGCAGGTTCTAAAGTAATTGGTGAAGTTGTTGAAGTTTCAAGACCTGGTATCAAAAATCCTGGTTATGTTAAAGTTAAATTCAACACAATCAAAAATGGTAAAGTATCAGCTGACTTCCCAAAAGTTTCAAGAGCAGCTGTTAATGAAGCTAAAACAACAAACGTTGTAGCTAGAGTTCTTGCTACTCCAGTTTCTGCAATCGCAAGAGTTGGTGGTACAGCAGGTAGAACAATTGCTACAGAAGCTATGAATATTGCTAACGACGGTGAAAGATATGGTGAAAACTGGTCTAACGCTGTTGCTAACACATTATCATTACAACCAATGGCTGGTTTAAGAAATGTTGGTAAATCATTCGTAACTTTAGGTTACTTCGTAGCTGATACAGCTAAATTAGCAGTATCTGGTACATTTGGTGTTCTTTATGAATTAGGTGATGAAGTTAGATATGTTATCTTACCTTCTTCAATCAACGATTCAGCATTAAACCCTGGTGATGAATTATCAATCATCTATAAAAAATAGAATGTTTTAGCTAAAAGCAATTAAATATTTGAAAAGGATATGGCGAAAGTCATATCCTTTTTTATTCTGTTGTCTAATAGTAAAATTTATTCGATAAGTTTAAAAACTTATTATGACAAAAGTAATTATAATTGGTGGTGTTGCAGGTGGTTCAAAAGCTGCAGCTAAACTTAAACATTTAAAGCCTGAATATGACATAACAATTTATACAAAAGAGCAATACGTTTCTTATTCGGCATGTGGTTTTCCTTTTTACATTGGTGGGTCTATTCGTGATTTAGATAAATTAATTATAAGAACTATTGATGAATTTGAGCAAAAGGGAATACATGTCAAAAATTTCCACGAAGTTCTTCAGATTTTACCTAATAAAAAAAAAGTTTTGATTAAAAATTTAAAAGATGATGTGGAATTTTATGAAACCTATGATAAATTAGTTATTGCGACAGGTGCTGAACCTTTTATTCCAAAGATTTCTGGTGCTGATATTGAGCATGTTTATACGTTAAGAAACATGGTAGATGCTCGAAATATTAAAAAGAGATTATTAGAAAGTGAAAATGCGTTGATTGTGGGTGGAAACTATATTGGTGTTGAATTGATGGAAAGTTTTATAAAACAATCTGTAACAACAACAATTGTTGAAGCAAATACGCATTTGATGAAATTTTATGATAAAGATATTTCGAATATTATTCAAGACAATATAAAAATTATACAGCCTTTGTACACAAAAATAATAACGTCTGATACGGTAACATCTTTAAAAAAATCTGATGAAAAGATAGAAGTTTTTACTAAAAAAGGAAAACATTTTTATACTGATATAGTAGTTATTGCAGCTGGTGTAAAGCCTTGTGTAAAACTTGCAAAAGATGCAGGGATAGAAATTGGAAAGACTGGTGCGATAAGTGTTGATAATAAAATGCGTACAAATATTGAAGATATTTGGGCAGTAGGGGATTGTGTTGAAAAATTCAATATTGTATCAAAACAATGGGAATATATTCCACTAGGTTCAACTGCAAATAAAGAGGGAAGAGTTTGTGCTCTAAACATTGCAGGTTTTGAAGATGAAGTTTTTGAAGGTGTTTTGGGCTCTTCGGTTGTAAAATATTTTGATTATTCTATGTCGAAAACTGGTTTGTCAGAAGTTAGGGCAAGAGATGTCGGATTTGATGTTGTTTCTGTTTTATTAACAACCTTAGACAAGTCAAAATATGTGCCAGATGTGAAATCTATAACTATAAAACTTCTTGCTGATAAAAAAACAAGAAAAGTTTTAGGTGTTCAAAGTGTTGGATTTGGTGATGCAGATAAGAGGGTTAATGCCTTAACCATGGCACTACTAAAAGGTTCAACGATAGATGAATTCGTTAATACAGACATAACATACGCACCTGCTGTTTCGACAAGCATTGATCCAATCTTGACAGCAGCTCATATATTAATAGACAAACTTTCAAGCTAAAAATTATTTTTCGATAGGTTGTCCAACTAATTTTACCAATAATTTAATAACCTTTGGCATTTGACAAACAAATGAATAATTTCCTGATGATAATGAACATTGTGAGCAATCACATTTTAGTTTGTAACATTCAATTGCTTGTTCTGTCCAATTTTGTGTTAATGAATCAGAAATTTCGCCATTGTTTTGTGGATAAAAATCCTCATTAGGTCTGATTATTGGATTACTGATACTTAAAGCCATTTTACACTTTCCCCCGTAAAGTTATCCTAATCTCTAATAATCTCATTTTAACAGATGGGTATATTAATTTTCATCATCTAAACAGAGGATATTATCAAATATATATTTTATAACTTCTTCGTTGTATCTATTGTTTTTGGCTGTAAATAGTAAAACTTCTGGCCCAAAGTCCTTTTTAACTTCTTGTATTCTTCTATTTAAATCGTTTTGTTTAACTAAATCAACTTTTGATAAAACAGTTATTGTATCAAGTCCATGGTGGTTAATCCATTCACGCATTTGGTAATCATTTTTTTGAATTTCATGACGAGCATCAACAAATTGTACAAGTTTAACGATTTGTTCTCTTTTTAATAAATATTGTTCAAGGTTCTTTTGCCAATCATCCTTCATTCCTTGTGAAACTCTTGCATAACCATATCCAGGAAGGTCTGTTATAATAAATTTATTCGAAAAGTTGAAAAAATTTATTAATCTTGTTTTGCCTGGAGTGTTGGAAGTTTTAGCAAGCTTTTTGTTGTTAGCAAGTCCATTTATAAAAGAGGATTTACCAACATTTGAACGACCAATTAATGCTATCTCAGGTAAGCTGTAATCAGGACATTGAGATAGTTTTGCTGCACTTATTAAAAATTTGCCGTCTAAAGATTTTTTCATTTTATTATCTTAATTTTTTTTCTAATCTTTTAATTTTTCTATTTATTTTTCTTACTTCACGTTTTGTAGTTTGGTAAGAATTATATTTTTTGTAGTTATAAATTGCGTCGTAGTAATTTTTATCTTTTTCACAAGTTTTAGCTAAAAGCAATATGGCATCTGTGTTTGCAGGGTTGAAATTCAATGCTCTGATTGCATATTCTCTTGCTAAAATATAGTTTTTCTTTTCAAAAAATACATTTGCATCTTTTAACATAGCTTTTGAACGATTCTCTGTTTTTAAAATATATTCAAAGTTACTTAATGCAATTTTATTATCAACATCTTTTGATAGTGCTTTTGTTAAAGCTTTTTTAGCTGGAACATAGTGTTTGTGGTATGTTAAGATTTCACCTAAATACAAATCGTCTTTAAGAGTTTTTGTACTATTTATAGCAAGTTCAAACATTTCGTTTGAGTGGTAAATATCGTCTAAAACGAAGTAAGCTTCACCTTTTGTAACCATATCGTTTGTATTTCTTACAGGGAAATTAACAAGTTGTGATAACAAATCTTGTTGATTGTATTTTTGATTAGCTACATTCATTAATTTGATTTTTGCTAAATATAATTCTAAATCTTGAGGATTTGCTTTTATTGCTTTGTTAACGTTATCTAGGGCTTTTACAAAGTTTTGAGTTGAGCCGATAATGTTTTTTGAAGCTGCAACTTTTGCTAATTCAAAATATGTATTAGAAACACCTTTTAGTGCTTCATTGTTGTATTTTTTTACACCAACAAGTGAAGAATAATATTTTAAAGCTTGATCATATTTACCAGCAGAATAACTAATATCTGCAATTTTTAATTTTGCATCATAAAGATTTGGATTAGTAACAGAAACTGTTTTTAATTGTTCAATAGCAAATTCACTATCAGAACGTTTTTCATAGATTTCTGCTAAATTCAAATATGGTTGGATATTTTCAGGAGCGATAGCACTTGCTTTTCTGAAAGCTTGAATTGCTGCTGCTTCGTTACCTTGATTTCTATAAATTTCTCCAAAAAGATTATAAATCGCAGAAGAATTTGAATTGATACAAAGAGCATTGTTTAAATAAGTTAGTGCTTGTGAATAATCTTGTCTTTTGTTAGCTAATTGTGCTAAATGGAAATATGCTGATGTGTTGTGAGGATTTAATTTAATAGATTTTTTGAATTTTAATTCTGCTTCGTTCAAATCATTATTTAAATAATCAATTGTTCCTAAGTTATCAATTGCTGTTGCATATTGAGAATCAATAGAAACAGATTTCAAAAACAATTCTTTTGCTTTATCAATATTATTTAATTTAAGTTCGCAAACACCCATTGCGTTGAATGCTGCAAAGTGTCCTTGATTTAAAAGAGTTGCAACAGTGAATTGTTCCTTTGCAGAAGTAATTAAATCTTTTTTGTTTGCTTGATAATCCATGTTGGAAGAATTTAATCTGGCTAAATACAATAAGCCTTGAGCATAATGCAAATCAGCATTTTGAGGATATACTTTTAGCATTTTATTAAGTTCTTGTTGTGTTGCATTTAAATTTTTCTTTTTAACGTTCAAAACTAATTTTAAGCTTTTAGCGTTAATATTATTAGGGTTTGCTTTAAGTAAAGAATTAATCTTAGCCTCAGCATTAGCATAATTACCATATTCAATCATTTTAATTACGGCATTATTTACATTGTAATTGTTTGTTTCAACCTTTGCTGTTATTTTTGGAGCAGGTGTTTGTTTTTTTTGAGCAGGTGCTGAATTAGCTGAATTGCTCAATATTACTGTTGTTGCTAATGCTAGTATAAGATTTCTTTTCATATTAATTCTTCCGTTATTTTTTGTAAAATTTTTTATAAAATATTGTAAATATTGTATAATAATAACGTGAAAAAATCAACATAGAGGGGCTATGGCACTTTTAGAATCTTCTAAGCAATATCTTGAAATGTTTAAGACATATTTGATTGTTGAGAAAAACTTTTCTGAACACACTCTAAAAGCGTACACTTCTGACTTATTGACATTTTTGATTTGGTTAAAAGATATTCCATGCACTTCTGTTAATTATACAAAACTTAGAGAATATCTTTATTTTATTCAAAAATTTGATTATAAAAAAACTACCGTCGCTAGAAAATTAGCGTCTGTTAGAACATTTTATAAGTTTTTATATAGAGAAAAAATTATGGAGATTAATCCTGCAAGTAATTTGAATTCTCCAAAAAGACCGAAATCGTTGCCAAAATTTTTAACTCCACAAGAAATGGAAAAGATTTTGAATAACGTAAAAATGGATACGCCAGCAGGTTATAGAAATAAGGCAATTTTAGAACTTCTTTGGGCTACAGGCATGCGTATTAGTGAATTGAGTGGGCTTAATTTTGGGGACTTAAATCTCGATAATAACGAAATTAGAGTTTTTGGTAAAGGCGCAAAAGAAAGAATTGTTCTTGTGACTGATAGGGCAAAAACTTATTTGAAAAGATATATTGAAAATGCTAGACCTTTAATTGTTGCAAAAGGTTTTAAGCTAGAAGAAATAACAGAGAGTACACCAGTTTTTATTAATAATACTGGATATAGACTTCAAAATAAAACCGTAAGAAATGCTATAAAAACAGTTGTTGATAATATTCAATTGCCCAAAAAAGTTACTCCACACATGTTTAGACATAGCTTTGCAACAAAACTAATTGAAAATGGAGCAGATTTGAGGGTTGTACAAGAACTTTTGGGGCACGCTAGTATTTCAAATACCCAAATTTATACTCATATCAGCACAAAACACTTGCAAGATGTTTATGAAGCTTCTCATCCGAGGGATAATTTATAAAATTCGGCTATTTATATTATTAATTTAATTTGAAAAAATATTATAATTTAGGTATGAGTATTCAAGATTTATCAGAATATTTAGACTTTCTTGATGTAGAAAGAGGTCTTTCTCAAAATACAATAGATGCTTATAGAAGGGATTTAGAGGCATTTATTGAATTTTGTTTTGCAAAATTTTCTGTGGATGAAAAAAATATTACTAGATTAATGGTGAATACTTATTTGAGAGATTTGCATGAAAATCATTATAACCCAACGAGTATTTCTCGAAAGATAGCATCTTTAAGGGGATATTATAAATGGTTAAGTGCAAATGAAAAAATAACTTCAAATCCAATAGATACGATAGAAATGCCAAAACTTCCCCAAAGATTGCCAAAAATCTTATCTGTTGAAGAAATAAAAAAAATGCTTGCAGAAGATTTAAATCCATTAGAAAGAGTTGAATTAGAACTTTTGTATGGTTCAGGTCTTCGTGTGAGTGAGCTTGTTGATTTAAAAACAAACAGTTTTGATTTGAGTCAAAAATATCTTGTTGCAAGAGGTAAAGGTTCAAAAGAAAGAATTGTTCCTTTTAATAATGTTTCGGCAAGTGCGATTGAGGATTATTTAAAGATTAGAGATTTTATTCTCAAAAAATTTAGACTTGATACAAAGAATTTCTTGGTAAACAATGAAGGGCGTTTTGTTACAAGACAAGATATTTATAATTTTATCCACAAATTGGGAGAAAAATTTCATAAGAATATTTCACCACATACAATGCGACATAGCTTCGCAACACATTTGTTAGAAAATGGTGCAGATTTGAGAGTTGTACAAGAACTTTTAGGTCACAGCGATGTTTCTACCACTCAACTTTATACACATATTAGTAAAAAGCGTTTGAAAGATGTTTATTTTGCAATAAACGGAGCAGGATAATGAATATAACAGCAGGAAAATTTAAAGGAAAAAAAATTATAGCTCCAGAAACAGATTTAGTAAGACCAACTCTTTCTAAAGTCAGAATGGCAGTGTTTAATGTGCTTCAATCCTACGTTGATTTTGAAAACTCATCTTTTCTTGATATGTATGGTGGTTCTGGTGTTATGGGGCTAGAAGCTATTTCAAGAGGGTTTAAATCTGCTACTGTTATTGAAAAAGATAGACGTATTGCAAATATTATAAAGAAAAACTATTTGACATTGGGTGTAAAACCTGATTTGTACAACATGGATACTCTAAAATTTAAAACAGATAAATTTTATGATGTTGTCTATATTGACCCTCCGTATTATGCAGGTGTTTATGAAAAAACTTTAGAAATAATTCCTGATTTTTATATTTGTATTGTTGAACATCCAGAAGATGTTGAAATACAAGGTTTTAACATGCTAAAGCAAAAAAAATATGGTGATAAATTTTTGACATTTTTAACTAAAGAATAAAAAAGACCTCTGAATTTTCAGAGGTCTAAGATTGTTTTAAAGACCTAATTATAAAGCTCTATGAGCATAAGACATTAAGCCTTTATCTTAAATTTTTTAAAAGAACTATTTTACTAATTCTTTGAATTTTTTACCTGCTGAGAAAGCTGGTACAGTTTTAGCAGCGATTTTTAATTCTTTACCAGTTTGAGGGTTTCTACCCATTCTAGCTGCTCTTTTACGTGGTTCGAAAGTACCGAAACCAACTAAAGTAACTTTTTTACCTTTAGCAACTGTTTTTTCAACAGTTTCTAATGTAGCTGCTAATACGTCAGCAACTGCTTTTTGTGATAATTTAGATTTTTTTGCAACTTCTTTTACTAATTCTTCTTTGTTCATTTTTTCCTCCTTATGTATTGAACAGATGACACCCCAAAATTTAATGAACTTGTCATTTTTTAGAATTGATACAGCCATGAGCTATATAAAATCTAGGTTTTGTGTCATGTATAAATCTATTATAGCCATTCCTATTTGATTTGCAAGTATTTTTTTTAAAAAACATGCAAATGTTAAAAAAAATTAAGGAAACCGTCTATTTATAATAGTCTTGCTTGATACGAGCAAATTTAATATTTTTATAAAAATATCTAAGAATTTGGTAAGAGTTATATCCGTTATTTGCAAGATTATTGGCACCATGTTGTGACATTCCTATGCCATGACCGTTTTTCTTTATGCCACTATCGTAAGAGGGTACTGATTTTATATAAGGTAAATCTCTTGTCCAAACTTCACTGGCATTTTTTGTGTGTCCTCCTGCTGAGGCTGAATAGTAGGCAGGAATTATTTTTAAGTCATAAATAATTACTATCCCTTCAGAATCTTTAACTGCACGATTTGTATTAAGTTTTTCGCTAGTAGCGCCACCATAGGCTTGGTCTTCAGGTGTATCTTTTAAGTCATAACCTTGTGAACCTCTTTTGCCAAGGTTTGCAAGTGCATAACTTCTAGCTGCAATGGCTTGAGCCTTGTGGGCTTCGTAATTCCAACTAGAAGGCATTTCGCAAGGAACAACACCTCTTATATAATCTTCTATATTTAATTTATTTATTACATTCAATTTTCCCTTGAGGTTGATAATTCTTAATTCACCCCTGTACCAACGATTTTTGGCATTTACAAAACCTGTTGGAGAAGTTGGTCTTATCGCTATTTGATTGGTTTTTAAATTATAGTAATCGTTGTTATATTTAAGTGCTATGAGGTTTTTGTATGCTTTAAATTCATAACTTCTCATTTTATTCATGGTGTACAAAACCTTGTTATTTCTTGCATCAAGGATTTGTGCTTCTGTTGAAGCTCCGACTTTTGCAGAAATCACACCAGTTTGAAGCCCGATTTTTATTGCAAAAACAGGGTTTTGGATTAAGAATATGAAAAATATAGTTAGTAATAATTTTTTCATCAATATATATTATAGTTCAATTATTTTTTTATGAATAAACATGAAATCATGCTACAATAGACAAAAAGGATTTAAGATGTCTAAATTTTATACAGAAACAAAAATTTTGAAAGTTGAAGAACCTTTAGAACTTGATTGTGGAAAGTCTTTAAAGGAATACGAAATTGCGTATGAAACTTATGGCGAATTAAATGAAGAAAAGAATAACTGCATACTGTTATTACATGCTTTAACTGGTGATGCGCATGCTGCAGGCTATCATAAAGGAGATACGAAAGCTGGTTGGTGGGATAATATGGTAGGCAGTGGAAAAGCTTTTGATAGTGATAAATATTTTATTGTATGTTCAAATATGCTTGGTGGTTGTAGTGGAACAACTGGGCCAAATTCTATAAATCCTGATACTGGAAAACCTTATGGTTTGGATTTTCCTGTGATAACCTTTGAAGATGCAGTAAGAGTTCAGAAAAAATTAATAGATTATTTAGGTGTTAAAAAATTAATTGTAGCAGGAGGCTCAATGGGTGGAATGCAGGCTATTGAATGGTCTGTTTCATATCCTGAAATGGTTAAGAAAACGATTGTTATTGCTTCTACTTCAAGACTTTCGGCACAGGCAATTGCTTTTAATGCTGTTGGTCGAAATGCGATTTTGTCTGATAGTAATTTTAATCATGGTAGTTATTACGAAGGTAAAATGCCTGAAAAGGGCTTAGCTATTGCAAGAATGATAGGACACATTACGTATCTGTCTGAAGGTTCTATGCACAATAAATTTGCAAGAAACTTGCAGGATAAGGATAAACTTGATTTTGATTTTAACGTAGAGTTTCAGGTGGAAAGCTATTTACAACATCAAGGGCAAGTTTTTGTAGACAGATTTGATGCGAATAGTTATTTATATATTACAAAAGCATGCGATTATTATGATGTTGCGTTGAAATACGGTTCTTTAGAAAAAGCTTTTGAACACATAAATTCTAAATTTTTGATAATTTCTTTTTCATCAGATTGGTTGTTCCCATCTTGTCAGGCAAAAGAAATTGTAAAAGCTTTGGTAAAAAATGGAAAAGAAGTTTCATATTTAGAAATCCAATCGAATGCAGGACATGACGCATTTTTATTAGAATTTGAAAAACAAACGAAAGTTGTCAAAAGTTTCTTAAATGCCTAATTTTATTGATTTTTAGATTTGTGTAACAAAACGTTAACGAAAATTTTTATGAATGTTAGAAAGAAAAATTCATGTGGCATATAATGTATATAACTTTATAATTGTCCAATGACGTTATATTAAACTGCAATATAACAATACCGTATGGATTCGGTATAAGCGCATTAAGAAAGGAGTTAAATTTATGGCAATTGATTCAAAGATGGGTATTCCCTGAATAATTCCTTAGGACAGTAGTAGAAGTTACTATATCTCGTTCATACAGAGAATAAACGTATGAGAAAATAATTACAAGGACGTAAACAGAAGAAACGAAAAGGAGATCAAACTTATGGCTATTACAATCAACACAAACGTTGCATCGTTAGTTGCCCAAAAATCATTGAACAATGCGACATCAAAAATGAACACAGCGATGGAAAGATTATCAACAGGTTTGAGAATCAATTCATCAAAAGATGATGCAGCAGGTAGTGCAGTAGCAACAAAATTAAATTATAAAATTAATTCTCTAGCTGTAGCTGGTGACAATGCTCAAATGGGCTCTTCACTTTTAGATACAGAAGAAGGAACATTAGACGTAATCCAATCAAATATGACACGTATCAGAGATTTGACTGAACAAGCAGCGAATGGTACTTACGGTGAAGATGCAATGACAGCAATTAAATCAGAAATTGCAGGACGTCTTGCAGAAGTAACACGTATTGCTGGTACAACTGAATTTAATGGTAAAAAATTATTAGACGGTTCAATGGATAATGGTATCAACCTACAAGTTGGTATTACATCAGGTGATGACTCAGTAATCAATTTACAAGGTTCATTATTTGCATCTGCAACTGCTGAAGAATTACTAGGTGAATATGCAATTAAAGGCAACGGAGACGGAGCTACATCAGATGAAGCTACTGCAAATGTTGTTACATTTGAGGGAAAAACTGTAGCTGATACAGGTGCAGATAAACTTGCAAGAATTGGTAATGATTATTATACTAATACTGATGGTAAATTAGTTGCAATTACTGATAAAGGTGAGTTAGAAAAAGCTAAAGCAGATTATGAAACTGCTCAAAAAGCTGGTGCTTTAAAGAATACAAATACTGAATTCTATTTTGGTACTGATAAAAATGCAGTTAAAAACCTTGATGAAATTTTCAGAAATGACGTAACAGCAAGAGCATTCTTAGATAATATTGATAAAGCTTTAGCTGACGTAACAGATAGAAAAACAGAAATCGGTGCTGCTCAACAAAGAATTTCTTCTGCAATGGAAGTTACTAACGTTATGTCTACAAACTTAACATCTGCAAAATCATTAATTGAAGATGCTGATATTGCTGAAGAATCTTCTAATTACATTAAGAACCAAATTCTTCAACAAACAGCATCAAGCTTACTTGCAACAGCAAACCAAAACCCATCAATTGCATTGAGTTTGATTTAGCGAAATTTCGGACTAGTGAGCGAAGCAATCTTTAACCTTTCACGAATACCCTCGCCCCCTTAAAAGGTGGGAGAGGGTAGGGTGAGGGGGAAGTTCTAAAAACCTTTATTAATCGCATTTATACCCCCGTCAAAATATATATTTTATTTTTTGTTCTCCCCCAAATAGATGAGATTATCTAAATACTTTTAAAGTTATTTTTAAACGAAACGATAATATGGACAAAAGGTAAATAAAGATGTATTGCGTAAGTATGGATTACGATTCGCAAGACATTTATTTTGCAAACCATAGTTATTACACATGAAATTTGAAAGGATTCAAAATTATGGCTATTACGGTAAACACAAATGTTGCGTCTTTGATCGCACAAAAATCTTTGAACAATGCAACATCAAAAATGAACACAGCGATGGAAAGATTATCAACAGGTTTGAAAATCAATTCCTCAAAAGATGATGCAGCAGGTTCAGCTGTATCAACAAAATTAGAATATAAAGTTAGTTCTTTAAATGTAGCTGGTGATAATGCGCAAATGGGCTCTTCACTTTTAGATACAGAAGAAGGAACATTAGACGTTATCCAATCAAATATGACTCGTATCAGAGATTTGACTGAACAAGCTTCCAATGGTACTTATGGTACAGACGCAATGACAGCAATTAAATCAGAAATTGCAGGTCGTTTAGCAGAAGTAACACGTATCGCAGGAACAACAGAATTCAATGGTAAAAGATTACTAGATGGCTCAATGGATGCAGGTATCAACTTACAAGTTGGTATTATGTCAGGCGACGATTCAGTAATAAATCTAAAAGGTTCATTGTTCGCTTCAACAACAGCAGAATCATTATTAGGTGATTATACAATCAAAGGTAATGGTGACGGAAAAACTGTTGCAAAAGGTGATACACCAACAGCAAATGTTGTAACCTATACTGGTGCAACAGCAGGTATTGACATCGCAAGAATTGGCAATGATTACTACAAAAATGAAGGTGGTAAATTAACTGCTCTAGCAGGTGATGATTTAACAAAAGCTAAAGCCGACTATAAAACAGCTCTTGAAAATGGTGCAGAACTTACAAATGCAAATACTGAATTCTACTTTGAAAAAGCAGTAAATGATGGAAAAGGTGGCACAACACAATCTAAAAATGCAGTAGATAACTTAGATGAAATCTTTAGAAATGACGCAACAGCTCAAGCATTCTTAGATAATTTGGATAGCGCATTAGCAAACGTAATTGATAGAAAAACAGCAATTGGTGCTGCACAACAAAGAATAGCATCAGCAATGGAAGTAACAAATGTAATGTCAACAAACTTTACATCTGCAAACTCATTGATTAAAGACGCAGATATAGCAGAAGAATCATCAAGCTATATCAAGAACCAAATACTACAACAAACAGCATCAAGCTTACTTGCAACAGCAAATCAAAACCCAAGTATTGCGATGAGTTTGGTATAAAAACTTTGTGATAGGAAATCGTGAGAGGCGAGACGGATTACTCGCCACTCACAATCACAAAAACAATAATCCAAAAGCCAATCACGGATAGAGTATTTGAAAGGATTCAAAAATAATGGCTATTACAGTAAACACAAATGTTGCATCGTTAATTGCACAAAAATCATTGAACAATGCAACAACAAAAATGAACACAGCAATGGAAAGATTATCAACAGGTTTGAGAATCAATTCATCAAAGGATGATGCAGCAGGTTCAGCTGTATCAACAAAATTAGAGTACAAGGTTAGCTCTTTGAATGTTGCAGGTGACAACGCGCAAATGGGTTCTTCATTGTTGGATACTGAAGAAGGCACATTGGATGTAATCCAATCAAATATGCAACGTATCAGAGATTTAACTGAACAAGCAGCAAACGGTACTTATGGTACAGACGCAATGACAGCAATCAAATCAGAAATTGAAGGTCGTTTAGCAGAAGTAACACGTATCGCAGGAACAACAGAATTTAATGGTAAAAGATTACTAGATGGTTCAATGGATAATGGTATTAACTTACAACTTGGTATCACATCAGGTGATGATTCGGTAATCAATTTACAAGGTTCATTGTTTCAAGCAAGTGATGCAGAATCATTACTTGGCACATATTCAATTCAAGGTAATGGCGATGGTGCAATAGGACCAAGTCAAAATAAATCTGTAAAAGAGGCAACTGGTAACGTAGTTTTATTTTTAGGTGCTGATAATGAAACTTATGCAAAGATAGGTAATGATTATTTTCATTCAACTGGAACTCCAGAAATTGATGGTGTAACTTATCGTGGCTTAGAAACAGTTTCAGCAGAAAAAGCGAAAGAGTTAGATGAACGTTTCCATGACGAAAACGCTACAAATATTAATAGAACAAATACTGGTTCAAAAGTTATTTTTGGAAATAAACCGGTCGGCGCTGTTGATTATACATACAAAACAATGGATAATTTAGATGCTGTATTTACAAATGATACAACAGCAAGAGCTTTCTTGGATAACATTGACAAAGCATTGACAGATGTTACAGATAGAAAAACAGAAATTGGTGCAGCACAACAAAGAATTGCATCAGCAATGGAAGTAACAAATGTAATGTCAACAAACTTTACATCTGCAAACTCATTGATTAAAGACGCTGATATCGCTGAAGAATCTTCTAACTACATTAAGAACCAAATTCTTCAACAAACAGCATCAAGCTTACTTGCAACAGCAAACCAAAACCCATCAATTGCGATGAGTTTGGTGTAGCGAAATTTCGAACTGGTGAGCGAAGCAATCTTTGATTGCACAGGTGGAAAGAACAACAAAAATTTAACCTTTCACTTAAACCTTCGCCCCCCTAAAGGCGGGAGAGGGTAGGGTGAGGGGGATAATAAGAGAAATAAAGGAAACAAAAAGACACTAGAAATACTTATCACAAAAATATAGGACAATTAAATAGACAATTGAATACATTGACAACTGAATAGAAAAAAGAAAAGAGGAAAAATCTTTAATTAACAAGCTTAACCCTCATTTGTCCTAACGGACATTTTCTCCCATTACATTGGGAGAAAGGTATCCCTCGCCCTAGAAAGGGAGAGGAAATTTATCAATACGAAGAAATGAGTATTAGATAAATTGGTGAGGGTTTTAAATGATAATGAAAGACATCATCCTCCGAAAGAAAAGAAAAAAAGAAAGGAACTAGAAATTCAAAAAATACTTTAAGGCTGTTACGGTCAATTACACAAGGCAACAAAAAAGGCAGATTAAGATTAAGAAAAACATTGACTGTTAGAGTGAAAAAATACAGCAAAGCTCGTAAATAAATAAAGGATTAATTTATTTACACAATCACTAACTAGAAATAGTAGCAAAAGGATTAAATTAAATTGAAAGGAGATCAATCTTATGGCTATTACAATTAACACAAACGTTGCATCACTTACAGCTCAAAAATCTTTGAACAATGCAACAACAAAAATGAACACAGCGATGGAAAGATTATCAACAGGTTTGAGAATCAATTCATCAAAGGATGATGCAGCAGGTTCAGCTGTATCAACAAAATTAGATTATAAAGTTAGTTCATTAGCTGTTGCAGGTGATAACGCTCAAATGGGTTCATCATTATTGGATACTGAAGAAGGAACATTAGACGTAATCCAATCAAATATGACACGTATCAGAGATTTGACTGAACAAGCAGCGAATGGTACTTACGGTGAAGATGCAATGACAGCAATCAAATCAGAAATTGCAGGACGTCTTGCAGAAGTAACACGTATTGCTGGTACAACTGAATTCAATGGTAAAAGATTACTAGATGGTTCAATGGATAATGGTATCAACCTACAAGTTGGTATCACATCAGGTGACGAAGCTGTAATTAATTTACAAGGTTCATTATTTGCATCTGCATCAGCTGAAGATTTGCTAGGTGACTATACAATTAAAGGTAATGGTGACGGAACAACTGTTGCTGCAGGTGAAAACCCAACTGCAAATGTAGTTGAAATTGATGATGGTGCTCAAGTAAGAGTAGGTGATACTTACTTTGATAATGATGGTGGTAAATTAACAGTTGCAGCTGACCAAGCGGCAGCAAAAACAGCTTATGAAACAGCAAAAAAAGATGGTAAATTGAAAAATTCAAATACTGAATTCCACTTTGAAGATAAAGCTGGTTCTAAAAATGCAGTAGATAACCTAGATGCTATTTTTACAAATGACGTAACAGCAAGAGCATTCTTAGACAATATCGATAAATCTTTAAATGACGTAACAGCAAGAAAGACAGAAATCGGTGCTGCTCAACAAAGAGTTTCATCAGCAATGGAAGTTACTAACGTAATGTCAACTAACTTAACAGCTGCAAACTCATTGATTAAAGATGCTGACATCGCTGAAGAATCTTCTAACTACATTAAGAACCAAATTCTTCAACAAACTGCATCAAGCTTGTTAGCTACAGCAAACCAAAACCCATCAATTGCATTGAGTTTGATTTAGTTAAGGTTTTCGTAAGTGAGTAGTGGATAGGAATATCCACTACCCACTACCCAAAACCAGTCATGCTGAACTCGTTTCAGCATCTGATAAATAAAATCTATGTCGTCCTGAGCTTGACTCAGGACCTCGATGGGACTCACAAGAATCATCAAGATTCTGAACAACTTAAAAATTAAATGTTCATAAAATTCACATAAATTTTTAAAGTTTTCAGAATGACATATATAAAATTATTTATTCTATATTTAGAGTCTGAAACGAGTTCAGATGATCTAAACTAATAAAACTTAATACGATTGTTGGTGTAGATTATTAAAAGATTAATAACTAAACTTAATCTAATAGCCATAGTGATTGCCGTGTTGGTTGTTACTAGGCGGCCAACATGGCACACTAAGCAAAATTTGAGTAAGATTATTTATAATCGAAAAGAAACCCTCAGTTAATACTGAGGGTTTCTTTTTATTTTAAAATTTTATTATGCAAACAGGTCAATTCTTCTTTCTTGTTCTGTCATTTCAGATGCTTTTTTAGGTCCTGCATTTTTTGCATTTGCTTTTGCTACATCTTCTGGAGTTTCACCCATTTCACGTGGTCTTGCACTTCTATAATCTGTATTAGGTGCTGTTGTATATGTGTCTTTACCTCTTTTCATGACATCTTCTGGCTTTTCACCCATCTCACGTGGTCTATAATTATCGCCACCGTTTCGTTGAGCTTGTTGATACTTTTGGGCTTTTGCTACATCAGCTGGAGTTTCGCCCATTTCTCTTCTATAAGTACTACCATAAGATTGAATACCTGTAAACATAACCTAGTTCTCCTTATATTAATTTTCTACACAAATATATACGAATATTTTCTACTACACACTTATGTATTATATAAGTCCCCTAAACCATGATAATTGCTCATGTTGAGGTAGTTTGTTAAGATATGTTACGCATTACGCTCGCAATTCTGCTCGCTTTGCTCGTGCCTCTGCTCGCTTACTTTATGGCAAAAGTCACGTTAGCTACAGCTGTAACTTTCTTTTCGATAGAGGACAAGTCGTTATAGCCTGAATCGCTTACGTCATTTGAATCAACTGGTGTGATTTGGAACACGCCCATTCTTGCTGAACGGATTTTACCTAATCTATTATGATTTGATTTCAACATTGATTTTGCTCTATTTCTTGCATCTTTTGTTGCTTTTTCAAGTAAAGTAACTTTTAAGTCTGCAAGTTTTGAGTAATGATATTGTGGTTGGTCATCGCTTGAAATATTCAAACCTTGTTCAAGTAAAACTTCATAGTTTTTTGTTAATTCATCAATTTTTGCAACATCATTTGATGAAACTTTAATTGGTTGAATATAGTTATAATAATCAACTACATTTGTTTGATAACCATTAACGGGGTTTGTTTTATATGTTTCGTAACCATTAGCTAATTTGATTTCAATTTGGTCTTCTGTAAAACCTTGTGAAATTAAATATTTTTTTACTGTTGGAAGTTGTGATTTAACAATCTTATATGCTTGAGTTTTTGTCGGAGCTTTTGCCTTTACTGAAAAAGTCCAATTTGCAGAATCTGATTTAACAATTTCGTAAGCTGAACCAGTTACAGAAATATTGTCTTTAGAAAAGTTTGTTGTAGAAACAATTGCTGCAAAAATTATACCAATAGCTAGGCAAATGCCTAGTATAGCAATTTGTAATTCTTTAAATTTTTCATATAAGTTCTCTGGCAATTTAAATTTCATTTTATTTTCTCCTTAAAATTATTTTATTTTCTTTAATGATGACACAAAATTATTTGTTTGTATGTCACCGTCAACTTTTGTTAAGAATACTTGTGCTGTTGCTTCACCTGTTTCAAGTTCTGGAAGTTGTGATAATTCTGCTGCATAGTAACTTACTTGTTCTTTTGAGTTGAATGGCATTTGATGAGCAAGTGTTTCAAGTGATAATCTTCTCAAGAAACCTGTAAAGCCTTTGCGTTTGTTACTGAATTTTGTATAAATTCTCAATGATGCATCCATATTTTCAAGATTTAGTTGTCCAATAATAAATGCGCTCAATTGAGGTGATGATGATTTAATCATCATTCTTTCAGCAACATTGTTTCTTATTACAATAGTACCGTTAATCTTTTTGAATGTACCTTCTGGAACGTTAACTATATCCAAAATAGTTGTAGGACTTACCATTACTATAGGGTTTCTAAAGATTGCTGCCACATTTAGAATATATTGTACAAGTCCAAGTTTTGCAATTGAACCATTGTTTATAGCAAAACGGATTTTTCCATTTAATTTCATATCTTTATCTGTGTAAAATTCTAGCAACGCACTTGCCTTACCAGAAATTTCTTTTGGTAAGTTTAAAGTTGATGATGCAATTGCATCTGAATCAACATCTTTAGCGCCTAATCTTACTGAATACTTTTGTTTAGCTAAGTCGCAATAAACTTTTAATGTAGAAATACCATCTGCAAAATCAAATTTGTTAGATTTTATTTCTAAAATTCCTTTTGGTGTCAATGTTAGATTTGCGTGTAAATTTCCAAAGTTTATAAGTTTGTAGTAACCTTTATTTACGTGAAATTTACAGCTCTTTATTGCAACTAAGTCAGGCATGAATGCGATTTGTTCAACATCATTAGAATTTGTTGTTTTTTCAGAAGCTTTTTCAACTTCGAAATATTTTGTAGGAACATCACTTCTTGTAATTTTTAATTGTGCCATTCTTTCTTGTCTTAATTTTATTTGTTCTGGAGTTAATGGTGGTCTTGGTGCAAAACTTTGCATTACTCTATCAATATCCAATTCATCAAATGTCATATCAACATTTTGAACGATAATTGGAAATAACATTCTGTTTTGGATAATACCGTCAAGTTTGTATTTTGCACGACGAAGTGAACCTTCTGATTTGATGTGAACATGTTCTCTATCAGAAGTTATATCTGCGTTTTTGATAAATAATCCTGTTCCAACAACCAATACTCTTGAAAAGTTTATGTCAGAATCAATATATGGATTATTTTTATCGTGATTAATGTATTTTAATTTACCTTTGAATGTTCCT
This sequence comes from uncultured Candidatus Melainabacteria bacterium, assembly GCA_934693165.1. Classification (GTDB taxonomy): domain Bacteria; phylum Cyanobacteriota; class Vampirovibrionia; order Gastranaerophilales; family Gastranaerophilaceae; genus UBA791. Next base: position 113,730 of record CAKUUX010000001.1, read on the forward strand.
CGTTTAAATAAATTTTGATTTACAAGTACATTGAAAAATTCGCTCGGCAATACTTCTGGAATATCAAAAGCCAACTCATTGATAGCGCCAGTCACTATATTAATCTTACTTTTTATTGATACAAGAGGCTTAGATATTGGTCTTCCTCCTTCTGCGATAAAATCAGAGATATAGTAGTTTAAATGTTCAATTTCAAGGTCTTGACCTTTCATTATAAGTTTGATACCTAAGGCTCGGTCAAATTTATCAGAACTAATAGAAGATTTTTCTATCAATAAATCTCCACCTTTAGGAATTTTTGCACCACCTGCAACTACAACTTTTCCGCTAATATCGTAGTCAATACGTAGAGCAAATTTTGACAAACCTACAAGATTTAATCTGCAACCGGCAATTTTTGATACATATCTTGCAAATTCGTCTTCTGCAATACCAGTTACAGCAAGAACTGTATCTGCTGTCTTCATATAGTTTTTAACTGTTCCTGAAATATCTATATTATTTGCTTTTCTTGAACCGTAAAAACCTTTAATATCTTTGATTTCAATATTTTTTGGGTCAATTTTTATATGCCCTTTTGTTACGGTAAATGGTAAATTCGCAACAGGTATTAATTTTGCATTAATCTTGTTAACGTTAACATTACCTTTTATACCTTTGTTTGAAAGGTTAAGATTAAAGTTAAAAGATCCGTTCAAATCTTTGAAACATGCTAAAACTTCTTTTCCGTTTGGTATAATTAAGTTTGAATCAAGAGCTTGTTTTACGTTATTAACATTGAAATTTTTAGATGTTACATCAAAGGTATATTTGTTATTTTTATCAATGTATCCGTCTACTGCAACCATTGATTTGTCTACAATAAATCTAAAATCGTCTACAACAAGTTTTTTATCCTTGATATAAACTCTATCAAAATCTCTGAACATTAATCTGAAACGTTGGTTGTCGTATTCAATATCAGTCAAGATTTTAAAGTGGACATATTTTGGCTCTTTTTCTTTTGTTATTTCCAAGTCTTTAGCTAAAAGCTTTACCAATACTCTATTATCAGGTCTATAAAGTATCATACATTTTTTTAGATAAAGGATTGAATTAAACCAATACAGTTCGTATTCAGAGGGTTTTTGTTCTTCGCCTTCTTTTAACGTTAATGTTTGTAATTTATTTACATCTGCAAAAATATCATCTGCGCCTAATTTGTTTAAAAGAATTTTCTTCAAAAGAATTTTTTCAAAAGAAATATTACTATCTAATTTTTTTATGCTTAAAAGAGTTTCACCATTTTTAGTTAATAAAATTTCGTCAGCTTTAAATTCAAGATTAGGGCTTAATGTAGTTTTTAAAGCTGGTTTTTCAACAATTAATTCTGCGCCAACTTCTTTTTCTACTGTTTCTTTGATATAGTCCAAAAATCTAGGGTTTGATACAACTTGTGGTAGTACAAAAATGTACAAAGTAATAGGTATCGCTATTAGTATAGCGAATATTGAAATTAGTATTCCAAATATTTTTAAAAATTTCTTCATCTAATCCCCAGAATTTCAACTTGAAAATTATATCATATTTTATGATAATATACGAATATGAAAAGAATTTTAACTATATTATTTACATTATTATTAATACAAAACATTGGATTGTGCGCTGATACTCAGTATACGACAAGTAACTTAACCGTGTTTTCTGAAAATAACAAGTATGGTTTAAAAAATGATAAAAATGAAGTTATTGTAAAACCTGAATATAAAAAACTAATCAGATTAGGTCAATCTTCTTGGATAGTTCAAAAGAAAAATAGATTTGGATTGATTGATTGCGAAGGCAATTACCTTGTTGCACCAAAATATCTTCATGTTGAAAGACTTTTTAATAAATGGGTGAAACTTGGTAATGAAAAAGATTATGGTATTTATGATGAAACAGGTAAAATTATTGTGCCACCTGTTTATAATTCTATAGAACCTTTGTTTGGCTTTAGATTTTTAACTTATAAAAATTACAAATATGGTATCTATAACTCAAAAGGTGAAATGCTTTTGGATAATGAATATGATTACATTTATATGCCAAATCCTAAAACAATGCGTATAAAGTATGATGACAAATGGTATGAAATTGAAAAAATTACTAACGAAGAAGCAATAAAGCTTCCAGAAGATACCGTAAAAGTTAGTTTAGATGGTGAAACATTTAAGGTTACAAATATCTTTATCAATACAGGTGTTGGCGCTAGTTATTCTGTTGTAACTGCAACTGATTATTTGCTAAAAATCTTCTCTACAATTTCTCCAGCCTATGAAGAAACTATTGATGATTTAATGCTTTCACAAGGTGCAGAAACAGTTTCAATTTTCATCAAATTGAGTTGGATACCAAAATTTCCATTTGTATATGCAAAAAAATATTATAACAACTTGATTACGCCAAATAAAGGTCCTTTGGCTAACGTAAGAAACGAATTAAAAGAACAATTGAAATAGTTTTAAAGCTTGTTCTGTGCACGTTTTGTTTTAATTATTAAAGTGATAACTAATATCATACTTATTAATATATTTGCATAGCAAAATATTTTACCAAAACCTTCTGTAGATTTTGCTATAAAAGTGAAAATGCTTATGTTTGAAGAAACAAATAACAATATAATAAAAAGTTCACAGATAAATTTTAAAATATTTATTGATTTTATTTCAGTATTAAATTTTTTCTTAAATATATCCAATAAAATAAGTATGTAAAAAAGCAAATAGTATATAATCCATGCGAAAAATGATACGAATATCGCCATTTCTAATCCAACACTTAGACCTAAAATTAAAGGTAAAAGTATTCCAAGAATTCCACCAATTACAGCAAGTTTATAGGTATTGGTTTTTCTAATTAATAAATCTCTCATTTGTTTATATTAGCATATATCTATATCTATATCTATATCATTTACCTTTGTTTACATGTAAAATTACTCAAAATCCATTCACCTAGTCATTTGGCTAAGTTGCTCTTTATTGCGCAAAGTGATACCATGGACTAAATGAGTTTGTTTATGAAAAATTTTACAAATATTTTGAAAATTTTATTTATAGCATTGATGTTGATTTCGTTCGATGCTTTACTTATTGAGCCAAATGTATTTTTATCAAATACCCGTCAGTTAGATATTCCGAATTGGAATAAGGATTTGAACGGATTTAAAGTTGCGCTTATTTCTGATGTTCATTTAGGTACAAGATTTGTAGATATGAAAAAACTAAATGAAATTGTTAACGTCACAAATAAAAATAATCCTGACTTAGTAGTTATTTGTGGTGATTTGGATGCAAAGGCTATTGCAAAGAAAAATTATTCAACAACTGAGGTTGCAAATTCTTTGAAAAACCTAAAAGCTAAGTATGGTGTAGTTGCTGTAATGGGCAATCATGATTATGAAATGGCAAATATTATATATGAAATTTACCAAAAAGCAGGTATAAAACTATTAAAAAATCAAGATTATTTTATTAATGTAAATAATGAAAAAATAAGAATTGTTGGGCTTGAAGATTTATGGTTTAGAAATGCTAATCCAATTGAAGTTATTGGTGAAGAAAATAAGAATGTTCCAACAATTGTTTTAGCACACAATCCTGATTATTTTCCTCAAATTCCTAAAAGCACTAGTATAACTCTCAGTGGTCATACTCATGGTGGTGAAATTGTTTTTCCATTTGTGGGTTCGTTCATTGTTCCATCAAAATACGGTAATCGTTATAGAAACGGTCACATAATTGAGGATAACAAACATTTATTCGTAAGCAGAGGTGTTGCAACTCTTGGTTACGGCAGATTTATTGCGCCTGCTGAAATAAATTTCTTAGAACTTTATTCACAAACAAAAATACCAAAAGATTCAAGAGATATTTCAGGTAGCAATGAACCTTTTTCGCCAAAACTTGTAAATAAATTTAGAAGTTTTTATAAATCTAAATTTTTCTATTCAAAATAATTGATTTTCATTGCTCTACGAACGTTAGTAAGTGTTTGAGATGCAACTTCTCTTGCTTCTGCTGTACCTTTCTTCAAGATTTCATAAACATCTGGAGTTTTTGCTTCCCATTCTTTTCTACGAGTTCTAATAGGTTCAAGTTCTGATTGGATAACGTTATTTAAGAATTTTTTAACCTTAACATCACCCAATCCACCTCTTTGGTAGTGTGCTTTAAGTTCATCAAGATTTTGATATTCTGGTAAAAATTCTGCAAAATGTTCATCTCTACTAAACGCATCAAGATAGATAAATACAGGGTTGTTTTCTGTTTCACCTGGATCTTCTACACGTAAGTGATTTGGATCAGTAAACATTGACATAATTTTCTTCTTTATATCTTCTGGTTCATCAGAAAGATATATACAATTACCTAAAGATTTGCTCATTTTAGCTTTACCGTCTAAACCTGGAAGACGAAGACAAGCAGTGTTTCTAGGTAAAACAATGTTTGGTTCAACAAGAGTTTCTCCATAAACAGAGTTAAACTTGTGAACGATTTCTCTGCATTGTTCAATCATAGGTTTTTGGTCTTCACCTGCTGGAACATGTGTTGCGTTAAATGCTGTGATATCAGCTGCTTGGCTGATTGGATATACAAAGAAGCCTACTGGAATATTTGCTTCAAAGTTTCTCATTTTTATTTCTGTTTTAACAGTTGGATTACGTTGTGCTCTTGCAACTGTAACTAAATTCATATAATAGAATGTTAGTTCTGTTAATTCAGGAATCATTGATTGTATAAGAATAGTTGTTTTTTCTGGATTAATTCCACAAGCAAGATAATCAAGTGCAACCTCGATAATATTATCACGAACTTTTTGAGGGTTTTCAGCATTATCTGTTAATGCTTGTGCATCAGCAATCATGATGAAAATTTTATCGTAAGAACCTTCGTTTTGAAGAGCTACACGCTCACGAAGAGAACCTACATAATGTCCTACATGAAGTCTTCCTGTTGGTCTATCACCTGTTAAAATAATCTTTGCCATATAAATACCTTCCAAATATTCTTATGAATATATTATAGCAAAAAATAAATATATCGTTTATGATAAAATACATTTTGTGAGGTGCTTATGAAAAAATGCAAAATAACAGTTTTAAGAAAAATGTTTGTAGAAGATTTGGCTAAAGAATATGGCGTAGAGGGTCTTTCTACTTGTCCTATGTTTAGAGAAGGTCAAGTTTTTTATGCAGATTATGCAAAGCCAGAGGGTTTTTGTGATGAAGCCTGGAAAGCTATTTATCAATACGTTTTTGCGCTTTCTCACGGTGCTGAAAAAGATTTATTTTATTATGGCGACTGGATAAAAGAAAAAGGTGTCGCTATTTGCAGTTGTAATGATGGTTTGCGACCAGTTATTTTCAAAATTGAAGCAACTGATGAAACTTCTAAAATAGATTATGAACCAATTAAAGAGTAATAAATTAAAACCCAATTTTATTAGGTCTAGTTCTATCCATTAGAAGATTTATAGCTTCATTTATTTTATTTATTTCATTATTATTGCCTTTTGCGTATTGAATAAAATATTTTTTTAATTCGGTTATTTGTTCCTGCAAATCTTTGTGTTCAATTGAAAGCTTTCTAATTTGTACAAAAGCTCTCATAATGCTTATATTGACAGAAATTGCAACTTCAGAATTTAATAAACCTGATAACATTGCAACACCTTGTTCTGTAAAAACATAAGGAAGTTTTGTTTTACCACCTTTCTTTGAAGTCACAATTTGTGACTTCAAAATTTTCCATTCATCTTCTGTTAGTTAAAACATGAAATCTTCTGGAAATCTTTTAATATTTCTTTTGACAGCCTGATTTAGCATTTTTGTTTGAACTTGATATAACATTGCTAAATCGCTATCAAGCATAACTTTATTGCCTCTAATTTCATAAATTAAATTCTGAATAGTAATTAATTCATTTGTCATAATGAATTTATTCTATCATAAAATATGATTATTTTTTATTTTTCATAACTTTATCGTCAAAGTATCCAACGATTGAACGGAAATTATTCATAAATTGGTCATAGCTTAATTTATAAACTTTTGGCATATTTTTAACGCTATTTTTATTTTGTTCAAGTTGTTCTCTTGGACAACCATCATTTAGTAAATCTATGTTAAATTCTTCTTCCATACCGTCTTTAGAAAAATCTGCATAACGTGGATTTACAAGGTGAACTTCTTTTTTATCTTTATCAACTTTTTTTAATACGTAGTAATGCATTGTTCCAATGCCATCTTTTGTTCCTAAAAGTTTTGAGCCTGCAACAAAACTATGGTGATTCATTGTTTGAGAGCCGATTTCATCAAGAAGTTTTGTAGCCTCTTCTTTTTTACTTGAAAGAGGTCTTAAGCTATCGTCGCCTAAAGAAATAGGTTTTCTACCTGTCAAATTTTCCATGTATTTACTTGCAAGGTTGCATTCTAAGGGAGATTCTCCACAACATAAAGGTCCAAATATTCTGATAAGTGTTGGTTTTGAATCTTTTCTATCTTGCACAACAAAATTTGTTGCTGTTTCTACAGCACCAGTTGGATTAAATTTATTTCTACCACTTACTACGTTATATTTTTCGTCATTTTCAATTTTGTAAGTGTTATTTTTATCGTATTTATTAAAAGTTACTTCAAAGCTATCGCCATCTGGAGATGTCTTAATACTTTGTTTAAGCATTTGTTTGCCCATGCGAGATTTAGCAAGTGATTTAAGCGTAGAAACAAGGTAGCAATCAGAACGAACAACTTGTGGAGTTGCAAGAATATCTTTAATTTGTCCACCAGTTATTTTTTTATAACCTGCTTTAGCAGGATTTTTAGCTCTCGAATCTGTTTCTGGAGTTTTTGATTTAATTGTATTTTGCATCATTGGAGATGCTGATGGATTACCTACTGAAATCATGTAAAATTTTACCTAACACTACTTATGTATCTATAAAAACATGAAACTTATGAAAATTGCCTAGGTAAATAAATTCTTTTATTTATAAACATAAAGAACTATCTTAAAATTAAAATATAGTCACAATGCCCAATGATTTGACTGAAAAAAAATCATATTATAAGTATGTAAATCCTCAACTCTTCTGATTGCTCAAAGTTATCTTGCCTCTTTTATGATGATATGTCATAAGGGAGGTTTTTTTATTCATATCTTAATGCGTCAATTGGATTTAATAAAGAAGCTTTGTATGCAGGATAATAACCAAATCCTACGCCAACAAGTGCTGAGAAACCTAATGATAAAAGTATTGAAAATAGTGATACAGAAACGGTCATTACACCGAATAAACCTATTATACCTGTAATTACGCAACCTATTAAAACTCCGATTAAGCCACCAATCATTGATAGCAAGAAGGATTCTATTAAAAATTGTATTCTAATATCGCTTGCTTTAGCACCGATTGCCATTCTGATACCGATTTCTTTTGTTCTTTCTGTAACAGATACAAGCATAATGTTCATAATGCCAATACCACCTACAATTAAAGATACAAAGGCAATTGAACCTAATAACAATGACATGGCAGCAGCTGAAGATTTAATTGTTTCTTGCATTTGTGCTAAATTTCTTATTTCAAAGTCATTGTCTTGTGTTTTACCAATATTGTGTCTGTATTTTAAAAGTTCTTCGATTTCTTGCTGAGTTTGTTCTAGTACCTCTGCATCTTGAGCTTTAACTGCAATCATTCCAACTGTTCCAGGAAAATCTGTACCAAAAACACGTTTTTGAGCTGTTGTGATTGGGATAAAAATTAAATCGTCTTGGTCGTGTCCCATTCCTGATTGACCTTTTGTTTCAAGAAGCCCAATTACTTTAAACGGAACATTTCCTACACGAATAAGTTTTCCAACTGGATTAACATCCCCGAATAGTTCTGTTGCAACAGTATTACCAATAATAGCTACTTTTGCATTGTTTTTAACATCTTCTGGTACAAAGTTTCTACCTTCTGCAATTTCATAATTTCTAATAAATAAATATGGAGCAGTTGTGCCACCAACGGTTGTTGACCAGTTTTGGTTTGCATAAGTTAATTGTTTAGCTTCAGTAGAATATGGAGCAATCGCCATAATTCCGTTAACTTTTCTTTCAATGGCTTCTGCATCTTTTAAGGTAAGCGTAGGTCTTGTACCCATACCCATACGAACACCACCAGATTTAGCTGAGGCTGAACGTATCATTAACAAGTTGCTACCCATTGATTCCATATCTTTGGCAATTTTTTCTCTTGCACCTGTACCTACTGCAAGCATTATAATTACAGCACTTACACCGATAATTATACCTAAACTTGTTAGAGCTGAGCGCATTTTATTTATTTTTAATGAATTTATAGCAATTTTTATTATTGTTTTTGAATCTATCATTTTCTTTTTACCTCATCAGAAATGATATTTCCATCTTTAAATCTTACAACTCTTTTGCAATATTCTGCGATATCAGGTTCGTGTGTAACAAGAACGATTGTTTTTCCATGAACTTCATTAAGTTTGCAGAAAAATTCCATAACTTCAATACTTGTTTTTGTATCTAAGTTACCAGTAGGTTCGTCAGCCAAAATCAATGGTGCATCATTAACAATGGCTCTTGCAATAGCAACACGTTGTTGTTGACCACCTGACATTTGATTTGGCATGTGATTTTCTCTTTTTTCAAGTCCTACAATTCTTAAGGCTTCTTTTGCTCTCTGGTGTCGAGTTTCTTCGTCAATACCCTTATAAATCATTGGTAATTCTACATTATCAATGGCTGAAGTTCTTGAAATAAGGTTAAAACCTTGAAAAACAAAACCTAATTTTGTATTGCGAATTTCTGAAAGGCTATCACTATCAAGGTTTAAAACATCAATACCGTCAAGATAGTATGTACCCGAATTAGGTTTATCTAACGTTCCCAACATATTCATAAAAGTTGATTTGCCAGAACCAGAAGCGCCCATAATTGCTACGAATTCACCTTTTTCTATAGATAGAGAAACATCGTTTAAGGCATTGAAAGCGGCTTCTCCTGTTGCATAAGTTTTTATAGCATGTTTAACTTCAATTAGTGCCATTAGAATATTCTCATTGGTGGTTTACCACCGTTTTTACTGTCTTTAGAATTTTTGCCTGTACCAACAAGTACTTTGTCGCCTTCTTGAATTTCGCTAGATTTGATTTCTGTGTAAGTATCATCACTTGCACCTGTTTGTACATCAAATCTTGTTGGACGACCTTTTTTCATAATCCAAACACCTTGATTTTCGTAACGTTTGATTTCACCTTTTGTAACTGGAGTGAATTTCAAGGCTATTGTTGGAACACAAAGAACATTTTCTTCTTTTTGAGTAATGATAGAAACATTTGCTGTCATACCAGGTTTTAGTTTTAAATCTTCATTATCAACACCAACTACAACTGTGTATGTTACAACATTTGAAACTGTTGTAGGTGACAATCTAACTTGTGTGACTTTGCCCTTAAATACTTCGTCAGGATATCCATCTAAAGTGTAGTCAACTTCTTGACCTTCTTTGATTTTACCGATATCTGCTTCTGAAACACTTACTTCAATTTGCATTTCTTTTAAATCTTTAGCAACTGTGAAAAGTTCTGGAGCTTGGAAACTTGCTGCAACTGGTTGACCTGGATCAACAGCACGAGTAACAATCACACCATCCACTGGTGAATAAATATATGCAAATGAACGTAACTTTGCATTATAATCATAATCTGCTTGAGCTTGTGTAATTTTTGATTGAGCTGCTGTTAAAAGAGCTTTATTTGATAAATAATCTGCTTGAGCTGCATCGAGTTCACTTTTTGCCATAAAGTTTCTTGAAACAAGGTTTTTATAACGATTGTATGTTTTTAAACTGTTATCTGTAATGGCTTTTTGTTTTGCGTAATCGGCTCTTGCATTAATCAAAGTTGCTTGAGCTTTTGCGCAATTTGCATCAAATAAACTTGTATCCATAAGGGCAATTAATTGACCTTTTTTTACTTTTGAATTGAAATCAACATAAACTTCCATCATTAGTCCTGATACTGTAGAACCAACGCTGACAGTATTTACAGGGTTAATAGTGCCAGAAGCTTCAACAACTTGTTCTATTGTTCTTCTTTCAACTTTTTCTGTTTTGTAATTGCGAGTCTTAATCATTTTTCCTATTGAAAAAACGATTAAAGCTGTTATTAAAACTAATATCGTAGCGAATGCTACTCGTTTTTTATTTAATTTCATTTTTTAATGTTCCCTTCAGTTTGTTGAATTTCTTCTGGTAGCATAGCGATTGCAAGTTCAAGTTTCGCTCTTGCTACATTGTAATCAAAAATGATTTTTACATACTCTCTTTGAGCGTTGTTATAATTTACTTTTGCGTCTTGAAGTTCAATAAAATCAGCTAAACCAACTTCGTATCTTCCATCTGCAAGTTCAAAGTTTTCCAGTGTTTGTCTAACTTTTACTTGTTGAAGTGGAACTTGTTTTTCAAGTTTCTTCATATTTATGTAAGCTTTTTGAACTTCAAAATATAAATCTTTTTCAGCCATATCAACAGAATCTCTTGCAACATCAAGATTTGCTTTTGCTTCGTCTATTTGGAATTTAGTGTTAGCGCCGTTTATAACTGGGAAATTCAAGTAAGCACCAGCATTTAAACCATTTGTATATGCACTTTTTGATGTATCTTTAAAATCATAACCAGCTTTTGCTGTTATTGATGGGTAATAATCTCTTTTTGCGTAAACTAGGGCTTTTTGAATGGCTTTTTCTGTAGCATAAAGTGCTTTTAAGTCTGGTCTGTGTTCTTTTGCATACTTTACTGAATCTTCAAAATTATATGGGAATGGCTTGAATGTATAGTTTTGAAGAATATCAGCTTTTTCAACAGATGAAGTTAAAACGGCATCAGAAACGCTTTTTGGAACAGAATAATTTTCATCTTTTGCAACATCTTTTAGTGTTACAGGGATTGTGTTTCCACTTTTGAAATTAAATGTTTCAGTGCTTTTAATACTGTAATCTGGTGAATCTAGTAAATACATAGAGTTGTTTAAGCTGATAATAGCGCTATCGTATGTATTTTTTGCATCAATCAAAGAAATTTTAGCCTCTGAAAGATAAACTTCTGAATTTACTAAATCAATTTTTGATTTTAAACCTTCTTCAAAATATGCTTTTGTTCTTTGATATTGTCTTTCGTTTAATTTTACGTATTCGTTTTGAACATCAACATAAGCTTTTGCAGCAAGTACGCCATAATAATTTGTTCTAACCTTGTAAATTGTTTGTAAAATAATATTATCTAAATCGTTTTGGCTAGAAATTGCATAGAATTTTTGCATATCAATTTTGGCATTTGTTTTACCAAAATTGAAAATTAACCAGTTTAAAGAAGCAGAGGCAGAATAAGTTCCGTCAGAAGTTGATTTTATTTTGTTACCAGACATACCGTTATAGCCATAACCAGTACCTGCAGTTAGCGTAGGGAAAAAGTCTGATTTTGCTTGGCTAACTCTTGATTTAGCAGCCTTTAAATATCCTCTGTATTTTCTAATATTAGGGCTATTTTCTAACGCTGTATGCACGCAAGTGTTTAAATCATACACTTTCGGTGCATTATTTTTTACATCATTTTCCATCGTTGCTTTTTCTGTGATTGCAAACGATGGTAAAGTTACGCAAAATAAACCTATTGCTAATAATAGTTGTAAAATCTTTTTCAAATTCTAACCTCTACGTCTAGTAATAATAATTATACAAAAAACATCTTTATTTGACAATTATCTTATGCCTTTATATAATTTTTTTATGGGAAATATAATTAAAATACAAAAAGGTTGCAAAGACATATTGCCAGAAAATGTTACTACATGGCAATTTATAGAAGAACAAGCTAGAGAAGTGTTCTCAAGAGCAGGATTTCACGAATTAAGAACTCCGATTTTTGAAGCTACAGAACTTTTTCAACGTGGTGTAGGTGATACTACTGATATCGTTAATAAAGAAATGTACACTTTTGAAAAAAGTGATCGTTCAATAACACTTCGTCCAGAAAATACGGCAGGCGTTGTTAGAGCCTATATTGAAAATGGTATGCACAAGCTTCCAACACCTGTAAAACTTTATTATATGGGACCAATGTTTAGATATGAAAGACCTCAAGCAGGTCGTCAAAGACAGTTCTCACAAGTTGGTGTGGAAATGTTTGGTATAGAAAATCCTCTTGCAGATGCAGAAGTTATTGCGCTTGCAGTCGATTATTTAAAAGCAGTTGGCTTAAAAGACCTTGATGTTGAGATTAATTCAATCGGTTGTCCTACTTGCAGAACTGAATACAAAAATCGTATTAAAGAAGTTTTGAAAGACGAATTATCAAATCTTTGTGAGGATTGTCAACAAAGATATGAAAAAAATCCTTTGAGATTGTTGGATTGTAAGGTTGAGTCTTGTAAAAAGATTTTTGAAAAACCAGAAATTCAAAAAGTTATCCAATCAGATTATATATGTGGTGAATGTTCAGAACACTTTGAACAACTAAAATCATATTTAGATAAACTGAATATTAGCTACAAAATAAACAAACTTTTAGTAAGAGGTTTGGATTATTACAACAGAACTGTATTCGAAATTAAATCAAATAATTTAGGCACACAAAACGCAGTTTGTGGTGGTGGTAGATATGATACTTTAGTTGGTAACTTGGGTGGTCAACCTACTCCTGCAATCGGTTTTGCAATGGGAATGGAAAGATTAATTTCTCTTATTCCTCCTGTAAAAACTCCAAAACTTGATGTATTTGTTGTTTCAGATAATATGACAAATGCTTTGTATTGTACTCAAAAAATCAGAGAAATGGGTTTTTCTGCAGAATTTGATTTGAACGGAAGAAAATTCTCAAAACAATTAGAAAAAGCTTCAAAAGTTGCTAAATTTGCCGTTTTCTATTGCGAAAATGAAGTTCAAAAAAATGTTGTAAATATTAAAAATCTTAGCCTTTCTACTCAAAAAGAAGTTTCTTTTGATGAATTAGGGAACATTTTACACAATGAAAGATAAGATAGAAAAAATTATTTCGGCATTAAACAAAGAATTAGGACAAATTTTTGACGATTTTCAAGGTATTTATTTGGCAGGTCTTTATACTGACTACAAACCTCATGAAGACGAAGATCTTACTTTAGTTGGTATTTTTAATCAAGAAGATAAGGATAAACGTGAACAAATTTGGCGTATTATTGGTAAAGCCGAAGTTGATTTTGATGTATTTATAGATTTTTATCCAATGACAAAAGAAGAACTTGAAAACGACGAGGAATTCTTTGAAGATGTCGTTATCAATGGTATTTTTTATAAACCAGAAGAAGTTACAGCCTAAATTTTTTCTTTAATTTTAAAGGTTACAAAGATTTCTATTAAAGCTAAGAATGTAAATAATAGAAATACTGTTAAGTATGATTCTTTGCCATAAATTATGTTGCCATTGATTTTTCCAACAATTGGGAATAAATCAAGTAAAAATCCTATCATTGTTGCAACTAAACCAACGAATACGAATGAAATACTGTTTATAACACTTACTGCTGTTGTTCTAACAGAATAATTGTTTGTGCTCATAATTATTGGTGCTGTAAGTGGTGTGTTTGCAGCGTTAACTGCTATTGCCAAAATTAAAACAGCGACAAGTGGTGTTTTTATGTCAAACATTATGCAAGTAGAAATTGTTCCAAAAATAAATAAATCAATAAAAGCCAAAAGTTTTACAAAAAACATTCTGTTTCCAGTCATTTTACTAAGTGAGGCAAAAATAACTCCTGAAAATGCACCAACAACAACCAAGAAAGATAAGATTGTTGCAGCAAGTTCTGAAGAATAACCCAAAAAGTCTTTCAAAAATTTTACACCCAAAACTGTCATTATAACGTAGTATAAGCCTGTACATAAAGATGTGAAAATTCCTAAGTAATAGTTATTTTCATTTTTTAAAACCTCAAAATAGGATTCGTGATTTAAATGAACTTTTTCATTAACGTGAATATTTTTCAAAAGTCTTTCTACAATGTAAAATGCGATGACTGTAAATATTGAGATACAAGCCAAAACTTCTAAAATTTCTTCCCAGCCAAATTTTTCTGATGCGATAACAAATGGTGCATTAGCGCAAACTCCACCTAAATAGCCGAGGAATAGAATTATGGAAATTATAACGCCTACATGTCTATCTTTAAAACATTTTTTAACTTCAGATAGCAAACTCAAATAAAATGTTGCTGCGCCAATACCTACCAAACCTCTTGATAAATACATTAGTGGAAGATATTCTGTTGCAGAGAATAAAAGACAGCCAGCAGTAAATAATACAGAGCCGACCATAATAACTTTTATTCCTCCAAATTTGTCAACCAAAACGCCACAAAGTAAAGTTCCTAGTGCATAACAATACATAAAGATTGCGCTAAATGTTGTTATCTTTGTTGCAGAAACATTTAATTCTGATTGCAAAATATCAAATATTGGTGCAGGAATTGCCGCTCTTTGAAAATGTCCTAAAAAATAAAACATTGTTCCAAGAACAATTAACATAATATGTATGTGATATTTTCTTATTGTATCTTTCAAAATCCTAATTTCTCTATACTTCCTATATCATTCTACTCTCAACAAAAATAAAACTCACAAGATTTATATAATCTTAATATTTTTTATGGTAAAATACATTAAAAAATTTAGAAAGGGAAACTATTATGTATAACACAAGAAAAATTACTGATGATTTAACTTGGATTGGCGCAAATGATAGAAGGTTAGCCTTATTTGAAAATGTATACCCTATTCCAAAAGGGGTTTCTTATAACTCATATATATTAAAAGACGAAAAAACGGTATTATTAGATACAGTTGATATGTCTGTATGCTCACAATTCTTAGAAAATTTAGAATACGAACTTGAAGGTAGAAATCTTGATTATATTATCGTAAATCACATGGAACCAGACCATGCAAGTGTTTTGCAAATTATTGCAAATAAATATCCAACTGCAAAAATCATTTGTAATGCTAAAACTGTTGGAATGATTAAACAATTCTTTAATTTTGATATTGATGCAAGAGCTCAAGTTGTTAAAGAAGGAGATACATTAAATACTGGTCGTCATACATTGACCTTTGTTATGGCTCCAATGGTTCACTGGCCAGAAGTTATGGTAACTTATGATGTTACAGATAAAATTTTATTCTCAGCTGATGCTTTTGGGACATTTGGTACTGTAAGTGGTAATTTGTTTGCTGATGAATTTAATTTTAAAGAAGAATGGCTTGAAGATGCTAGAAGATATTATACAAATATTGTTGGTAAATATGGCCCACAAGTTCAAACTTTATTGAAAAAGGCTTCTGGTATTGATATCAAAATGATTTGTCCATTACATGGCCCAGTTTGGAGAAATAAAATTAATTGGTTTGTAGAAAAATATCAAAAATGGAGCACTTATGAACCAGAAGAGGAAACAGTTTTAATTCTTTATGGTTCAATCTATGGTAACACTGAAAATGTTGCAGAGATTTTAGCTACAAAATTAGCAAATAAAGGTGTTAAAGATATTAAAATGTATGATGTTTCAAAAACTCATTTTTCATACATTGTTGCAGAAGCGTTTAGATGTTCTCATATCGTAATTGCAGCAGCAACGTATAATGCAGGTATTTTTAGTAACATGGAAACTGTTTTGAATGAATTAAAATCTCATAACCTTCAAAATAGAACAATTTCTATCATTGAAAACGGTACTTGGGCATCAACTGTAGCAAAACTTACAAAAGAAAGTCTTTCAGGTTTGAAAAATATAACTTATTTAGAACCAGTTGTTACAATAAAATCTTCTATGAAACAAAATCAAATGGAAACTTTGGACACTTTGGTTGAAAATATTACAAAATCAGTTGTAATTAGACAAGAAAATACAAATCCAATGATGAATATAAGTTATGGCTTGTTTTTAGCTATTTCTAAAGATAAAGATAACAGAGATTGTGGTTGCATAATCAATACAGTAAATCAAATTACAAGTAAACCAAATATTATTGCGATTTCTGTAAATAAAAAGAATTATACTTGTGAAGTTATTGATAGTCTTGGAAAATTTAATATTTCTACTTTGACAGAAGAAGCGCCATTTAGCTTGTTCAAACAATTTGGTTTCTGCTCAGGAAGAGATACTGATAAATTTGCAGACTGCAATTATTCATACAGAACAGAAAATGGACTTTTAGCTTTGAACAAATTTTCAAATACTACAATTTCAGCAAAAGTTATTGATAAAAAAGAATTTGAGTCAAATATTATGTTCATTGCTGAGGTTGAAAATGCTGAAATAATTTCATCAGTGCCTTCTGTAACTTACGAATATTATCAAAAAAACATAAAGCCAGTTGAAAGACCAAAAGAGAAAAAAGTTGGTTTTGTATGTAAAATTTGTGGATATATTTACGAAGGTTGGGAATTACCACCAGACTTTATTTGTCCATTGTGCAAACATGGTGTAGAAGATTTTGAACCATTACAAAATTAATTAACGAAAGGTTATTCACAATGAAAGTATTATTATTTAACGGCAGTTCAAGAGAACATGGTTGTACATATACAGCTTTAAAAGAAGTTGAAAAATCTTTAAATGACAATGGAATTGAAACAGAAATTATATTTTTAGGTGACGTAAAAGATTGCATGGGCTGTGGAGCTTGCAGAAAAACAGGTAAATGTGTGATTTCTGATGACAAAATTAATGAATACGTAGAAAAAGCAAGACAAGCAGATGGTTTTGTTTTTGGTTCGCCAGTTTATTATGCTCATCCTTCTGGAAGACTTCTTTCTGCTATGGATAGAATGTTCTATTCAGGTGGTTCTGCTTTTAAATTCAAACCTGCTTGCGCAATTGTTTCAGCTAGACGTTCTGGAACAACAGCTAGTATGGATGCAATAAACAAATATTTTTCTATAAATTGTATGCCAATTGTTTCTTCAAATTATTGGAATATGGTTCACGGTAACAAGCCAGAAGAAACTTTACAAGACCTTGAGGGTTTACAAATTATGCGCATATTAGGTCAAAATATGGCTTGGTTGTTGAAATGTATTGAATTGGGTAAAAACAACGGTGTTTGCATACCTCAAATAGAAGAAAAAATTCATACAAATTTTATTAGATAATTAATGGAGTATTACCTTGAGAAGAGATTATAAATTTGAACAAAAAATTCTAATAGCTTCTATAATTCTATCTTTAACAGTAACATTTTTTGCACTGGTGCAAGTTAAAAATGCTCTTTATAAGATGGAGTATGACAAAATATATAACCGTACAAAAAGAGTATATAATACTTTAGAATACTTAAATAATCAGGTTGAAAAAGGTACTATTACAAAAAAAGAAGCTCAAAAAGAAGCTTTGACAATTTTAGAACACTATACATATTCAGAAGATTCAGGCTATATTTGGGTTGGAGATTACAATATGAATATTGTAATGCATCCACATTTCAAAACAGGTGTAAATATTGCTGATATTGATAACGATTGTGATAAAGATGCTTTTAAAAGTCTTATTACAGTTGCTTTAAAAGATAAGTCAAAGACTAATTCTGGAACAGTTATTGAGCATAAGTGGAAAAAACAAAAAGATGATAAAAATAGAACTTATACAAAACGTTCAATTGTAATAAAATATGATCCTTGGGGTTGGATTATTGGTACAGGGACATATTCTGACACTACTGAAAAAGCATTTGCTAGGTTTACGTGGTATGTATTTGCAACCTATTTAATTTTCTTTGTATTTATTATTTTCTTCTTAAGTTATTTGAAAAATAAAAGCATTGAAAAACTTATTAGTGCTATTCAATTTGTTGCCTGGTACAAAAATGCAAAGGGTGAATATGTTTCTGTAAATAAACACTTACTAAAAATAAGTCCATATTCAAAAGAAGAGGATTTAATAGGAAAACATTATTTTGAAGATGCTTCAGATGAATTTATGGCATTAGTGAAAGCAGAAGATGACCATGTAATCAATACTGGTGAAATGGTTTATGCAGAAAGAGAAATTGAAATACTTGGTGAAACTTGTGTAGTACAAATTTTCAAGGTTCCAATCTATGATATTGCAGGTAAAGTTGTGGGTATTGCAGGCATGCATCGTGACGTTACTGAAGAAAAGAAAGTTGAAAAAGTGCAAAAAGAATTTATTTCTGTTGTAAGTCACGAACTTAGAACACCTTTAACTTCAATTATTGGTTCTATTCAACTTATTTTGAGTTTGTTCAAGGAAGATTTGACAGAAAGAGTTAAAAATCTACTTGTTATGACAGATAAAAACTCAATAAGATTGAAAAAACTTGTTGATAATATTTTGGATACATCAAAACTTGATTCAGGCAAATTGGCATTTAATAAAGTTGATACAGACCTAATTCCATTGTTGAATGAATCTGTTTCAGAACTTTCACCTTACGCAATACAATATGAAGTGAATTTAAGTTTGAAAAATAATATTGAAGAAGTTTATGCCCATATTGATAAAGAAAGATTTAAACAAATAGTTTCAAATCTTGTATCAAATGCAATTAAGTTTTCAAAAAAAGGTTCAAATGTTGATATAGAAACTGCAATTGTTGATTCAAAGGTAAGAATTTCTGTAATAAACTATGAGTCACTTATTCCAGAAGAAAAAATAGAAAATTTGTTCAAAAAATTCACACAAGTTGATCCTGCAGATACTAGAAGCTATGGTGGTACAGGCTTAGGTTTGTACATTACAAAACAACTTGTAGAAAATATGGACGGCGAAATAGGCGTTGATTCAAATGAAAAACGCACAATTTTCTATGTTACATTTAATCTTCTAAAATGTGATTTTGATACAAATATCGGATAATTATGTAGTCGAAACTTTTTCTTCTACGTCATAGTGTTCCTCAATATAATTTATGATATCTTGAGGAAAACTGAATACTAAGCTTATTACAGAATGCAATTGTTTTTCAATATTGTTTTGTAAAAATGGATTAGTAGGACGTGCTGTTGCAACTGTAATTGCAGGTCCAAATTTGTACAAAGGTAAAACTACTTGCATTTTTAGATAATCTTTTGGAATAGATTTCATAAATTGAGGATCAAATATAACATTATTTATGTCTACATAGGCAAAACCTAAGTATCCTGCAAAAATTTGACCAAGTTTATCTTTATCAACATTGTAATTTTTCACCAAAATTTCAGCCGTTTCAAAAATTGAGTGGTCTTTTACTAAATCTCTCAAAACAAACGGTTCAAAATTTAATCTTTTTTGTAAATAATTTAGAAATTCTGGTGTATCAAAACTTTGTGTCATTGAGTCACTTTGCTTTCGTTATATTCATTCCAAATGGATTGAATTGTTTGTATTAATTCAGTTGGCGAAATATTTTTTCTCAAGAAATACCTGTAACCTTGTTCTTCAAGGTTATGTTTAATTTCTTCCGAGATACTCATGGTTAGAATAATAACCAAAGTATCTTTAACAAATTCTTTATTATCCATCAAGAATTTATCGCCGTTAATACTAGGCATGTGAATATCTAATAAAAGAATATCGGGTTTGGCTTGCCAAAAAACGTCAAAAATATCTTCGCCGTTGCCACATTCTGCAACAACGGTAAATTTGATATATTCAAGTAAATTTTTCAGGTAATAACGAATAAATTCGTCATCATCAGCAATCATTACTCTTGGCAAATCTTACTCCTCTTTATCAACATCCATTATTGTTATAATTCCACGAATTTTAGCTTTTATAACATGTTCAGGTATTGTCGCTGCGCCGTTTAGCATATCTTGAAGTTCTATGTCAAATTCGTGAGTTGCTTGACATAAATTTGAAAATCCATAAATTCCTGCCGAACCACTTAGCTTATGAACATTCATTCTTAAATCAGTTAAAATCTCTTTATCTAAAGATTTTTCCAACAAATCTTCATAGTAGCCTATGTTTTCTGCTATTTTTTTTCTGTACATCTCTTTTAAATTTTTAAGAGAATTCGTTAAATTTTCAGGGATTTCTGTCATTTCTTACTTCTTATTTTGGTAATTGTTCCAAAGTTCTAATATTTGAGGTACAAGCTGAGTTGGGTCAAACGGCTTGCTTATTACGCCTAAAATATCCTGTTGCTTGTATTCTTCAATTTCAGCTTCTTGAACTTTTGCAGACATTATAATTACTGGAATTAAAGAAGTCTGAGGCTTTTCTCTAAGACATTTAAGAGTTGTTATTCCGTCCATTTCAGGCATCATTACGTCCATCAAAATTAAGTCAGGATTGTAGTCAGAAACATTTTCTAATAAGATTTTACCGTTTTCGGCAAATTTAATGTCCCAGTTAGAAAAATTATCAATACAAATTTTGACGATAGTTCTGATGTCCTCGTCATCTTCTGCATACATAATTTTCTTTAACTCTGCCATCTTAATTCTCTCCAGATTATATAATTAGTATAGCGTATTATTATTTATTTGCCTAGTGGTTATTTGTCACCTTATGAATAGCAAATTATTAAAAGGGGCAAAGCCTATGACTTCACCCCTTTTATGTTTTGAAATTATTTATTGTTTACGTTTTAGGTAATCTTCTATAAATCCAGTATTAAATTCACCTGTTTTAAAGATTTCGTCTTCAATAATATCCAAATGGAATGGAATAGTTGTTTTAATACCAGTAATTACGTATTCTTTCAAAGCTTGATACATTCTTCTTCTAGCTTCGTTTCTTGTTTGTCCCCAACATATTAATTTACCGATTAATGAATCATAATACGGTGGAATAACATATCCTGGGTACACGTGAGAATCAACTCTAATACAGAATCCTCCAGGAGCAACATAGCCTTCAATTTTTCCTGGACTTGGCATAAAGTTTCTATCAGGGTCTTCTGCATTGATACGACATTCAATAGCGTGACCTGCAAGATGAATATCTTTTTGTGTGTATTCAAGTTCTTCGCCTGCAGCAACTTTGATTTGTTGTCTTACAATGTCAACTCTTGAAATCATTTCAGTTACGCCGTGTTCTACTTGAATACGAGTATTCATTTCCATGAAATACCATTTACCGTCATTATCAAGTAAGAATTCACAAGTACCAACACCTTCATAATTAATAGCTTTTGCAGCTCTTACTGCAGCTTCACCCATTTCTTTTCTTGTTTTTTCGTCAATAACAGGAGATGGTGCTTCTTCTATCAATTTTTGGTGTCTTCTTTGGATAGAACAATCTCTTTCACCTAAGTGAATAACGTTGCCATATCTATCGCCAATGATTTGAACTTCGATATGTCTTGGATTTTCTAAGAATTTTTCTGCATAAACGTCAGGATTACCAAAATAATTTTGAGCTTCTTGTTGACAAATATTCATCAATTCAGGTAATTCTTCGGCGTTTCTAGCTACTCTCATAGCTTTACCACCACCACCTGCAGTTGCTTTAATAATGATTGGATATCCAACTTTCTTTGCAAAATCCAAAGCTTCTTGAATTGAACCTAAAATTCCAGTACCAGGAGTAACAGGAACATCATTTTCAATCATAGTTTTTCTTGCATTAGCTTTATCGCCCATTAATCTCATAGTGTCGCCACTTGGACCAATAAATTTGATATGATGTTGGTCACAAATATCAACAAAATCAGGTCTTTCTGATAAAAATCCGTATCCTGGGTGAATAGCATCTGCGCCAGAAACAACGGCAGCAGAAATAATTGCAGGAATATTTAAATAACTTTTAGAAGGTTCATTTGGACCGATACAATATGCATCAGTCGCTAATCTAACGTGTAATGAGTTTGCATCAGCTTCTGAATAAATAGCAACTGTTGCAATACCAAGTTCTCTACACGCACGAATAACCCTAACCGCGATTTCACCACGGTTTGCTACTAATACTTTCTTAAACATATTAAAAACCTTTATTCAATGTACATTAATGGTTGACCGTATTCAACAGGTTGACCATCTTCAACACAAATTTCAACGATTTTGCCTGAAAAATCAGATTCAATTTCGTTCATAAGTTTCATAGCTTCAATAATACAAACTACTTCACCTTGTGCAACAAGTCCACCAACTTCAACGAATGGAGGTGCACCTGCTGCTGGAGCTTTGTAGAAAGTTCCAACCATTGGTGATTTGATAACCTTGTCTGATTTTTTTACTGGAGCTTCAACTTTTTCTTCTTTTGGTTGAACAGGTTGCGACTTTTGAATTTGAGGCATAACTTGTGCAACTTCTACAGTTTTACCTGCTTCTTTTTTCAAAGTTACAGTTTGTTCACCGTCTTTCACACTCAACTCAGTAAGTTGATTTTCTTTTATCAACTTAGCCAATTTTTCTATATATTTAATATCCATAATTAATAACCTTTCAATTGAATACTAGCAACGATCTAGGTATTCATTTGTTCTTGTATCAACTCTGATTCTATCTCCATTTTGTACGAAGAATGGAACGTTAACTATTGCACCTGTTTCAGTTGTAGCAGGTTTTGTACCACCTTGAGCTGTGTTACCCTTTTCTGCTGGTGGTGTATCAACAACTTCTAACTCAACGTGAGTTGGTAAGTCGCAACCGATAACTTTTGTATCATGCATCAATACAGATACGTTCATATTTTCTTTTAAGTACTTAACGCCGTCGCCAACTTGTTCAGGAGTTAATGTGATTTGTTCGTAGTTTTCTAAATCCATCATAACAAATCCTGTACCTTCTTTATATAAATATTGCATATCTCTACGGTCTAACATAGCTTTTGCAACTTTTTCACCAGCTCTGAAAGTTTTTTCTACAACTCTACCTGTTTCAACGTGTTTAAGAGTTGTTCTTACGAAAGCTGCACCCTTACCAGGTTTTACGTGTAAGAAATCTACTACTGTCCATAGTCCGTTATCTAATTCTAGTGTCAAGCCTGTTTTTAAATCGTTTACAGATATCATAAATTCTCCTTTTTATATCTTTTTTCTTTTATAATTTAACATTTTGATGTTAGCATAAACATATTTTTTTTCAAAATTATTGTAACATGTTTATTTACTTAAGACCTCTTTTATCTGCTTAATAAAGGATGCTTGTTTAAAATTATTTTTTACAAAATAGCTTGTTGCACCTAAAGTTTTTGCTTTTTCTTGGTCGTCTTTATTTGTGTTTGATGACATAACAAAGACTGGAATATTTGATTTCATTTTATCACTCTTAATTTTTTTCAAGAACTCAAAGCCATCCATTTCTGGCATATCCAAGTCAGTAATGATGGCGTCATAATGAGATTGGTTTAATTTTTTGAAGGCTTCTAATGGATTGAAAACAGTTTCTACATTAAAACCTTCAAGTGATAAAATGTTTTTAGTCAAAGTTCTTACGATTATAGAATCATCTACAACCAAAAGTTTTTTGTTTGCCATTTTGTTTTTAGATTTGTTTTCTAACAATTTAATTTTTTCTGCAGCTAATATCTTATTTGATTGAAGCGTAGCATTTTTTAGAAGGTCAGAAATATTCAAAATCAAACAAGTTTCACCACTTGGCAATGTTGAAACACCTGATATATTCTTTAATTTTTGAATTGGTGGAGCTAATTTTTTATGCAAAATTTCTTGTGTACCAATCAATTTATCTACAATCAAGCCAATAACCTTATTATCAGCTTGAACAATCATTATCGTTCTATAGTTAGAAGGATTTTCTTCTTTTTTAAGGTTTAAAATATTTGCCAAGCTATGAAGTGGAATATTTCTTTCTTTATACAAAATTGTAGCTTGTTCGTCGTTTATATAAATTTCATCTAACGGTTTTGAAAGAACAGTTGCAATTGTAGACATTGGAAGAGCAAATGTTTTTCCTGCAGATTTAATAATGAAGACGTTCATTGTAGACATTGTTAATGGTAATTCCAATGTTATGCAACTATATTTGTTTAATTCAGTCGCAATTCTTATTTGACCATTCAATTGCATCATTTTAGATTTAACAACATCGAGTCCAATACCTCTGCCTGAAATATCTGTAACCTTGTCGTCTGTAGTAAATCCAGGCCAGAATATCATGTTCATAACTTCGTTATCTGTCATAGAATTCAACTCTTCTGGAGTTACAAATTCTTTTATTATTGCAGTTTCTTTAATTTTTTGTAGATTAAAACCTTGACCGTCATCGAAAACTTCTAGTATAATTTTATTATTTTCTTGTTTTGCACTGATACTAATTCTTCCTGTAGGTGGTTTACCTAAAGCCATACGTTTTTCAGGCGTTTCAATACCATGGTCAATTGCGTTTCTTACAATGTGGATAAGAGGGTTTTTAATCTCTTCAATGATATTTTTATCGGCTGTAGTATCAGAACCGTTGATACTTAATTCAACTTTTTTATTTTTTTCTTTCGCAATATCTCTTACCATTCTGCCAAAAAAGTGGAACACAGTTGCAAAAGGTAATACACGAATATTCTTTACCATTGTTCCAAAATCTTCAATCAAGAAATTTAGTTTGTCATCATCATCTTGATGAGAACGTTGTAAACTGCTTATTTCATTAATTAAGTCAGCCAATTTTTGGTAATCTTCTAAAAATACATTGGAAGTTTGTCTTAAATATGATGATAAAGTTTCGTTTGAATTATTAGAGATTTTTTTATCCAGAGTTCTAATTGTATTGATTTTTCTAAGAAAATCTTTTTGAAAATACTCCATATCTCTAATGATATCTGCGAATTTAGTTAACTGTTTTGAAGTTTTTGTTTTTGTTGTTAAAATTTCGCCAAGTTGATTAATCAAAATATCAAGTTTATTTGAATCAACGTGCAAAGTCTTAATTTCACTAGTATTAAAGATTTTAGAAAAATCGCTTGAAGCTTTAGTTTTTTGTTGAGATTGAGTTGCCATTGGAAGGTCAAACATATCTCCACCTTCACCAACATTACTCAAATCCAGCAATTGCATCATGATTTCTAACTGTTGGAAAAGTAAATCGAAGTTTCCTGAATCAACGCCATTGTTCAATAATTCATCAAGGTAATCAATTGCTCCAGAAATAATCATCAAAGCTTGTTCGTTAGGGCAAACATTTGTTTTTTCAGAATATTTTAAAATTTTAAGAATTTCGCTAATCATTTTTGACGCATTTTCATTTTCGCAACCTTTTTCGATACGTTCAAAAAATTCTCTAACTTCGTAAATATCTGTAATATCTGTTTCAAGTGAAGGAATTTTTGCCTTAACTTCTTCAAAATTAATTGCAGTTGATGCTCCTTCTTTTTTGTCAAGAATTTCGCTATCAATATAATCTTCTTCTGCTTGTTCTTCTTGTTTTTTGTCATCTTGTTTTTGTTGTACAAAAACAAATTCTTCATTATATTTTGATGATATTTTGTCGAAAGCATAAGCATAATAATCAACAACAGGGATATTGTTTAATTCATAAGTTGCAGATAATACATTGATAACATTTGCGATGTCATCTTGCATTTCTATCAATTCTCTAGTTGTAAGATTATAAGAGGCTTGCTTTACAAAATCCAATTTAACTTTTGTATTTTCAATGCTCATTTTAACTTCAAAGAAGCCAATATCATTGAATAGGTCGAACATTCTGTTTACATAGTTTGACATTCTATCAATCATTTCTGTATCACAATGTTCTTCCAATCTCATCAAACAAATAAGAGTATTAACGATTAAGGAATTAATTTTATCAGTAGACTCATTTAAAAGTGCTCTGTTAAAATCCATTGTTTCTTTTGTTGCAGTGATATTTTGGTCTTCTGCGCTCTTGATATTATCAAGAATGTTTAGTTGTTCGTTTACTAATGTAACATCAGCAATTTCTTGACCAGAATCAATAGAACTTTTTACGATATCAGAAATTATATCAACGGTTTTGTATAAAATATCAGATATTTTTGTATTCAAGATAAGCTTATTTTCTTTTGCTAAATCAAGAATATCTTCCATTTTATGAGCAAGAGTTTGAACAGAGTTGAAACCAATCATTCTTGCTGCACCCTTTAAACTGTGTGCATTTCTGAACAAGATAAGAATAAGTTCTTTGTTTTTAGGATTACGCTCCAAATCAAGCAAAGAGTTATTCATTTTTGAAATAATTTCTTCTGCTTCAACCTGAAAAATATTTAAAATTTCTGTAAGTTCGTTCTCTGAAAATTCCATAATTATTCGTCAAAAATATTTTCTTTTAAGCTTGATGACATACTGTTTAAAGAGTTAAGAGCAATAATGCTTTCATCTACAGTATTTAAGAAAGAGTTTAACCAATTTGAAATTTCTGCAAGTGATAAACAAATTTGAGATGAATAATTATTTTGACTATCAGTGTGAGAATTTATTTGGTCAATTGGTTGAGAAATTTCTGTAATAAGTTGATTCATACTGTTAATAGTAGAAATTGCATCTTTTGCAGATTTAATAACTGTATCAATTTCTTTAGAACTTTCTTCTGTAGCAAGAACAGAAGTGCTTGTTGAAGTTTGAATATCTGCCAACATATTAGAAATTCTGCTTGTAGCTTCTTTAGATTCTTCTGAAAGTTTTCTGATTTCACTTGCGACAATAGCAAAGCCTTTGCCGTGCTCACCTGCTCTTGCAGCTTCAACTTCGGCATTTAGAGCTAACATATTTGTTTGCTCTGAAATATCTTCAACAACTGCTAAGTTGTTTTTGATTTGTTGTAATGTATTTGATAAATCTAATGTTAGTTCTGCAACTGTTTGCATTTTTTGTTTTAGATTATAAATTCTATCAGAAGTGTTGTTCATAAATTCTTTTTCTTTGTTAGAACATTCTAAAGTTGACTGAGCTTTTTCTGATAAAGATTTAACGATTTCTTTTGTTTGAGCTGAAATATGTCTAATGCTTTCAATAGTTGATGCTTGTTGGTTTGCATCTGATAAATGTTTGCTTGCGATATTTTTTTGGTTGTTAATCAAATTCAAAATTGCATTTGTTTTGTCAGAAGTTGAGCTAACTTGTCTGTTTACGATTGAAGAGATAGATTTTTCAATCCAGTTTTTAGTCATACAATATTGAACGGCGTACAAAATTACAAGCGTTGTCAAAACCATAAACAAGTTTAACAATGAAGCTTTTTCTAAATAAGAGAACGCACAAATGATTGCGCCTGCAAATAAGAAAAATAATACGTCAAAGATTGCTTTTATATTTAGTTTATGCGAAACATTTAATCTAACTTTATTTTGCATGGAAATACTCCTTTTATTAAAAACATTTTTATAATATAATTATTGTAATACAAATTTATTTTAATTAAAAGAATTTTAAAATGGAACGTAAAATATTATTAATAGACAAAGACGAATTCTATATTAATTTTGTACAAGAACGTTTGCAAAAAGAACGTTTTGAAGTTGAAGTGGCAAAAACACCATCTGAAGCTTATGAAAAAATTTATGGAAGTGTTCCAGATTTAATAATTTCAGCTTATGATACAGAAGAAGTTAACGCATTTGAATTTTGTAGGGTTATAAAAAAACAAAAACCTTTTAGAAAAATTCCATTTTTAGTTCTTTCTAGTAATGAGGTAAAGGATTTGGATAGATATTGGGCACAAAAATGTGATGTTCAAGATATTATTCCAAAAGAAACACCTTATGAAGAAATAAGTCTTGAAATTTCGCAATTAATTAATGAATACGAATTAGATGATGAGGCAAAAGAGCAAATTAAAGCTTGTCCAAAATATGAAAATTCTATCCAAAAAGAAACGCTTAATTTAATGAAAGGTGAACTAGAAAAATACACCTTCTTAAACGCTTTTCGTGATATGGTAAACGAATATCATACGGATGAAAAAGCCTTAATACAAAACACTTTTGAATTATTATCAGTATTTTTAGAATACGATTTGGCAGGCATTTTCTTTAACCATGCTCAAGAATCTGGCAAATACATGTTGCATTTTGATGTAAAAAATTGTTCTGTTTCAAACTTTGTACTTGAAAAAGTTAAAAGAGATTTTTTTGGCAAAATGCCTAATATGAAAGAGTTTACAATCACAAACTTTGGACATGATATTGTTAATGAAAGTAGCGAAAACTTAGATAAAAGAATTATTTCAGCAAATGAGTTTGAATCTTCTTTGATTTTACCTTTTGAATTTGAAGAAAAACTTATTGGTGGGGTTTGTTTCTATTCTAAAAAACCTCAAGATTTTTCAAACTTTATTTTCTATGATATTTTGCAAAATGAATTAACATCTTTGTTTAAAACAAGTTACTTGTTCTCAGGTATTGAGTTCTTATCAGTAACAGATGGCTTAACAGGTTTATCAAACCGTCGTCAATTTGATTACTCAATAAACAGAGAGTTTAATAAATCAAGAAAATATCCGTCAGATTTATGTTTTGCGATTTTGGATATTGACCACTTCAAGAGCGTAAACGATACTTATGGTCACCAATACGGCGATTATGTTTTGAAAGAAGTTTCTTCAATTATTAAAAACAGCTTTAGACGTGCTGATATGATTTACAGATATGGTGGTGAAGAAATCGCTATCATTATGACAGAAACAACTATTCCATCAGCTGTTACAATGATGGAAAGACTTAGAAAGAAGATTGAAACACACGAATTCTTCTATAATGGTGTCCAAATTAACTTAACAGCAAGTATCGGTATCGGTTCAAATTTGGATAAATTAGAAGATGCGCATCAAATGATTGAATGTGCAGATAAAGCTTTGTATAAAGCAAAAGAAACAGGTAGAAACAAGGTATTAACATATTCAAATGAAGACGACAATAACTAATTTTATAGACAATTTTGATAAAAAACAAGATCTGTACATGGTTTTCCGTTGTTCAGAAACTAAATATGCTGTAAATATTGATGACGTCTTAGAAGTAATGAAAATGCCATTGTTAGAATATCCTAAAAGAATGCCTAACAATTCTATTGGTCTTTTAAAATACGATAATCTTATGATTAACGTATTTGATATAAGATTTTATTTTGATGCAAATGTAGATAAATATGACGTTTATACAAAATTGATTATTTTGAAAACAGATGAATCAATTTTTGGTATTGTCGCAGATAATATTGATGACATTATTAGCATTGAAGATTCTAATATAGATGCTATTCCATTTACGGAAGAAAAGAATTTGATAGAGGCTTTGTATAAATTTAATGATGAGTCTATAAATATTCTCGATGCTTATACAATGGAAGACTTGCTAAAAAGCAAGGTTCACGATAAGAAACTTGATGTTAAATCACTTTTTCCAACAGATGAGGAGTCTATCCTAAAATTTCAAGCAAGAGCAAATTATTTGAAAGAAAAAAGTAATTCAACAGATTTGCAAAGCATTTTCCCAACAGATAAATTCATTACTTTTACATTGAATGATGCAAATTATTGCATGGACTTAAAATTTGTAAAAGAAATTGCTAATAATCCTAAAATTGTTACTCTTCCTGGAACACCTGAGTTTGTTGAAGGTTTGATTACAATTAGAGGTAAATTTTATACAGTTGTAAATCTTAAAAACTTCTTGGGCTTAAAACAACAAGAATATAAACATAAGAAAAATATTATTATCGTTAATTCAGAAGAATTTCAAGTTGGCTTTATAGTTGATGAAATCTTTGAGATTTTTGAATTAACAGAAGAAGAAGTAACAAATAACCAATTCTTGAATGCTGCACCATTTATTTTTAACGAAATCGTTAAAAACGAAAAGATTTATACAATTCTGGATATGCCAGATATTTTGAATAGTGATAAGATTTTAATTGATGAAAAAGAGACATCATTCTAGTTCAAGCGAGCAGAGGGCATTTTCCCTCGCACATTTATGGGAGAGTGGATTGTTGCCAGAGAGCGAAGTGCTTTTGCGAAGCAAAACACGTAGACTCGTTTAACGACAACAACCAAGCAGGGTTAGGGTGAGGGTATTATTTATTACTTACAAACCTTGCCATTCCTTTCATGTTTCATGACATTTATCTTTATTTCTCATGCTTTACAATAAATCACGCTTGTGTGATAATCTTCACGAAAGGTATTTCAATGTCAGATACATACGTTTATTCAATTACACAAGAAAACCCTGAAACAATATACATTAATCTTACGAATAAATGCACAAATAATTGCGTGTTCTGTATCAGAAGAAACGAACATGCCATAAAAGGTGATGATTTATGGTTAAGTAATGAAAATATTACTTTTGACATGGTTAAATCTCAATTGGAAAAATTCACTAATTTTAAAGAAGTTGTATTTTGTGGATATGGTGAACCTACTATCAAATTGGATTTATTAAAAGAAGTTGCAAAATATTTGAAATCTAAATTTTCTGGTATTAGAATAAGAATAAATACAAATGGTCAAGGAAACTTGATTAATAATAAAGACATAATTCCTGAACTAAAAGGCTTAATTGACGAAATGTCTGTTAGCTTGAACGCATCTACAAATGAAGATTATATGCTAATAAGCGGGTGTAAAAATCCAAAAGCTTATGAGAGCGTAAAAAATTTTATTAGAGAATGTGTCGAAAATAACATTTCAACAACAGTTACTGTAGTAACAGGATTTGAAGATTACAAGGTTGATGTTGAAGAATGTGAAAGAATTGCAAAACAAGCTGGAGCAAAATTTAGAAATAGAGCTTGGATTAAAGGATACTAAAAAATAATTGTTATAAAACATATAATTAAAGGAAGGTAGGACAATATGGCACAATTATTAGACAAAATCATGAAACCAAAATCAATTGCCGTTGTTGGTGCATCTACAAAAGAACACACAATTGGTTCTGACATCATGAAAAGATTACAAGAATACAATTTCAATGGTAAAATTTTCCCAATCAACCCAAAAGGTGGTATCATTGAAGGTTTACAAGCTTATACTAGTGTAAACGAAGTTCCAGAAGATATCGATTTAGCAATCATAGTTGTTAACTCAAAATTCGTTCTAGGTACAATTGACCAATGTAACGAAAAAGGTATCAAAGGTGTATGTATCATCACTGCTGGTTTCAAAGAAACTGGTAAAGAAGGTGCAGAACTTGAAAAACAATTAGTTGAAAAATTAAACGGTTATGGAATGAGATGTGTAGGTCCAAACTGTTTAGGCGTTGTAAATACAAATCCTGAAATCAGAATGGACGGATGCTTCGCTGAATCACTTCCAGAAAGAGGAAACATTGGTTTCGTTTCTCAATCAGGTGCTTTAGGTGGTGGTATCTTAAACATCTTAAAAGACTTGAACTTAGGTTTTGCTCAATTCATTTCAATCGGTAACCAAGCTGACGTTAACGCAGAAACAGCTTTAGAATACTGGGAAAATGAAAAAGACGTTGAACAAATTTTATTATATATGGAATCAATCCAAAACCCTGCTAACTTCAGAAAATTAGCTACAAGAATTTCTAAGAAAAAACCTATCCTAGCTTTAAAAGCTGGTCGTTCAGCAGCAGGTGCTTCTGCAGCATCTTCTCACACAGGTTCTTTAGCAGGTGCAGATAAAGCAGCTAACGCATTACTTGCTCAATCAGGTGTTATCAGAGAATATTCTTTGAAAAACTTATTCTCAACAGCAAAAGTATTTGCTAACTGCCCAATTCCAAAAGGAAACAGAGTAGCAATTATCACTAACTCAGGTGGTCCTGGTATCATGGCTACAGATGCTATTTGCGAATACGGTATGGAAATTGCTAAAATTACTGACGAAACAAAAGAAAAATTAAGAAGTTTCTTACCTGCAGCAGCTTCTGTTAAAAATCCAATCGATATGATTGCTTCTGCTCCAATCGAACACTACAAAGAAACATTAAAAACAGTTATCGCTGATGAAAATGTTGATATGATTATGGTTATCTACTTACCATTCTTAGGTTTGAAAGATATCGACGTAGCTAAAGCAGTTATGGAAATCAAAGCTCAACACCCAGAAAAACCAGTTATCGGTGTATTCATGACTAAATCAGAATTCTTTACAGCATTATCAGATATGGATGTTAATATGCCATTCTTTATGTATGCAGAAGAAGCAGCTGAGGGCTTCATGAGATTAGACCAACAAAGAAAATGGATTGCAAGACCAGAAGGTAAAATCCCTTGCTATGATGTAGACAGAGAAAGAGCTGAAAAAATTATGTACAATGCATTGAAAGAAGACAGAGCTCAATTAACAACTCGTGAATCTATTGATGTGTTAGATGCTTACGGTATCAGAGTATGTAAATCTGGTTTCGCTACAAACGAAGAAGAAGTTGCTCAATTAGGTAACTCAATCGGCTACCCAGTTGTTATGAAAATGACTTCTAAAACAACTTCTCACAAAACAGATGTTGGTGGTGTAAGAGTTAACATTCAATCAGAAGAACAATTAAGAGCTGAATACAAAGACTTAATCTCTAAATTAGAAGAAAAAGGTCTTTTAGATGGTCTTGAAGGTGTTATCATCCAAGAAATGGTTAAAGGTAACAGAGAAATGGTTTGTGGTATCGCAACAGATCCTCAATACGGACCAATGATGATGTTCGGTTTAGGTGGTGTATTCATTGAAGTTATGAAAGATGTAACTTTCAGAATTGCTCCATTGACTGACGTTGATGCTGATGAAATGATTAAATCAGTTAAAGCATACAAATTATTACAAGGTGCTAGAGGTACAACACCTGCTCAAATGAACCAAATCCAAGAAACATTGTTGAGATTATCTCAATTAGTTTCTGATTATAAGTTCATTGATGAATTAGATATTAACCCATTATTAGTATCTGAAAAAACAGGTGAAGGTATTGCAGTAGACGGACGTATCAAAGTTCGTTTAGAAGAAGCTAAACAAGCTCTTGGTTTAACTTGTTGTTCATGTGGTTGCAACGCATAATAACAGTTGATAATTTTAAAGAGGGCGAACACATTCTGTGTTCGCCCTCTTTTTTTGCCTGTGCAATTAGATATCGCTTCTCTCTCTTTGTTTGATGTAAAATCAATATGTAGGTCGGATTTACTAATCCGACAACCTTAAATAAAAGTAGGGTGGAAATTTGAATTAATAATTGAAAGTTTAAGTTTTCGTAATTCTTTCCCACCAATTCAAATAAAACAAAAAGGACGTGTAAAATGACAAAAACAGCTATAATTATTCCTGCAAGATACGGTTCTAGCAGACTAGAAGGAAAACCTTTATTAAAGGTTAATGATAAACCGATTATTCAATGGGTCTACGAAAAAGCAAAATCTGTAAAAAGTGCTGATGTTGTAATTGTTGCAACTGATGATGAAAGAATTTTTGATGCAGTAAAAGCTTTTGGTGGCGAAGTTGAAATGACTTCAGCAGAACACAAATGTGGCAGTGATAGAATTAAAGAAGTTGCAGATAGACATGCAGATTTTGAATATATAATTAATCTTCAAGGTGACGAACCAATGATTAAAAAAGAAATGATTGAAGCAGTGATTGACGGGGTTAAAAATCATAATGCAGACATCTCAACATTAATTAGACCAATAGAAGATAAAAATGAAGTTGAAAATCCTAATTTGGTTAAATGTGTAATCGATAATAATGGATTTGCATTATATTTCTCTCGTTCGAAAATTCCTTTTGAAAGAAAAGAAAACCCTGCACCATTTTATGGTCATATCGGTATTTATGGCTACACAAGAAAAGCTTTGACAACAATGACAACTTCAGCTCAAACACCATTGGAAATCTCTGAAAGTTTAGAACAATTAAGAGCATTACAAATGGGAATGAGAATAAAGACTTCAATTATAAACGAAAAACCAGTAGGTATTGACACAATAGAAGACTTTGAAAACTTTAAAAAAATAGTTGGAAAATCTTAAAAGGTATATTATGCGAAAAGCATGATATAAAAGGCTTTTACATGAAAAAATTTTTTCAAAAAAAATAAAAAAAGTACTTGCTTTTTATTCATGTCTAATTTAATATATATTTAAGAAATTTAATATTAATTAATAATATTTATATTTATTCAACTATAAATAGCAAGAAATAAGGAAAGATTATGACAGAAGAATTACAAAATGAAACAGAAGACCGTCAACGAATCTTAGTAGCAGATGACGAAGCAAGTATCAGAAGAATTCTTGAAACTCGTTTAAAAATGGTAGGCTACGATGTAGTAGTTGCAGAAGACGGTGAAGAAGCTGTTAACGCATTTAATAAAAGCAATCCTGACTTGGTAGTTTTAGACGTAATGATGCCAAAAATGGATGGTTACGGTGTAACAAGAGAAATCAGAAGAACATCTGATGTTCCAATTATTATCTTGACAGCTCTAGGTGATGTTTCAGAAAGAATTACAGGCTTAGAATTGGGTGCAGATGATTATGTAATCAAACCATTCTCACCAAAAGAATTAGAAGCTCGTGTAAAAGCTGTATTAAGAAGAACAAATAATAGAGAAGCAGTTGTACCAACTGGTAAAGTAACAAAAAATGTTATCACAACTGGTAATATCAAAATCGATACAGCAAGAAGACAAGTATTCCGTAAGAATGAAAGAATCAGACTTACAGGTATGGAATTTAGCTTACTTGAATTGTTAGTAAACAACTCAGGACAAGCATATTCAAGAAATGAAATCTTACAACACGTATGGGCATATCCACCAGATCATAGAATTGATACACGTGTAGTAGACGTTCATATTTCAAGATTACGTTCAAAATTAGAAACTGACCCTACAAATCCAGAGTTGATTTTGACAGCTCGTGGTATTGGTTATATGTTCCAAAGAATTAATTAGTGTGTTATAATTAAGGAACGATTTGAACGAAAATAAAATTAAATAAAACTGATGGCGGGTGTCGTCAAGTGGTTAAGACCTCGGATTGTGGTTCCGATATACATGGGTTCGAATCCCATCACTCGCCCCAGTTTAATAAAAAAAAGACCCAAGTTTTGGGTCTTTTTTTTATTATAAATTTGGCTGAATTATTTGGGATGAGAACCACCAAGTGGAGCTTGGTAAAGGTTCGAGCGTGAGTGAGCAGAGGGCGAAGACTTGAAGATTTTGTGAAAAATAAAATTTTGAAAAATCTTCAATCGTAGACCCTTTTAATGCGAACGAGCAAGACAATCCCATCACTTGCCCCAGTTTCTAAAGATTAAAAACTCTCAGTAATGAGAGTTTTTGTTAATGAAAAAAGGATTTGAACCAAGTTGTTTGACAAGCAAATAACGGGTTCTTGCCTCTCGAAAAACGATACTCAATCGTTTTTCTCATGATAAATGGTTGAACAACTAATCAAATCGCACTAAAGTTTTTTAAATTTTTAATAATTGTAAAAAATTTATTTTTTTATTTTCCCTTCTTTTTTTGTAGTATTCTGAATGTATGAATGAACAAGAGTTGATAAAAAAATGTTTAATTGATGATGATGCGATAGAAACATATCCGTTTAATGAAGAACGATGTGGAAAAATGCCTGTTATGAGACATAAATCAAACAATAAATGGTTTGCATTGATTTTTCGTTTAGATGGTGTTTTGTACATCAACCTCAAGGCTGAGCCTGAAACAATCTCAATACTAAAAGATCAATATCCTGAATCTATAACTCCAGCTTGGCACATGAATAAATCTCATTGGTGCAAAGTTGACGTCAATAAAATATCGTCTGAAGTTTTAGATGCAATTATCAAAAGAAGTTTTGATATTACAAACAAAAAACATTCTAAAAGCATATCTGCTTTCAATATTACAAGTAAAAATTGTTGATATAATTTTATTCAAAGGCTTTTTTGATAAACCTGCAACCATTTTAGTTTTGTTACTTTGCACATAGATTTTTTAATTTTGCGAAACCTTTTGCCCAAAATAATTAAACCAAGTGTTACAAGAAATCATTTCATGTGTTACGTTACAACTCGCCCCAGTTTCTAAAGATTAAAAACTCTCAGTAATGAGAGTTTTTTGTTAATGAAAAAGAGGATTCGAACCAAGTTGTTTGACAAGCAAATAACGGGTTCTTGCCTCTCAAAAAGGATACTCAATTTTTTATTGGTAGAGTATCATTTGTTCCAGTTAAACAAAAAAGACCTTTATGGTCTTTTTTGTTTGCATGTATTTATTTTTATTGAAATATCTTATTCCTCTTCTTCTTCGTCGTCAGCTGTTGTGTCTTCAAACTCTGCAACCTCTACGCCCATAGCCTTCAAGTTTGCTATAGCTTTTGGTGCAAGTGCCGTATCTGAGAAGTTTTCTAATATTGTTTGGAAACATTCAATTGATTCAGCTTGCATATCTCTTAATTTTAGCAAGCATCCTAATTTATAATACAAAGGTGCAAGTACAACGTCTGGTGAAATCAACATTTGATTATCTAATTTGATTTTTACGTTAATTAAATTTCTATTGTCTTCTGGTGAAAGTAAAGTGTTTCCATAAACTTTTCTAGTAATAGCGTCAATTGTGTCTGACATAGCTTGAATTTCTTCTTGTGGCACTTTGCTTTTTGATGCTTTTTTAGCTGCGTAAGCGTCAATACCAAATGCCATAAGCGTGAAAACACCTAATATTATAATCAATAATGCTTTTTTCATTACCTACCTACTCCCTATTTAGTATTTACATATTACAATAAAAACTTGCAATAAGGTCTCATACAAATGTATGATATTATCATGGAACTAAAAAGTAAACTATACCAAATGTTTATATTAGGGGTTGACCTGAAAAACACTCCTCAAGCACTTTTAGAAGGTTTGGGTGGTGTAATCTTTTTTACTCGTGATATAAAATCAACCGAAGGATTTAAACTCCTAATACAAGATTTAGATAAAAAGGCTAAGATAAAACCGTTTTTCTCGATAGACCAAGAGGGAGGACGTGTTGAAAGAACTGAAAATATTCATAATGGCAAAAAATATTTGAGTGCAAAATACGCTTACAAAAAAGGTTTGGATTTTTTAGAAAATCAAACAAAAGAAATTGCTAATGAATTAAAAAAATATGGTATAAATTTAAATTTTGCGCCTTGTACTGATGTGAATTCTAATCCCAATAATCCAATTATTAACGAAAGAGCTTTTGCCGATAATCCAACAGATGTTATTAATGGTGCAAGGGTTGTTATAAAAACATATCAAGAAAATGGTATTATGCCTTGTATAAAACATTTTCCTGGGCATGGTGATACATCAAAAGATAGTCATTTAGAACTCCCTACCTTAAAGCAATCTTTAAAAGAGTTGGAAGAAATCCATATAAAACCATTTAAAACATTGATTTCTGAAGGTGTTGAAATGGTTATGGTGGCGCATATTCAAGCAGAAGCTTTTGGAAAAGATTATCCGACAAGCTTAAATAAAAATTGTATTGATTATTTAAAAAATACTCTAGGTTTTAATGGTGTAATAATTTCTGACGATATGTATATGAAAGCTATTGCTGATAATTATGGTTTTGAAAAAGCTTGCGAATTAGGTATCCGTGCAGGTTTAAACATGTTTATTTATCGTGATGCGTCTGATGAAGTTATAAATATGATTGAAAATATTTATAAAAAAGCTGTTTTAGACAAAGAACTTGCTGAAAAAATCGAATATTCTTACGAGAAGATAATGAAACTAAAAGAAAGTTTCTTTCAATTGTAAATAGTACCCTGCTCGCTTTTTCCTTTTGCTCCTGTCAAATCAAAGATTTGAAACGTCGCTGATATTATGTTACGTCTTCCAAAGCCTTGCACTTCTGCAAGTCTTTTCAGACTTCACACCGGCTCACGCTTTTTCCTACGTTTCCTTTTATCCGTAAGGCATTAAATTGGTTAATATGTCTAACGGCTAAAAGTCAACTACGGAGACAGGCTCACAAGTTTCGCTCTAGCTCAACTGTTCGCTTTGTCAAAAAAAAGGGTCAAACTGAGAAGTTTGACCAAAAATTTTAAAATAGAGAGAGAGAGTATAAATTTAAATCTTGTTTAAATTAATTTTAAGATTAGTTGTTGCTTAAAACTAATTTTAAAGTTGCCATATTTTTGATAGCTAACATTTTGTGTTTGTTGTGTTGAGAATTTGAGATTTCGAAAATTCTGCACATTCTACGGATTTCTTCTTGTCTTGCGAAAGAATCAACTCTGTAAACATTTTTAATTGGGTCTGTAACTACTGCCATAATTGTGTTTAATTCTTGTTCTTTCATTCTGAAATCCTCTCTTATCTCTTACTCTTATATAAAGTTAATTTCTTTTAAGAAATTGCCTTTTTTGTTGCATGTAACTTAACATTTGTTTACAATTTTGATTTTTAGCGTTTTCGCTTTAGAATTAAATACGGAGGAAACGTAATGAAAACAAAGATATTAACTCTTTTAACTGCACTTATAGTTTTAGCAACATCTGTTAATGCAGCTAATGTTTATAAATCAAAAGCAGAAACAAAAAGAATACCAAAAGGAACAAAATTCCAAATACAACTTCAAGAACCGGTTAGTACAAAAGATAATCAAGTAGAGGATTATTTTTCTGCTATCTTGTTGAAAGACGAAAAAACAAATACAAGTGTTGTTTTACCTGCAGGTTCTTTGATTAGAGGTACAATTTCTAATATTAAACCTGCAAAAAGACTTTCAAAAGGTGCTGTATTATATTTGGATTTTGACCATATTGTTACACCAAAAGGTCGTCAAATGCCTTTGGATATGGCTGTTTACGCAACAATGAAAACAACTTTTGACGGTGGACTTTATGATACGCTTAACTACGGCGAAGCTATTCAAAAAGATTGGGATACTACTGTAGATATTACAGCAAATTCTGTTAATTTTGCTGCAGATGCTGATGTTCACGGTATTGTTAAAGTTGTTACTGTTCCAGTTTGTGCAATTGGTGGTTTTGTTGGAAGTACTGGCTATATTCTTTATGAAACTGTCGCTGATTTGTTCAAAAAGGGTACTGACGTAACATTTAATCAAGGTGATGTTTTAACAGTTGTTTTAACTAATGATATTGATATTCCAGTAAATTAGTTTTAATTAAAATCTATTTTTTAACAGAGGCGAAGCCGTAGGCTTCGCCCTTTTTGTTATTTAAATATCGCTACTTAACCAATTTTTTATTTAAGTAAAAATATGATATAATCTACTTATTAATAATATAAGTTGGTTTATTCCAATAACATTTATTTATCAGATATTGAGGGTTATTATGAAGAAAATATTTATATTTTTTGTATTATTTTTTATGCCATTAATTGCTTTTGCAGATGAGGCAAAAATTTATAAATTAAAAAGTGGTCAAACTGTAGTAATTCAACAAGTTAAGAGCAATCCAATTGTAACCATTGATACTTGGATAAAAACAGGTTCAATAGATGAAACTGATAAAAATAATGGTGTAGCGCACTTTTTAGAACATTTGTTTTTTAAAGGTTCAAGCAAATATCCAGTAGGTGAGTTTGATAGAATTGTAGAATCACAAGGTGGCGAAACAAATGCTGCTACAAGTAAAGATTTTACTCATTATTATATAACTATTCCTTCTAACAAATTTGATGTTGCCCTAGATTTGCATTCTGATATGCTTTTGACTCCTCAAATTCCTCAAGATGAGTTAACAAGAGAAAGAAAAGTTGTTATAGAAGAAATATCAAAGGATATGAATTCACCTAGAAACAAATTGTCTAAAAATCTTACAGCTCTTGTTTATAAGACACATCCATATAAAAGAGAGGTTATCGGAAAAAAAGAAGTTATCGCAAATATAACAAGAGAAGAGATTTTTGATTTTTATAACAAAAATTATGGCCCTCAAAATATGATAACACTTGTGGTTGGGGATGTAGAACCTGATGTTGTTTTGAAAAAAGTTGAAAAAGCTTTTTCAAACAATAATAAAATTTCAAAACAAAAACATTACAAACAAGAAAAAAGATTAACAAAAAATGTTGAAAAAATAGATTACGATGATATTTCGACTGGATATTTAGCTCTTGCGTACAATACTGTTCCTATGAAACATAAAGATACTTATGCTTTAGATGTTTTGGCTGTTATTTTGGGGCAAGGCAGAAGTTCAAGATTTTATCAAGATATAAAAGAAAATAAACAGCTTGCATATACTATCAGTTGTGGAAATTCTTCTAGCAAAGATGATGGTATATTTATTGTTAGTGCCAATTTTCAACCTGAAAATGTTGATAAATTGAGAAAAGAAATTGATAAACAAATTCAAAAAATAAAAAAATATGGTATTGATGATGAAGATTTAGCTTTTGCAAAGAGTGTAATTGAAAAGGATACATATTTTGCCAGAGAATCAATAACAGATATTGCGACAGAATTGGGTTATACACTTGTTGTTACAGGTGAAAATAAGTATTACGATAATTATGTTGATAATATTAAAAAGGTTACAACATCTGATGTACAAAGAGTTGCAAATAAATATTTAAACCATAGTGCAACATCAATTTTGCTTCCTAAAAAATATGAAAAAGAAATCAAAGATATGAAAATTATCAAAAATACAGAGGCAAAATTTGTAAAAGAAGCTTTTGGAATAAAAAAATATACATTAGAAAACAAAGCAACATTATTACTAAATCAAAATGATGCGAATGAAATAGTTGCAATAAGTATAAATGCAAAAGGTGGAGAATTCTTAGAAAAAATTGCAGGTACTGGGTTTTTAACTTCTCAACTTATGACAAAAGGTACAAAAAAATATTCATTTGAAGATTTAAGCAAATTAATGGAAGAAAACGGTATCAACATTGTTGCAAAATCTGGTGGTGATAATTTTGTAATAAATGTTTTAACGACAAAATCTCAATTAAATAGAGCTTTAGAAATACTTGATGAAGTTGTTAACAATGCGACTTTTAAAGAAGAACAAATGAATAAGGACAAAGCTTCTTTGTTGAATAATATTAAAAAATCTCGTGATATTCCACTAAAAGTTGCGTTAGAAAATTATAGAACAATGATTTTTAAAGGTTCACCATATTCGAATACTAATAAAATTCTTGAAAAAACTGTTCCTACAATAAAACTTTCTGATATTCAAGAATATTATGACAAAATTTTCTATCCTGAAAATATTGTTATTGGTGTGACAGGTAACGTTAACGAAAAAGAACTTATTGGACATTTTACAAATATGTTTAATGGTAAAAAAGGTTCAAAGTTTGATTTTAATAAGTATTCGAATAGCATCAAACCAATTATAAAAGCAGAAACTGAAGAAAAGAAGATTGATAAACTAGAAACATCCTGGTATTTTACAGGTTGGCAAACATCAGGTGTTACTGATAAAAAAGAATATGCGACTTTCCAAGTGATTGATTCAATTCTTGGTGGTGGTATGAGTTCTCGTTTGTTCAGAAACGTTAGAGATAAAGAAGGGTTAGCATATCAAATAGGCTCTGGTTATGCTCCACAAAGATTAAAAGGTCAATTCATGGTTTATATTGGAACAAACCCTAAAACTTTAAAATATTCAGAAAAAAGATTATTAGAAGAAGTTTACAAGCTAAAAACAGAGCCTGTTTCAGAAGAAGAATTAAAATCTGCAAAAGAAAAATTAATGGGCAGCTACTATATTGGTTTAGAAACTAACCTTGATAAGGCAGGTACAATTTCTAATTTCGAAGCATCTTCAAGAGGTTTTGAATTTATAGACGAATACAAAACTCTAATAAATTCTGTTACAGAGCAAGACGTTATGAATGTTGCAAAAAAATATTTTAACGACAAAAGAGTAACATCAATTGTTAATGAGAAATAATAAATGGAAAATAGATTTGAGCAAATAAAACAGGCAATAGAGGTTGAAGTTAAGCACTGCTATATCAATATTCAGGGCAGAACTCAGTCTTTTTCAAAATTTATTTACTCAAAAATGAAAGAAGAATACAAAAATTCCAAAAATCCGAAATGGCAAATTTTAATGGAATATTTTGACCATTATTCTACAGAATCTCTTATTGCAAGAAAAAGAGCTATTAAAAGACTTGCTAAGGTTATAAGAGATGAATTAAATCCAAAACCAATTGTGGAAATTGATAAAGATTTGCCAAAAGATCCTACTGTAACTGATATTTGTGATATAAAAGGGATTGGTCCAAAAACTGCTTATCAATTAAATAAACTTGGTATCTTTACGGCGAATGATTTGATGTATTATTTTCCTAGAAAACATATTGATTATTCAAATATAGACAAAATTTCGCATTTAAAGGCAGGCATGACAACTACTATTTTTGGGTATATAAATTCTACTCAAGCTTTTACTTCAAAAAGTGGACTTGGAATTTGCAAAGTCCAAATTAAGGACGAAACAGGTTCTATAACTTTGAACTTTTTTATGGCAAAGGCAGGAAGATATTTGCTTGAGCGAGTTAAATCACAATTTCCTAAAAATAGTGCAATTATGGTTTCTGGGGTTGTCAAAGTTAATTCTTATGATGGAAAATTAACTATTGATAAACCAACTTATAATTTGATTGAAACAATTGATGGAGAACATTCTTCTCTGAATGCTGGGAGAATTGTTCCAATTTATGCTTTGAGTGAAAACTTTAGTATTAAAACTATGCGTAAGGCTATTCATACGTGTCTTGAGCTGTATAAGGATACGATAAAAACAGTTCTTCCTGATTATTTAATTCAAAAACATAAACTTTTAAGTAAAAAGGATGCAATTTGTGAAATTCATTTTCCGAGTAGTATGGAAATGCTTGAAAGAGCTAGATTTACTCTTGTTTTTGAAGAATTGTTTATTATTCAGCTAAAAATGCTTGAACATAGAGAACAAGTAAAAAAAGAACTTGCAACAGTTCCATTGCAAATTAAAGATGACGGGTTGGTCATGAAATTTATAAAAGGTTTACCGTTTGAATTGACTTCTGCACAAAAACAAGCTGTAAATGAAATTTTGAATGATTTAACAAAAGAAGAACCAATGCAAAGACTTTTACAAGGTGATGTTGGTAGTGGTAAAACTGTTGTTGCGACAATCTTTTTACTATCAGCTGTAGAAAATGGATATCAAGGTGCAATTATGGCGCCTACAGAAATTTTAGCAAAACAACATTATAACAACCTAGTCGAATGGCTAACTCCTATGAATTTAAGAATAGGTTTATTTTTGGGTTCTAGTAAGAAAAAAATGCGTATTCAAATGGAACAGGATTTGATTAATGGGCAGATTGATATTGCAGTTGGGACACATGCACTTATTCAAGATAATGTTGAATTTAATAACCTTGGAGCAATTGTAATTGATGAGCAACATAGATTTGGAGTTAAACAAAGAAGTAAATTGACAAAAAAATCTTTTGCTCCTCAAACTCTTACTATGACAGCAACTCCAATTCCAAGAACATTGGCATTTACTTTGCATGGTGATTTGGATTTGACTATAATTGACGAAATGCCAGTTGGTAGAAAACCAGTTAAAACATTTGTTATGACAAATCATAGAGAGATTTATAAACTTATTAGAAAAGAAGTTGAAGCAGGTCATCAAGCGTATATTGTTTATCCATTGATTGAAGAAAGCGAAACTTTAAGTGCAAAAGCAGCAACTAAAGAGGCTGAAAGACTTCAAGAAACAGTCTTTTCTGATTTAAAAATTGGACTTCTTCACGGTAAATTGAAAAATGATGAAAAAGAAGAAGTCATGACAAAATTTAAAAATAAGGAATATGATGTTTTGGTTTCAACAACTGTTGTCGAAGTTGGAGTTGATGTTAAAAATGCAACGGTCATGGTTATTGAAAATGCTGAAAGATTTGGCTTATCTCAACTTCATCAATTGAGAGGTCGTGTAGGTCGTTCTGATTTGCAGTCATATTGTATTTTATCAAGCTCTTCTAAACAGCCAGAAACTTTAGAAAGATTGCATGTCATGGAAGAAACAAATAATGGCTTTGTTATTTCTGAAAAAGATTTAGAGCTTAGAGGGCCTGGAGATTTCCTAGGCGTAAGACAAAGTGGTCTTCCAGAGTTTTTAATTGCAGATATTATAAAAGATACCAAAACTCTTGAATTAGCTCGTTTTGAGGCACAGACTTTTATAAAAGAAAAAGACATAAATGATTACCCAAATTTAAAAATGGCTGAAAGTCTTAATTCTTCGGATAAAGAACTGCTTTCTGCTTAGTTCATAATTCTTAATATTTAAGGCAATTTTTTTATTGTCATGGAGTTTAAATACATGTGTAGGTATACTATTTCAATTTACTATGTAATTTTAGAAAGTGTGTTATTTTGAACATTCATGAACTTAGAGCGAATGTCGTAGCTGACAAGCTAGAAACAAAAGCCAAGGCAAAGGCTGAAAATAAGCCTCAATTACCTATTTCTGACAATAAGGAAATTGTAAACGAAAAAGGTGCTGAAGCTCTCAAGAATTAT
This sequence comes from uncultured Candidatus Melainabacteria bacterium, assembly GCA_934693165.1. Lineage (GTDB taxonomy): Bacteria > Cyanobacteriota > Vampirovibrionia > Gastranaerophilales > Gastranaerophilaceae > UBA791. The sequence goes on from CAKUUX010000001.1 coordinate 158,200, forward strand.
TTTATAGGTACTCAACATGTAGCATTTAAGGGATTCCCTTGTGATACTGGGGAATTTAATCATAATATGGCTATGGTTCCTTGTGCATGCTGTGGTAAGAAAATGCTTGCAGGTAATGAAAATGTTGATAAGTTTGCACAAAAATTAACTCAAATTAAGGGTGAAGAAAGAAATAACTTTATTGATGATACGATGGATATTTATCGTCCAGTTGAAAAAACAATTATTAGAGGGATGAAAGATTTAGGTACAAAATATCCTAACAAAACAACTTTTGAGTTGTGTGATGAAATGGCAAAAGATCCAGAAGGTATATTGAAAAATGGTCAATTAGCTGTTTTAGATGATGTTGATGCAAAAGCAAAAGAACTCTATGGCGAAGATAATAAAATTTCAAAATTTGTTAAATCTCAAAAACCACTTATAAACGGTCAAGAAAATAATCCAAAATTTAATAGAGCTGATTTTGTAGAAAAAATGGATGATTTAACTACTGAAATGGGTGATGATAAGGCAAAAGGTAAAGTTTTAAATGTTGCAATTGACATGCCATTTGAAGATGATTATTTCCAAAAAATGACAAAGAAAATATATCAACCAAGAAAATTTATTAGAACATTATATTGTAACGCTGTAAAAACAGCAGAGCATATCCATCCAAAATCTTTAGGTGGTCCAAACAATACAGAAAATTACATGAGCGAATGTAATGAATGTAATGAAAACAGACAAAATTATGATTTGAATTCATATTGGATGAGCAGATACCCATCAATGCCTTATAACGTACAACAATTCTGCGATGATGTAACAGAAAAAGTAGTATCAGGTGAAATTGGTCCTCATTTTGTTGATTATCCAAAAGATTTGAAGGTTGCAGTTGAATCAGAAACAAAAGGTGCAATTACATTAAAAGTCTTAAATCCAGAAGAAATCAATAAGAAAAGAGCAGAAAAAGGTTTAGAACCACTTCCTCAACCAACACAAGACAATGTTGAAAAGGCAAGAAGAGAACAAAGAAAGAAACCTCATGAGGAAGTTCCTCTCCCTTCTCCGAGACCGGCAAAAGCAGAGCCACAAAAGAAAGTAGCATAGATTAAAAATAAAATTATGATTTTAATATAGATGAGTTGACTAATCTCAACTCATCTATTTGTATGAATTTGTAAATAAATTGTAAAGATTTATTAAATCTTATAGCAAAAAATATATTTTAGAGTCATTATATATGTATCCACAGAATATATGTCCACAAAACAATTTCTGCAATTTATACGAAGATATTAAATTATTTACAAGAAGGGTAGAGTAGGTAAATGAAAATTAATGCTATCACAATGGCAGCTCCTGCGACGTTTAGTGTTCCCAAAAAAGCTGTTGAAAAAAATCCACAAGTAACAAATCCAATCGAAAACAGATTTCCAAAACAACAAACAAACGATGGCTCAAAAGCTATCATGAATTATTTCTTTGGTATGCAAAATGTACCATCATTCAAAGGTTATCCTTGTTCAACGGGTGAATTTGTTGTTAAACAAATAGATAACGTTCCATGCGCTTGCTGTGGTGCAGAAATGATGAATTCAAAAGAACAAAATGAATTTGTTGCAAAAGCTTCTAAAGCAAAAGGTGAAGAATTAGCAAATATTTTTGCAGAAAACTTACATAAAATCAGACGTAACGAAAGACCTGTAGCTCGTGAACTTATGGAAAGAGCTACTAAATATCCAAATCAAAAATTATCAGATTTAGCTGATAAAGATATGGATTCAAGAAAACTTTATAATAAAGAAAACTTAATTGTTTTAAATAATGTTGATAAAAAAGCTCAAGAATTATATGGTGAAAAAAATAAAGTTTCAAAATTCGTTCAAAGCCAAAAATCATTAATTGAAAAAAATGTAAGAAATGGTTTTGGTAGAGGAACATTTTTGGCAAATCTTAAAAAATTAACAGCAGACGATCAAGAAAAATCTCAAAAAGTGTTAACAGAAGCTATTGAGTTACCATTAAATGAAAATGGTGTAGCAAAAGTTATTCAAAAAGTTCAAGCTTCTGATTCAGTTGGTATTGCAAGAAGATTAATTGCAACAGCAGTTATGACAACAGAACATATTCATCCAAAATCTCAAGGTGGTCCAAACAATACAGAAAACTACATGGGTGAATGTGCTGAATGTAATAATAATAGAGGTAGCGAAAACTTAAACCAATATTGGCAATCAACATATCCAAATATGCCATCAGCTACTCAAAAATATGCTGATTACATTTCAGAACAAATCATTACAGGTAAAATGGGTACAAGATATGATGATTATATGGTAGATTTAGAAAAAGCTGTTGAATCAGAATCTAAAGATGCTATTGATTTAAAAGTTTTAAACCCAGAAGAAATTGATAAAGCAAGAAAAGAACGTGGTTTACCTGATCCAAAACCACTTCCTGTAAAACCAAAACCAGAAAAATCTGAAACAAAAAAAGATGAAACAAAAATTTCGGGTTCTAAAAAACCTCAAGGTAGTAAAAAACCACACGGTGGCAAAAAACCTACTAGAAGACCAAATATCAAAAAATAATTAAGTTAATAAAAGAGGGCGAAGCCAACGGCTTCGCCCTCTTTGTATATAAAAATTTATAATATCTTGAAAACTCTTTGAAAGTCTTTTAAAATAGACACAAGAGGATTAATTGTTGTTATATTTATTATAATGGCAAAGAAAAGGTAGAGTTATGAATCAAGCACAAAAGAAAATATTAATAGTTGATGATGATGATGAAATCAGAGAATTATTAGAATTTGACGTGGCTCAAAGTGGATACTTTGTAGATACTGCAAAAGATGGTCTTGAAGGCTTGAATAAAGCTCTTAATAATTCCTACGACCTTATTTTATTGGACGTTATGATGCCTAAAATGAATGGGTTTGATGTTTGTAAAAATATTAGAAATGCAAAAATCAATATTCCAATACTTCTTTTAACTGCAAAAGGTACAATTGAAGATAAGACAGAGGGTTTTGATTGTGGGGCAGACGATTATCTTGTAAAACCTTTTGATATACAAGAAGTTTTGTTGAGAATAAGAGTCCTTTTGAGAAGAAATCAAGTTGTAGAAGATACAAATTCTTTATCTAATGAAATTCTTCAAGCTGGTGATATTACTATTTTGCCTGAAAGCTTAGAGGTTATAATCGTAAATAAAAAGGTTAAGTTAACTCCTACTGAGTTTGAAATTTTATACTGTTTAATGCAACATTTCAACAACCCTGTAACTTTGGCAGTATTGCTTGATGAAGTTTGGGGATATGATTCTGACGAAGATGTTAGAATGTTGAGAGTTCATGTTGGTGGACTTAGAAATAAGATTGAGCCTAATGTTAAATCTCCACAATACTTGCATACAGTAACAAATGTCGGTTATAAATTAACACCTTTTAAAGAAGATTAATCATGAAAAAATATTTTAAACTGAAAAGATTAAAGATTGCTGAACAAATACTTATAGTACTATTTTGTGCTGTTATGGTACCAATGATTGTCAGTGGTTTAATCATAAACAATATTAACCAACACGCAATCCGTGCTCAATTAAGAGATTCTGCAAAACTTGTATCAAGTATGGTTAGTGAAGAAATTGATATGTTTATTGCAACAACATACAATGAACTTCAACAGGTTGATGCAGTTTTAAAAACAATTCCTGCAAGTTCTCGTCAGGCTTATCTTGCTGATTTGAAAAATAATTTCAAACAGTATGAAGATTTGAGATTAGTGGATAACTTAAATGGATTTGATAAACTTTATGACAAGAACTTAGAGAAAGGCTTAATTACAATAAATGTTAAAACCTATGATGGCAAATATTTGGTTGCTACTTATAATTTAGAATTATTTAAAAAGTTCTTATTCCGTTCTTTAAAAGATGATATTCGCCAAATTTACGTTATTTCTGATAAACATAAGGTTGTTGCCGCTCATAATTTCACTACAGAATTATACGTTGAATCAACTGGGCTTTTACCAAGACATTTGATAGAAGATAAACCAGTTATTTTTGGTAACGTTAAAAACCAACCTCTTTGTTATTACAAGAAATCAAATCCTGCTTTGATGATTATTGTAAACACAACTGAGAAGGTTACTAATGATACGATTAACGATAATAGGGCAAAGCTTTTACTTGCTGTGTTTATTTCGTCATTATCAGTATTCTTTGTTGTTGCTTTGTACATTTATTATATGTACATCAATATTAGACAATTATTTAAAGGTATTATTGCTGTATCTCAAGGTAATTACCAAAGACAAATTCGTTTGTTAAAGAATATTTTTACGCCTTATGAAATTGTTTTCTTGGCTTTTGAATTTAACAAAATGGCAAATGAAATTCATAAATCATATAAAGAACTTGAAAAGAAAAATGCTGAACTTGTTGAACTTAATGAATTTCGTTCAAACTTGATTGATACGGTAAGTCATGAACTTAGAACACCTTTAACAAGTATTCAAGGCTACACTTCAAGACTTTTAAGACAAGATATTCAAATTGATGAAGAAACTAAACAAAAATCTTTAAAAATCATTAAGCGTCAATCTGAAAGACTTAAACGTATGATTGAAGATTTACTTGTTATTCCTGATATTGAGCGTGAACGAATAAAGATGAATATTGAACCTGTTTGGATAATAGAAACAATTGAAAATACAAAAGTTCTTATTAAAGACAAAAATAAAAAAGAAATCGAAAGTTCAATACATGAAGATTTTCCGTTAGTTCTAGCTGATAAAGATAGATTAGAGCAAATTATGTTAAACATTCTTGATAATGCTGCAAAATATGCTTACGAAGATACACCAATAAAGATTGACGGTGAAACTACAGAAGATAGAGCGATTATAAAAATTTCTAATTATGCTGATTATATTCCAGAAGAAAAATTATTAAAACTTTTTGAAAAATTTATCAGAATGGATGATTCAACTACAAGAACTTCTCGTGGTACTGGGCTTGGTCTGTTTATTGTAAAAGGTCTTGTTGATTGTATGAACGGTGAAATTTCACTTTCTAGTACAAAGGATAATATTTTTACAGTAACTTTGTCTTTGCCTTTATTTAAAGAGGTTTAGATTTATGTTTATGGAAAAGGCTATTGAACTTGCAAAACAAGTTGAAAAAGATGTTCCAGTATCTGCAATAATAGTTAAAGATGGCGAAATTATATCTTTTGCTCAAAATGAGAGAGAAATAGATAATGATGTGACTTCTCATGCAGAAATTTCTGCGATACGTAAAGCAGAGCGTGTTTTAAATAATTGGCGACTTGATGATTGCGAAATGTATGTTACGCTAGAACCTTGCCCAATGTGTGCTTGGGCAATACTTCAATCAAGAATAAAAACGCTTTATTTTGGTTCTTTTGATAAAATTTATGGGGCATTTGGTTCTGCCATGGATTTGAGAAAATATATAAATTCAAAACTTAAAGTTTACGGTGGAATAAAAGAAGAAGAGTGTGATAAGATTTTAGAGGAGTTTTTTAAAAAAATAAGATGAACTTAAAACAACAACTTGATGCACTTGTTCTAAAATACGAAACAAAAGATTTTATAAAAGATGATCCTATTCAATTTCCACATAGATTTAAAAACTGTAAAGACATTGAATTAGCCGGATTTATCTCCTCAATGTTTGCTTTTGGAAATAGAAAAGTTTTTATAAAAAAACTCAATGAACTTTTTAATCTTTTTCAAAATGAACCCGTAAATTTTATAGAAAATTTTGAAAGAAAATCTTTAAAAGGATTTAATTATAGGTTTGCAAAAGAGAAGGATATTGAAGAAATATTCTTAGTTCTAAAAAAACTTTATTCTTCAAATAGTACATTAGAAGAACTTTTTAAATACGGCTACGAATCTAAAGATTTTCAACAAATGCAAAAGGTCATAACTGATTATTTTTATTCAAATATGGAAAACACTTTTGGTGCAAAATATTTAATTCCTGATGCAAATAAAAATGGTGCGATGAAACGAATAAATATGTTTTTACGCTGGATGGTTAGAGATGGTGAAGTTGATTTAGGCATTTGGAATTTTATTAATAAATCAGAACTTTTAATACCCCTTGATACTCACGTTGCAAGAATTTCTCGTGAAATGAATTTACTTAAAAGAAATTCTAATGATTTTAAAGCTGTAAGAGAATTAACCGATGAATTAAAAAATTTTGATAAAAATGACCCTATAAAATATGATTTTGCCATGTTTGGTTATGGAATTGATAACCCTAAAATAAAAGTAACAAATATTAATAATATGCCTTAAAAAATGCAATTATTTTTGATTTCAAATCTTTAATATACTATAAGTAGTTGGTAGGTGTTTTATGAATATTCAAAATGTTTTTAATCTAAATTTTGCAGGTAAAGTAGAAGACAAAAAAGCTTTAAATACAAAACCATATCTTGCTCCACAAAAGCCCGATACATTTGAGCGTACAACAACACCTAAAACAGAAACTAAGCAAGATACTGTTTTAAGTAAAATTACTAAAATGTACAACAAAATGATTCCATTAAAGCTTGACCCTGAAAGCACAAAAGTTATGAAAGAAGATAAACTTGATGCAGGTAAAGTTTTATCTTTAGTAAAAGACATAACTACAAGTAAAACTGACAAAATCAAACTTGAAAGAGCAGAATATGATGGCAAAAGCAATTATCTATTAAGAGCTGAAAACAAAGATGATAGCGAAAATATTAAACTTTTAGACAAGAACTTGAATGTTTTAGAACAAGAAAACATTAAGTATGAATATGATAAAAAAGGTAATCCTGTTTCTAAAACTGTTATGACAAGCGATTTTAGAACAAATACTTTCTGTGAATCAAAATTCAAATTTGATAAAGAATACTATCAACCTATCATGACCGAAGCCACTAAAATTAGACGTGATAGCCAAAATAGATTAATCAGAAAAGAATTTTATGAAATATCTGATATTGAAGGCATGTATAACGTTAAATACGAATTTCCAAACGGAAAAGTAAGACAAATTTCTAAAGCAACAAAAGATAAAAATACAGGCGCTATTTTAATTGAAAAAGATATGCGATCTTCTGATATGACTAGAACTCAATACAGATACGAAGATGACCCTAAAGGTAACAGAATTATTGATTACAAAATCACTTCACCTGACGGCAAAGTTTTGATGAACCAATCTCAAACTTTTGAAGTTTTAGGCAAAAATAAATTCCGTTCTTCAAGAAATGATAAATCCTACTTAATGGAATTGGATAATAAAACAAAAGTTATGACAATTACTGATGAGAAAAAAGACGAACGCCATGAAATAAACTTAAAACAACTTATTGAAGGTCGAAGAATGCCTCTTATCAAAATGTTGAAAACAATTCCAGGGGACGAACTTATTAACTTAAAAGATAATGTATTAGGAATGCAAGAGGCTAAAAATAATTTGGAATCTTATTGCGAAAATGTAGAAGTTGATGAATCTGATTTTTATGCAGACGAAGATCAATCATATATGTTTAACTTCTTAAATGTTGGCACTGACCCATTTGTATTTTTACACGAATTAGGTCATGCGACAGATGTTGGTGGTAAACCTATAAAAGTGAAAAAAGATGAAGAAACAGGCAAATATAAGGCAACAATGATAGGTTCTATCAGAGATGACGAAAAGTTTAAAAAGGTTTATGCTGAAGAAAGACAAAATTTCTTAAAAGAATTCCCAACGAACGAAAGAAATCACATTAACTACTTTATTGCAGACGAAGCAATTAAAGGTAGACCAGATCAAGGTAAAAAAGAAACTATTGCAGAAACAAATGCTATCTTAAATACATACCAAAGCGTTGATTTGTTAGGTTCAAGAACTCAATATTTGCAACAACATTTCCCTAGAACAATTGCATATTTGAGCGAAAAATTAGTACCTACAAAATAATTTCTAAGTTTTTATGACTAAAAATCTTATCAAATTAAACACTGCTAGAAACTGCTTAAGATACATTATTAGGGCTTATGGAATTGAGGAGATTTATGTTCCTTATTATATCTGTCCTACGATAAAATCAGCTATTCGTAAGGAAAAGGCTAAAATAAATTTTTATCATGTTGATAAAAAATTTATGCCTGTAAATGATTTTGGCAAAGATTATTTTATTCTTTATCCAAATTATTTTGGTATTTGTTCTAAAAATGTTCAAATTCTATCTAAGAAATACAAAAATTTAATTGTTGATAATGCGCATTCTTTTTATTCAGACTCTCTTGGGTTGGCGTCTTTTAATTCTTTACGTAAATTTTTTCAACTTAAATTTGGAATAAAAGAGGGTGCATATCTTTATTGTGACAGAGTTTTAGAAGAAAATTTTTCTCAATCTGCAGATTATGAGATTGATGATTATAATTATGAAAATCTTGTTAAAAATGAAAACAGGCTTGATGAAGAAGAAATTTTACTAATGTCTAAAACAACAGAAAGCATTTTTTCTTCTATAGATTTTGAACAAGAAAAAACACATAGGTTAGAAAAATTTAAAAGCTTTCATCAAAAATATAAATCAATTAATCAATTATGTATAAATCTTGAAGATGGTGAAATACCGTTTGTTTATCCATTATTGACTAAAGATGAAAATATAGGTTACGAGTTAGAAAATCAAGGGTTAATGATTTTTAGATATTGGAACGGGATACCCAAGCATTTTGAAGAATATGATTTCTACAAATTTTTGGTTCCCATTCCAATATGTTAATTTTATAAAATATCTTCTTCCGTAACTTCTACTTCTGCAAATTCAAGTTTATCAAGAGCATTTTTATCTCTTTCTTTTCTTTCAACATATTTGCTGAAAGTTTGGCTTAAGTAAATACCAAAGAATATTACAAAACAAGAAATCATTTGTAATATGTTTGATGTTTCACCTAGGAAGAACCAGCCGAATAACAAGGCTGAAATTGGAAGTAAAAATAAGAAAGGTGAAACTTTGCTTGCAGAAAGTATATTCATTGATGAATTATACAAAGCATAAGCTACAACTGTTAAAATACCAAGGTATCCAACAAGGTAAACGCTTGAAGATGAAGTTATAAGATGAATAGGTTCACCAGCGATAAAACACATACCTGTGAAAAATATTGCTCCACCAAAAACTGCTATTCCAGCAAGATAAAATGGAGGATATTTATCCATCAAATACTTTGTTGTAACAATACTAACGCAAGTTAAAATTTCTGCACCAAGTTGTAATGCGTTTCCAAGAACTGGTCTTGGAGCAAGTTCAGTAACGTCTGATGCAAGACTTAGTAAAATTGAACCCAATATTGCTATACCTAAACCAATATAAGCTAATCTTGGAAATTTTTCTTTTAAAATCATTCTCGCAAAAAAGATGATTAAAACAGGTTCTAAGGAACTTAAAACGCCTGCTTGACCAGATGATGTAAATTTTAAAGCATTTGTTTCAAAAATAAAGTATAAACAAGGTTCACATAAAACCATTAAAAGGATAAATTTTATATCACTTTTATCTATTTTAACGTTTCTGTAAATCGTTAAGAAAAACGGAATGAATAAAATTGTTGAAAGACTCATTCTTATAGCCATAAGCGACAGAGTCGAATATTCATTAAGACATATTTTTGTTGCTGTTAGTGATGTTCCGTAAAGTATTACGGCAATTGAAATTGAAATGTAAGCAATTACTTTGCTTGAAAGTTTGTGTTTTACTGGTAAATCTATCATTTCATAAAGCCTCCTTGTAAATTTTGTGATATACATTCATATCTATAGTTCGGTATGCAATATAAATCTACACACTAAAACCATAGACTAAAAAATCATATCATAGAAAAAAAAACAAATGCAATAAAAAATCTTGCATAAATTGAAAAATTAAAGATGTTCTTTTACGTTAAAATTTTTGAAATTTTATTATGGCAATTTAATTGACTTTTAGACTAATGGCAAAGTGCAAAATTTTTTAGAAAAACATTACATCTCTTAACATTAAACTTTTCTAGGATAAATATATTTTCTTCAATATGTACAAATCATTTTCGCTAGGTGAAGAGATGTTTTTTTGATGAGGAACATACATTATATCGTCAACTTCAACTCCATGACCTAGTCCTAGGGCATGTCCTAGTTCGTGCATCATTGTTGCGAAAATACTTTCGTTTGTTGTGTTTTTTGGTGAATATTCGTTTGGTAGTCCAATATCTATCGAAATCTTTTTTATAATCCCATTTATTACGCTAGGATATTTGCACATTCCTTCAAAAACTCTTCCGACTTTTGTCCATTTGATGATAATATCAGCACTATTTGGCAAATATATTTGATTGAACATTATATGAATGTTGCAAGTTTTCAAAATAGTATTCCAACTTTGTATAGCTCGTTGGACTTCTGATTTGTAAAAATCTTTGTTAGAAATGTTTCCAACAATATCTGCAACAAAAACATTTAAAACATTTTTGTCCCATTTTATCAGTTTCCCATTAACCTTTGAGTTTTCAATATATTTGTCTATGTTATTTGAAATCATTTTATTGTTTTTTGTATTTCATAAGTTTTAAAAACATATCAGCAAAAACACCAACTGTTAAAGCTGAAATCAAAGTACCTTCACGAACGCATTGACCAAAGATTTCCCCTAAACCGAAGTATGTTATTAACATTGCCATAACAACAAGTGTTACATCAAAAGTAACTTTAACAACGCCAAAGTTTAATTTTGAAACCTCGTAAATCACTTTAACAAGTCCATCTCCTGGCATGTAAGTTAAATCAGCCCAAACTTCCATTGCAATACCTAGACCGATAATTGCTGAACCAATTATGATAAGTAAAATGTTCCACCAGTAAGCACCTGCGTGGATAAATTGAGTTAAATACATGCTTAATGATATGAATAAACCTGTTGCAAGAGCGATTGGTAGTTGAACAATTTGAACAGGTGGAAATTTTTTGCGTAAGATTAATACTTGACCTAAAAAGAATAGGGCATTGAAAATGAATGCACACATTCCAAAATCAAAGTATTTTATGTTAAATAATGAAATTGCGTAATATGGTGATGCAATTGGTGTTGTACCAAGCATACTGCGTGTTGTGATTGCAATTCCATAACAACTTACAAACATACCTAAAATAAATATTACTAATCTAAAAATAAAATCTTTTTTGGTTTGACTTTTTTCCATATTTCTCCTAAAAATTAAATGATAAATTAATTATACAATAAACTTTTTAAATTTCTCATATAAATGGATGAGGTGAGCATGGGGAAATGTAGTATCTTTGGGATGTAGAAATAAATACTACAAATACATATCCCAAAATATATGCCGATAAATAGCAATCTGTATATTTTTGCAACCTAAAACGAGAATTAGGTTGTATTCTTGCGTGTGTAGGCGTTATTGGGGAAGAAGAAACATACCCTCTACAAAAACTGGGAGAGGAAAATATATTTGTTTTTCCTCGACACATTTGCGATAGATGAAAGGTATGGCAAAATTTGTCCGATTTTTTAAATTTTTATCAAGGTTTGTTAAGTATTTGTCTTTTTTTGCATAATAAAATAAAATGGTTATTGTAGAGGGTTTAGACTTAGAAATCTAGTCACAAATGGGGTTAAAATGGCAAAAGAAACTGTTCTTTCACCACATGAAGTAAGAGAAATCTTAAATTCTGATAACAAGGAAATTATCAGACTTTGCAAGCTTGCTGCGATTACTCCTCGTCAAAATTCTAAAGGTTATACCTTCTTTTCTTATGATGAAGTAAAAAGATTGAAAGAATTAAGAGAAAAATACAAACAATCAATTATTAATTCTAAACAGTTTAAAACTCTTGAAACTATTAAAAGTGCTTTTTATCAAATAGAAGATAATCTTCCAGAAGGTGCAACTGAATACATAAATCAAAAATTTAGAAAACTAGAAGAATTCTTTGAAGGATATGAAAAAGTAAAAAGTGAAAACGAAACTCTAAAATTAAAATTAGCAAAAACTAGCAAAGAAAATTGCTACTTAAAAGATAGAATTAATGAATTTAAGCCACTCGGTATGGGTGTTTATATAAAAACAAAAAAACGTGATTATTCAATATAAAAGAGGTAAATATGGCAGTAAAAGAAAAGGAAGAAACTAATGTAAGTGCTGAAAGAGAAAAAGCCTTAAAATTAGCAATCGAAAAAATAGAAAAAGATTTTGGTAAAGGTTCAATCATGAAACTTGGCGACAAAACAGCTGTTAATGTTGAAGCTATTCCAACAGGCGCATTAGACCTTGATATTGCACTTGGTATAGGTGGTATTCCTAGAGGTAGAATTATTGAAATCTATGGTCCAGAAAGTTCTGGTAAAACAACTCTAGCACAACATATCGTTGCAGAATGTCAAAAAAAAGGTGGTATAGCAGCGTTCGTTGATGCAGAACACGCTCTCGATCCTGAATACGCCAGAAACTTAGGCGTTCAAGTTGATGATTTGTTAATCTCTCAACCTGATACTGGTGAACAAGCCCTTGATATTACAGAAGAATTGGTTCGTTCTGGTGCAGTTGATATTATCGTTGTCGATTCAGTTGCAGCACTTGTTCCAAAAGCTGAAATTGAAGGTTCTATGGAAGATCAACAAATGGGTTTACAAGCTCGTTTGATGAGTAAAGCGCTTAGAAAATTAACAGGTGTAATCGGTAAAACTAATACAACAGTTATTTTTATCAACCAATTAAGAAACAAAATTGGAGTTATGTACGGTAATCCTGAAACAACAACAGGTGGTAACGCTCTTAAATATTACGCATCAGTAAGAATGGAAATTAAACGTGTTGAAAGTTTAAAAGGTGAAGACGGTGACGTTGGTAACCATGTAAGAGTAAGAGTTTTGAAAAACAAAGTTGCTCCACCATTCAGAACAGCTGAGTTTGATATTATCTTTGGTAAAGGTATTTGTAAAATCGGTAATATCCTAGATGTTGCTGTAAAACTTGATATCGTTAAAAAAGCAGGCGCTTGGTTTAGCTTTAATGACGAAAAATTAGGTCAAGGTAGAGAAAAAGCTAAAGAATTCCTAGCTCAAAATCCTGATATCTTAGAAACAGTTGAAAAACTTGTTAGAGAAAAATTAGCTGAGTCTTAACCCAAACGAGCAAGACAGCGTGAGTGAACGAATATTGAAGATTTTAACAAAACAGAGGCGAAGCCTTTAGGCTTCGCCTCTGTTTTGTCGGGTTCAATGAAATTGTCGAACCCGACCTACAAACTGAAAGACAGATGAGGGTAAAATATAGACAAATACCCTCACCGAAATTTTAAAGTTTCAAGCAAAGCTTTCAACTAAAAATTTCTCCTCTCCCCTATTTTGCAAAGGCAAAAATGTGGCGAGGGAAAATATTTTATTATTCTATAATTATTTTACTAGGTTTTAAATACCAAGAAGGATAAATTTCAAGAGGTATCAAAACGGCTGTTGCATTATTTGTGTTAAATTTTAATGTTGAAGTTGAGCCTTTCATTTTGATTTCAAAATTATCTGTTATAGGACTTCCGAATTTAACAAATTGCATTTTACCTTTAAAAGTATCTTCGTAAACGTTTTCAGAAATCTTCTTTAACCCAACATTTTCAATATTATTTGCCCAACTTTGAGGAAGTTGTTTCAAATCTTTGTTTCCTAAAATTTCATCAAGAATTTGCAAGTCTTTTTGAGAATATGAATGTTCAATATTTTTATCAGTTTTTACAAGATAAACTAAATCCTTATCCTGAAGAAGTTTATAGTTATTTGTCAAAATCCATTTTGTGATTTTATTTATTCTAATCATCGGATAAATTTCATCATGCGTAACATTATCTGATTTTAGGATAATTATTTTTGGTGGATGTTGTTTGATTTGTTCTAGCGCAACATCTTCTTCTTTTTCGCTTGTGAAATTAAAATACGAAATCATATTGCAAGGTGCTTTTCTTTGTAAATAAAAATAATTAAGTCCTCTATTTGTCAAATCCAGTATATAATCATCTTTTGAAGAATACTTATCCACAAAATTTTTCATATCTTCAATATTTTGTTTTTGTATTTTATTCAATTCAAAATCACGACCTTGAGTTGAATTATCCCATTTGCCATTAAAATTTAGTGCTATAAGTACAACAAGCAAAATCGTAAAAATATATTTTGTATATTTTAGCCAAATTGATTTTGTAATCATAAAAATAAATGGCAAAAGGATTGTTATATATGCAATTGAGATATATCTAATTCTTGAAAACATAATATAATCAATTCTTGTAAGTGCATAAACACTTGCTACAACTGCAAACAAAGTTGCAAATGAATATACAAAAATTAGCTGTAAGTTTTTATTTTTATATGCTTTAATTCCTTCTATCGCAAAACAAGGAACTGCCAAAAGTGCAAATAGTTTTATAAAGTTTGACCAAACCTCTGACCACTTAAAAACAGGAAAACCATTTGCATAAGAAAGTGTATCAGAAATTAGATGATAGTTATAAGCACCTGAGATAAATTCTTTAAATATCATTTTGAAAAATAAATATGTAACTACAAGATAGAGTATTTTAACCATTTGTTTGTGTTTTAAAAGTTGGTACAACTTGTACAATGCAACAGGCAAAAGTGCTACTGCAACGAATATTCCAACTTGGAACCAAAAAGCTGTCATTAAAAATACTGCAACAATGTACCATTGTAGCCAGAATGTAGGTTTTTGGCTAAGCATTTCCTTTTTCAAAAATCCAAGTGCAATCAAAAAATATACATTAAAATAGTAAAATGAATTTACCAAAATCCCAGTGATTAAAATAGGGTTTTTAGAAAAAATTAAAAATCCTAAAAATATTGATAATATTAGGTTTAAGTTATAAATCAATGTTTCTGCAAGTAAAAACGAATAAACTGTGTATTCTCCAAAAACTTTATTTGCAACAAATCCAGAAAAAATATCATTATATCCGTGAATTAGGTTTATATCTTGAAAAAGTTTGAACCCTTGAAAGTGTGCAAGGTAATATGTTCCAAATTTTTCACCAAAATGGTAATCATCAATATTAATATTTCCAAAATTATAAGAATGCCCAAAAACTAACAATAATAATGGAATTATTGCTAAAGGCGAAACTTTTTTATCTTTAAAAATAATTTTAAAATAGATATCAGCATTTGCTAAAACTATTAAAAATAAAACAATAAAAAGTAAAATAGGATATTCTGTAAGGTTTTTACTTGGATAAAGTAAAAAATACATAAAAGTTGAAAGAGTTTGCAATACCTGTAAAATCTGAGGATTACCTTCTCTTACTGGAAATTGAAAATCTTTGAGTTTATCCTTTATTTCAAAATTTGGTAAAACTTTTTTCAAAATTAAAAAACAAATAAAAAATATTGCTATATAAATTCCATAAATTAAATAATCAATATTTTTGTTATAATTTTCAAAAATTGTTGAACCCACAACAAGTTCAGTTAAATTTGTACATTCGCAAATTGAGTACAAAATCTTATAAATAAAGCAACTTAGCCCACAGGAAAGGGCTATGCACAATGCATAATTAATTACCAAACTGTTCATAACCAATATCTTTTAGAATTCTTTTGTTTTTACGCCAATTTTTTTCTAATTTTACATAAAGCTCAAGATAAACTTTTTTCTCCAAAATTTCTTCAAGTTCTTTTCTGGCTTCCATACCAATTTTCTTTAAAAGAGAACCATTCTTACCAATCAAAATGCCTTTTTGGCTTTTTTGTTCGCAATAAATTACAGCATAAATCTTATCAATATTTTCTTGCTCTTCATAACGTTCAATTTTGACAAAAACAGAGTGTGGAATTTCGTCTTGAGTATTTAATAAAATCTTTTCTCTGATGATTTCTGTTGTAATAAATCTCATATTTTCGTCAGTTACAGTATCGTCATCAAAGAATTTTATACCTTCTGGTAATTTCGAAAATAGTGTTGAAATAAGTTCATCAACATTGTTATTATTTAATGCAGAGATTTTTATTACTGGCAAATCCTTACCTTCAAAAAGTTTTTTATAAGTTTGAAGATTTTCTTCAATCTTTTCTTCTGAATTTAATTTGTCAGTCTTATTCATAACAATATAAACAGGGATTGTTGTTTGAAGAAGGTTTTCACTAATCCATTTGTCGCCTTTGCCTGCCTCTTCTGAGCCGTCTACCAAAAATAGAATTAAATCACTATCAGGTAATGCAATTTTAGCTTCGTCAACAAGACATTCGCCAAAATCATTCAAAGGTTTGTGCACCCCAGGAGTATCAATAAAAACTATTTGACCTCTTTCGTCTGTAAAAATACCTTTTATACGTTTTCTTGTGGTTTGAGCTTTATCAGTCGCAATAACAATTTTTTGCCCAAGGATGGCGTTTAAAAGAGTTGATTTACCTACGTTTGGTCGTCCTATTATCGTTACAAATCCACTTTTCATACTTATAGGATACCATAAATTAAAAAAATATTTTATTTTTTTCTTTTAAATGCTAAAATCTAATTAAGGAGAGTTTAATTGAAAAATCCTCTAGCCAAAAGATTATTGATAGCAGTCATATTATTAATATTGCCTTTAGGAATAATAGCCGAAGGTAAAGTTTCTGCTATAAAAATTGATACAAGACCAGTAACTTTGACTCCAGAAGAAAATTCTAAAACAACTCCAGCAGTTGAAAAAGCTACTCCTATAGAAGTTAAAACTCAGAAAGTTGCGACAACACAGACGCAAACTTCTGTTCTAACAAGACCTCAGCAACAAAGAGTTGCACCCAAAAGAACTTATACTCCAAAAGCAAGACCAGCAGTCTATAGAATGCGTTATTCTGCAAAACCAGTAGCAACTCAAAGCACTGTTAAAGAAACTCCTAAAAATCCACCTCTTGAGGTTTTGGATTTTGATGCAAATTATAATGTTGTGGGTACAAAAGATACTGACAGTTATTTAGTTGTACCAATTAATAAAGAAAAATTAGCAAAAGAAAAGAAGAAAGCTGAATTTGAAGATTTTACAAATACTTTAATGAAGGATTCTCCAAAACCTTTAACAACAGGACTTAAGATAAAAAGTAAATTTCACCAAAATTTAGGAGAAAGAACTCATAGATTATTGTCTAAAATTCGTCATTCAAAAGCTTTTAAATTTATGTCAGGTGTACTGTTCTTAATTCTTTTTGCAGGATTAAGTTATCTTGGATATTTAATTTATCAAAGAAGAAAAATTGAAGAAGTACTTGATGAAGAAAAACCACTTTCTCCTGAGGAACAAGAAAACGACTTGATTCAGGCTATGAAAGAATTTGAAGAAACAGAAGAAGGACACGAAAAACTTGGTCAAAAAAAGTATATTAACGAAATTGAAACTTATAGAAACCTAGATGGATTTAAAAAAGATGAGGTTTCCGAGGATATTTTAGAAACTCTAAAAACTATTGAAAATGCCCAGAAAAATGACGCACCTTTGACTTTAAAAGAAAATGCATCAACAGATGGTTTTAAAAAGCATGAATACGCTTTTGACGAAAAAATCGGAGAACTTTCAGATGAAGAAGGTATGGCACTTTTTGACGAAGACGACGAGAGCAATTCTTCTGAATTAGATGAATTGGCTTTGAATTATTATGGTGGTGAGTCTGAAATTTTTAAAAATAATGCGAGTGCAGGTGACAAAGAAATATTTATCATAGAAGATGAAGAAGAAAGTGATAAATACGATATTGTAGAAGAAAAACAACCTGTTCAAGAACCTGAACCTGAACCTGAACAAGAGGAAGAAAATACTCCTGAAAAAGAAGAGCAACCACAAGAAGTTCAAGAACCTAAAAAACCTGATGTTGAAAATCTTCATATAAAAGAAAATTATCCACTAGATGGAAACAAAGGTATAGCTTTACTTAATTATCACGATACAGATGCTTTGATTGGTTATATTGGAGATAAAATTACTGTCCTAAAACGTTTTTCAAAGTCAGATAATCCTGAAAATTTATCTGTTAGAGTTTATGAAGAAGTTGGGTATGATACAGTTCAATATCTTGTTAGAATTGGTATGTTTAAGGGGATAATAGAGGTTACAAATACTTCTATTAGATTATTATTAGATTTATAGTTATGAAAAAATTCGTTTTAATTTTAATATGTTTGATTTTGATATCAACTGGTTGCAGGCAAAAACAAGATGATAACTTGGTTTTTGCAACTTGGGGTTCAAAAACTGAAGTTCAAATTTTAAAAGAATTACTTTCTGATTTTGAAAAAGAAAATCCTGATATTAAGGTTGAATTTCTACATATTCCTCAAAATTATTTTCAAAAACTTCATCTGATGTTTGCTTCAAACTTAGCTCCAGACGTTATTTTTATAAATAATTTAAACATTCCTGTTTATGAAAAATATCTTTTAGATTTAAATGATATTGTAAAAAATAAAAAGGATTACTATCCACAAGTTTTGGATACAATGACGTACGAAGATAGACTTTTGGCTATTCCACGTGATGTTTCAACTCTTGTTGTTTTTTACAATAAGGATTTGTTCGATAAAAACAATCTTTCTTATCCAAATGAAAATTGGAATATGACAGAGTTTTTAGATACAGCTAAAAAGCTTACGAACAATGGTATCTATGGCATTTCATTTGAAGAAAACTCTCTATTTTACTTACCTTATATGAGAGCTTTTGGAGGTGGAATTTTATCTCCAACAGGTGAGCAAATAATGAATAGTGAAAATTCTCAAAAAGGTATTCAATACTATTCAGACTTGAGAAACAAATACAACATTGCACCTAAAAAATATCAATCTGCTTCTGAAACAATGGCACAAATGTTTATTAACGGTAGACTTGCGATGCATTTGACAGGTCGTTGGCTTGTACCTAAATATAGAGAAGATATCAAATTTGATTGGGATATAGTTAATTTTCCTAATATAAACGAAAAAAGTTCTGTGACTTTGGACTCTTCAGGTTATGCAATTACGAAATCTTCTAAACATAAAGAGGATGCTGTAAAATTGGTTGAATTTTTATCTTCTGATAAAGCTATTCAAAAATTTACAACAACTGGTTTGATTGTGCCTGCAAGAATTGATACTATTAATTCACAGGCTTTTTTGGATAACAAAAAGCCTAAAAATTCAAAAGTATTTATTGAGGTTATAAAAAATTCTGAAAAAACACCTGTAAATAAGCATTACAAAGAAATAACAGACAAATTAGATGAACAACTAAATTATAGTTTTAATGAATAAAACTAAGCTGCAATATTTAATCTGTGTGGTTTGTGGTGTGGCTTATTAGGTTTATTTGGCTTTTGTGGTTTTTCAGCTTTTGTTGGTCTTTTGTCCTCTTTTGGTTTTAAAGCTGAAGTATCATAAGTCAAAGAACCTTTTGACTGTTCTTTAAGCGCACCTTTTACAGCGTTAGGGTAATTGTCTAGTTCTTTATCTAGTTCACCGTTGTTGATTTTTTCAATAACTTCATCCATGTATTTTTGAGTATTTTCTTTCATTTCAGGATGGGCCTCAACCCAGTCGTGCAACGAAACATCACCACGAGTGTGATTGCATTCACCACATTCTAGTAAATAGTTTTCAACTCTATCTCTACCACCGTTAGCTTGTGGTTTTACGTGCTCAATTGTACCTACTGATAGTTTTAATAATCTTGCACCAACCTTGCTTGATGATTGTCCTGCATATTTTACAATAAATGCATCTGTATTGTTTTTAGATGTTGGTAAACTGTCTGCTAATTTTTGAAGTTGATTATATTTTTCTTCATCTCCAATTTTTGATTTTGAATCTTTAATGTCTGCAATTACTGATTTTCTTACATTTTTCATTGCTTCTTCAGTTTCAGTTGGTAGTTTTGCATAATTTTCTGTTAATTTTGCAAGATTTTCTCTTACTTCTGGATTAATTGTTTTAGCAACTTCATTTATTTGTTCAAAAGTCTTCAATTGACTTTCTTTACAAGCTTTTATAGATTCAACTCTATTTTCTTGCATAAAGTTTTGGAGAGTTCTCTTAGGATTTTCTTTTTCCCATGCTTCAAATCTATTAAATGTACCTTTTTCAGGTTTGTGCATAAATTCTTCGTAAGGTTTAAGCGTTTTTATATAATGTTCTGCTGTATCATTTTTGCCTAAATCCTTTTTAACCTTGTCCATATCGTCATTAGTAAGCATTTTTGTACCACAACAAGGACAAGATACATGACCTAGAGAACGAACTAAGTCTTCCTTTTTTCCTGTAAAGGAAATATTGTTATATAACAAAGCCATCATTGTTGTCGGTTGAGGCAACTTAGGTCTTTGTATAGGGTTAGAAAGCACATTTACTTGTGGTTCAGCTTTCTTAGTAGCTTTTGTTTCTGTTAATCTTGAAAAATTTGGATTGAAGTTAATTATTGGATTTATCATACTGTTTTAAAGTACGTAAAAATATAATTTGCTACTTTTTCTTGATTTATTAACAAATATTAATTACTAATTTAATTTTTTAAGCGCTTTTTCTAATGCCTTTAGCTTTTGTTTGTCCGTACCTAGGCCTGTTAAAAGCATTGAAGATTTTTCGTTAGTTTTTTCATCTTCAATTTTGTTTTCGTAAAGTTTTTCTGATAATTCAAAACCAGTCATGCTTGAATGTTTAATAAGAATTTTTGTAACATCGTTGTAGTCACAAAATTCTACGTTTGGACAATTTTCTTTTAATTCTTTTATATTTTCTATCAATTCATCAATTTTTTTTCTACCTTTTGAAGAATTAAGATAGTTTATATTTTTTTCGATAGAAGCTAAAAGTGGGTATGACGGAGAAGTCGTGTTTATTAATTCTAAAGCCTTGTCACTATCTAAATTTGTATTGTTATGCAAAAGTGCAGTAGGATTTAAGCCTCCTGCAGTTTTGTGTAAAGATTGAACCGTAAAATCTGCTATATTTATAGATGTTTCAGGAAGTTTATCCGAAAATGGATAAAGTGCACCATGTGCTTCGTCCACGATTAAGTAAGTATCTGTTCTTTTGCAAATTTCTTTTATCAGTTTTATGTCAGAAGTTATTCCTTCATAAGTTGGTGAAGTTACAATAATAGCTTTTGGCTTATGTTCTTCTAATAAATCTTTTATGTAATCTATATCAATAGCTTTCGGAATTCCAAAATTTTCGTCCATTTTAACTTCATAAAAAATTGGAGTTGCTCCAGCAAGCTTGATAGCATTTTTGTGGCAAATATGACTATCCTTCCAAACCAAAATTTTGTCATCCTTTTCGACACAAGTCAAAACAGCACATATAATACCACTTGTAGAACCGTTTGTTATAAAATGTGTTCTTTTTGTTTTATAAATTTTGCTTGCTTTTTCTTCAGCTTTTTTTAAAGCCTCTTGAGGGTTATGAGCGTCTGTTTCTGAAATATCATATTTATAAAATTGTCTAAATTTAGACAATATAAAAAAGTTTTGGCTATGAGAAGGCGTTGTAAAAAGGTTTACAAAGTTCTTTTTCTTCAATAGTTTGAGCAAACTCATTATTCATTATTCTCCGTATCAACTTTAACTTGCATATCATCTGCAAGTGAAGACGGAGCAGCCATTCTGGCTTCATGTGCTGCTTGAGCAGCTTGGTCTGCCGCATCTTTTAAGAACTTATTAAGCATTTCTTGGCTTTCTCTTTCTGCCTTATCTTTATTAGGTTTATCAAGGATATATCCTACAACATAACCTAAAATCGCAATAGCAAAACAATATGGCATAATTTCTATTAATGTTCTTGTTACAGTGTCATACGTAATTCCACCATTAAAAGCCATGTGAAATGCACTATAAACAAGCCATGTTATACAAAATAACAAAAGTGAAAAAAATATTCTATGATTTATTCTTGTTATTTTATGTTTATCTTTTTTTGCCATTTTATTTGTTTAAAAGTTCCATATTTTTCTTCATACAATATTGAATTAATATCATCTTATCAATGTTATTTAAGATTAAGAATCTACCTGATAAAATGTAGCTTTCGTCATCTTGTTTTTCAATTCTTATAAGTTGAATTTTGCAAGTAATAGTTTGTTCATCAGAAAGAACAATATCAACATTGTATTCAGTATCAATATTGATGTGATTTTTTGATTTGAACTTCATACCACCTGCAGATAAGTCAAGAGTTTGAATTTCATAAGATATATCATCTCTATACAATTTTGTAGTTTGTAAGAAGGTAATACGTGTGAATTTTCTTCTTTGTAAAAATCTATGTTTGATAGGGTTTGCAACAGTAAGAACGTTGTTTTCCATATCTGATGTATAAGATTCAAAATATAACATGCCGTTTTCTGTTTGAGAGAAAAATTCGCAAATATGGTTAATTTCAATACCTTCTGTGGGATAATTAACTTTCATTTTGAAATCATTTTCAGTTACGTCTACGACTTTGCCAATGTTTGTAAGTTTAAAGTCTTTTGGTACGATAATAACGTCTTGGTCTATTTTTACAAGTTCACGCATGTTATGTAATGCCCTTTCTTATTGTTGATTTTATGTTGTTAAAGTAACTTTTACTGTACCTACAGATTTTGCTTTTACGTTGGTACTGATTTCATTATACCCCATAATTGAAATTTGTGGATACGTTCTTTCGATGAGTCTTCTAAAAGCAAGTCTTATTGGTGATGAACAAAGGATTACTGGCTGTTCTCCAGTTTTTGTAATTGCTGTTTGAAGTTCTGTATTCAAACTATCTAAAAGTTTTCTTGTAAATTCAGGATCAAGAGTCAAGCTTTGACCGTCTGGGCTTACACCTTTTGCAATTGTGTTTTCTACATCTGGTGATAATGTGATTGCCATTAATTCACCTGTACTTGCAAGATTTTGTTTGCAAATACTTCTTGATAAGGCTTGTCTTACTTGTTCTGTCAAGTAATCAGGATTTTGGCTTATTCTATATTGAATACTTATTGTTTCTAAGATTGATTTTAAATCTCTTACAGGAACTCTTTCTCTTAACAAATTTTGCATAACAACTTGTATTGTAGAGATAGGAATATCTTTTGTAACGTCATCAACATACGCGTCTGAAACTTCGTTTTTAAGATTGTTGATAAGTTGTTGAACAGCATCTCTTGAAAGGATTTCTGATGCATTTTTCTTGATGATTTCAGTTAAGTGAGTTGAAACAACGGCAGAAGGACTTACAACAGTGTAACCACTTGCTTCTGCATAATCTTTATCTTTTTCGTCAATCCACAATGCAGGTAAACCAAATGCTGGTTCAATTGCGCTAATACCTGTAATATTAGGGTTATCAGGAAGCCCTGATGAGTTCATAGCCAAACTCTTATCAGGGTAAACTTCACCTGATTCAATACCTACACCTTTCAATTTTATTTGATAAGTGTTTGGTGCAAGTTGAAGATTATCTCTAACTCTAATTGACGGTAGTACAATACCTAAATCTAATGCTGTTTGACGTCTGATTTGCGCAATACGTTCAAGCAAATCACCACCCATATCAACATTCAATAAAGGTACTAGTCGATAGCCTACCTCAATACCAATATCTTCAACATTAAGAAGTTCCATAACGCTTTCTTTAGAGGCCTTTTTGTTACGTTTATTAGAAGCCTTTTTAGCTTTTTCAGCCTTTTCAGCTTCTGCTTTTGCTTCTTCTTCTTTTTTCTTAGTTTCTTCAAATTTATAATAAGCTACAACACCAGAACATGCACCAATTACCATAAATGGAATTGTTGGTAATCCTGGAACTAAGCCTAATAACATCAATAGACCACATATAACACCCAATACTCTTGGGTCTGAGAACAATTCTTTAGTGATATCAGAAGATAATGATGAATCTTGACCTCCTGCACGAGATACAATCAAACCTGTTGATAATGAAATAATTAGGGCAGGTAATTGAGAAATCAAACCATCACCAATTGTTAAAATAGTGTAAGTCTGAGTTGCAGTCATAATATTCATTTTCAACATTGCAACCCCGATAATCAAACCACCAACAATATTAATTACGGTGATAATGATACCTGCTGTGGCATCACCTTTTACGAACTTAGAAGCACCATCCATAGTACCGTAAAAATCCATTTCTCTTTCTAAATTACGTCTTCTTTTTTTAGCTTCTTCTTCACTAATCAATCCTGAATTCAAGTCTGCGTCAATACTTAATTGTTTACCAGGTAAAGAATCCAATGTAAATCTGGCTGATACTTCAGAAATTCTGGTAGCACCACCTGTGATTACCATAAAGTTAACTAAAACCAGAATAACGAAGATTACGGCACCAACAACATAATTACCACCTACTACGAATTCCCCGAAGGCGTTAATTACGTTCCCTGCTTCACCATAAAGCAAAATCAGACGAGTTGTAGAAATGTTCAAACCTAATCTAAACAAGGTTGCAATCAAAAGAATAGTTGGAAAACTTGAAAAATCCAAAGGTTCTTTTGTGTACAAACAAGTTAACATAATAATCAAGGCAAAAGCTAAATTTAATGTTAGTAAAATATCTAATAAAGCAGCAGGAAGTGGTAAAATCATCATGCCAACAATAACTACTAGCCCAATGGCTAGTACTATATCATTGTTTTTTAAAAGCTCTGCTAATTTAGCTTTATTCATTTAATTCTACTTATCTCCTCTGTTATTTTGTCTGTTTGTTTCTAAATACCATTGCCAAGATTTCTGCAACAGCAACGAACATATCTGACGGTATTATACCATCAATTGGTACTAAATTGTACAAGGCTCTTGCAACTGCTCTGTTTTCTACGATAGGTACTTTATTATTTTCAGCGATTTCTCTAATCTTGAAGGCAACAAAATCAACTCCCTTAGCCACAACAATAGGCGCTGGAGCGATTGATTTATCATATTTTAATGCAACTGCGTAGTGAGTAGGGTTTGTTACAACTACATCTGCTGTTGGTACAGCTGACATCATTTTTTGTTGCAATAATTTCATACCTGCAGCTCTGATTCTTGCCTTAATTTTAGGATCTCCATCTATATCCTTCATTTCATCTTTAACTTCTTGCTTTGTCATTTTTAAAGATTTTTCGTATTCCCAGTTTTGGTAGGCTCTATCAAAAATACCCAGAATAATCATTGCGATACACATATCAATAATCATTTGAGTAAGAATAGAACCAATTACAATAAATCCAGTTTGAACATCTGCGCCTAAAATACCATATAATTCGTCAAGTCTTGATTTTACAACACAAAAACCTGTAAAACCTACAATTAAAAGTTTTAGTAATGATTTTGCAAGTTCAACCATCTTCTTTGTATCAAAAAGGTTAAATAATTTCTTCGCACCATCAATAGCTTTTTTAGGTGAAATATTGTCAAATTTAGGTTTAATTTTTTCAATAGCAAAAACTTTACCAACCTGCATTCTGATAACAATTACACCAACAATAAACAAAGCTAAAAACAATGGAACCAATATTTCAGCACAAGAACGAGCGTAAGGAGCAAAGATTGCAATTATATCGTCTGAGCTTATTTCAGCAGGATTAAGATGAGTAAAAGCCATAACCATTGTGGTTTTGAATTTATCAAGGATATAACCAGAAAGCATGCTAATAATACCTACACCAGTTGTAAGAATTAGTGCAGATGATAAATCTCTACTATTGACTATATTACCTTTTTTGCGTTCCTTCTCTCGTCTACGAGGGGTCGCTTTTTCTGTTCTTTCTGCTCCGTCGTTCGCCATTTCCTTCTACAACCTCTCCTAGAATAATACCGATACTGCTGTTAAAGTTTTTTCTAATGCTACTGCTATGTATTCACTCATTGGTCTTACAAAGATTAAACATAGAAGTAATCCGATATATATCTTTAACGGCATTGCTACCATAAATACGTTCATTTGTGGCATCATTTTTGATACAAAACCCATTAATACATCCTTAATAAGAAGTACACCAAAAATTGGTAGAGCTAATCCAACTGCAACACTGAACATTTGTCCCATTAAGTACATACATTCTTGAACGATTTTTCCATTTATAAAAAATCCATATCCAACAGGCACACTTGTAAAACTGTTATATACAGCTGAAAATAACCATTGATGAGCATTTAGGGAAATAAATATCATCGCTGTAAGTAGAGTATAAGCTTGTGTAATAACAGGTGAAGATGTCCCTGTTGTAGGGTTTAGTGCTTGTGATACTGATAATGACATTTGTATTGCAAACAAGTTTGCTGCCATATCAACTGCTATAAATATTAAGTTTGTGCAAAAACCAATTAAGTATCCAATGAAAAATTCTTTTAATAAAATTACGAATAATTCTGGCATGACTGTAGGCATTACAAAGTTGCTTGTTGCGTGAACAAAGGGGAACATAATAAAAGCAACTATTGCACATAACCAGATTTTTACTTGATAAGGAATTGGATAAGTTGAAAATAAAGGCGCAGAAGCAAGCAATCCACTAATTCTAGTGAAAACAGCAATAAATAAAATTATTTTTACTGGTGTAAAGATTGCTAATAAGCTTGTGTCCATCTATTTATCCTAATTTAACCCTTAATTAATTCTGGTATCATATCGTAAAATTCGTTTATTGATGTAATAAAAACGCTTGTTAACCAAGGTAGTAAAACAATCAACGCTAAAATTCCTGCAATAATTTTTGGTACAAATGTTAGAGTTGATTCTTGAATTTGTGTAACTGTTTGAAAAATACTAATAATCAAACCAACTGCCATACCAACAAGTAGAATTGGTGATACCATTTCTAAAGTTACGACAAATGTTTTTTGTAATAAGTTTATAATTATATCCATTCTTTATTTATCCTTAATGTATTACTGCGAATCCCTCAACCAGAGATTTAACTATCAAGTACCAGCCATCAATCATTACAAACATAATAAGTTTGAAAGGTAATGCAATCATTGTTGGTGGTAAGAACATCATACCCATTGCAACAAGTACACTTGAAATTACAATGTCTATAACTAAAAATGGTAGATAAATTACAAAACCAATTTTGAAAGCTGTTTTTAACTCACTCAAAATGAATGATGGTATTAGAACGTAAGTTGGAACATCGTCCATGTTTCTTGGTTTTTCTATTTTTGCCATTTTTACAAATAATGCTAATTCTTTTTCATCAGTTTGAGAAAACATAAAATCTCTAACTGGTACAAGAGCCTTGTCTAAAGCTGCTTGTTGAGTGATTTGATTTTTCATATAAGGTTGAATTGCTGTATCGTTAATCTTATTGATAGTTGGTGACATTACAAAGAAAGTCAAAATAAGTGCTAAACTTATCAAAACTTGGTTGGGAGGTAATGAACCAACCCCAATAGCTTGTCTTGTAATGGCAAGAACGATTACAATTCTGACAAACGCTGTTGTCATAATAAAAATACTTGGTGCTAATGTTAAAATTGTCAACCAAATAAGGATTTGGATACCATTAGAAAAATCTTGTGGTGTTTGTGCTGTTTGCATTCCAATATTGATATTTGGAAAACTTAATGCTGCATGTGCTTGTGGTACAAAAGTCAATAAAGACAAGCATAGTAGCATTATTTTATGTGCTATATTTTTTCTCATTTTCTTCTACCTACGATTTGTGATATATTTCCCCACAAATATTTTACACTATATCCAAAATCTAGGCTATTTCTTAACTTATCGCAACAAAAAAGAGCCAAACTATTAATTTGACTCTTTTTTAATAATTATTTAAATTTTGTCATTCCGAACTTGTTTCGGAATCTTGACGGGTTTTATAAGTTCCGTCGAGGTCCTGAATCAAGTTCAGGACGACAATTTGTTTACTTACGCATTTTCTACAGCGTAAACACTAACTTGTTTTCTATCACGTCTGTGTGGTTCGAATTTAACAACACCGTCGATTAATGCAAATAATGTATCATCTTTACCGATACCTACATTGTTACCTGGGTGGAATTTTGTTCCTCTTTGTCTAACGATGATGTTACCAGTTTTAACAGCTTCGCCACCATAGATTTTTACGCCTAAACGTTGAGCTTCTGAATCACGTCCGTTACGTGTAGAACCCATCCCTTTCTTATGTGCCATTTTTATACCTGCTTTCTAATTATTATTGTCTTACTTAACTTTTATAATTCGTTGTTTAGTCTTTGACCTTACAACTAGCACTTATTACTAAGCTTCTTCTGTAGTAGCTTCTTCTTTAGCTTTTTTAGAAGCTGTTGTTCTGATTTTTGAAATCATAACTCTAGTAAATTCTTGTCTGTGTCCTTGTTTTTTTCTGTAACCTTTTTTAGGTCTTTGTTTGAACACGATAATTTTTTTAGCTTTGCCTTGTAACATGATTGTTCCTTCAGCACTAGCATTTTTTACGTATGGTTGACCAACTTTTGATTTTTTACCGTTTACAACCATTACAACTTTATCAAATACAACTTTTGTATCTTTTTCACCTTCAAGAAGTTCTACGTCTACGTAACGACCTTCTTCTACTTGGTATTGTTTTCCACCTGTTTCTACGATTGCGTACATTACTTTGTCCTTTCAATTTGAGGAATCGTATCCTTTCGGATTTTTATAACGATTTACCTATCTCATACTTTCTTTTCTCCATGATATAGGCTAAAACCTTGGTGTCAAGTATTTAGCCAAAAATTCTTTTCCAAAAATTCTTTTTGTCGTTTTCCAATTGTTCAATTCTTCTTGCCAATTTTTTATTATCGTTTAGAAGTTCGTCAATTTTTTGAGATAAAATTTCATTATCTTTTTTGTAAGAACCAGCTTCTATCAAAGATTCAGCAAATTCCGAATTGCCAATGTGTGATTTTATATCTTCTGCTATTTTTGTTGAAACTGCTGTTGCAAGCATATCAATAGCTTGGCTTGTCATATTTAGTGGAACATTTCTAACTTCTGGAATAATAGATGTTCCTTCAGCTTGTTGTTCAAATTTTTTATTTTCTTCTTCAGTATCTTTCGGCGATTTGTGAATACGATATGAAATTTGTTCTTTGTTATATCCTTGAGATTTTAGACTTATACCTTTTTTAATTTTTGCGATTGAGGTTTCGTCAAAAAACTCTACGCCTTCCATATTTTCATAAATAGCATCAATTTGCCATTCTTTTATGAAAGTGTCAAGTGCATTCATATCAATGTAGTAATTATCTGAATTTAATTTTTTTAGTATGTCTTCTTTTGTGAACATATTCCGACTTTCTTATTAATTTTATCTTTTTAAGTGTCGTTCGATATCACGATTTTGAGTCTTTTTCGCTAAATCTTCTCGTTTATCGTATAGTTTTTTACCTTTGCAAAGTGCTATTTCTACCTTTGCTTTACCTTTTGTTAAAAATACTTCCAGAGGAACGACTGTGTAATTTTCTTTTTTTATCTTACCGAACATTTTTAGAATTTCTTTTTTTTGTAAAAGAAGTTTTCTAACTCTTTCAGGGTCGTGGTTAAAACGATTTCCTTGTTCGTATGGTGATATGTGACAATTATATAAAAAAACTTCATTATTTTCAACTTTGCAGAAACTATCTTTTAAATTTATTGCACCTTTACGAATTGACTTGATTTCAGTACCAGTCAACACAATCCCTGCAACATACTTTTCAAAGACTAAATAGTCATGAAAAGCTTTTCTGTTGGTTAAAATAACTTTTTTGCCACTTGTCTTTTGTTCCATAACATGTATTTTAAACCAAACTAAAATCCATGCAAATACTAATTTTTACAAAATTTCCCTTGCCAAGAATCACGGCGAATAAGTTCGTCATCAATTCTGTTTAAAACTTCAAACTTTTTTTGTATCCATCTTGGTGCAATCATATTTCTTATTAATCCATTACCTGCAAGACGGTGGATTGTAGTATGTTGTGGAAGAATTTCTAAAATATCGCAAACAAGTTTTATATATTCTTTTTCTTCCATTAAAGAAAATTCGTTATTTGCGTACATTTTTTCTAACTGTGTTCCTTGAAGGACAACAAGTTGATGAATTTTTATACCGTCAATATCCAAATCTGCTAGTGCTTGAGCTGTTTCCATTGTTTCTTCTGGAGTTTCAAAACAATCTAAAATAACATGTACACAAGTATTTATGCCATATTTTTTTGTTTTTTCGTAAGCTCTCAAAAAACAGTCGTAATCGTGACCTCGATTAATTTTTTTCAAGGTCTTATTATGGATTGATTGTAAACCGTACTCAATCCAAGTTTCGTAGTCATCCTTAAAACCTGCAATGAGTTTTAATTTGTCATCATCAACACAATCAGGTCGTGTGCCTATTGAAATTCCCACGATATCAGGGTGATATAGCGCACTTGTGTAAATTTTTTCAAGCTCATTTACTGGTTTATAGGTATTTGTGTAAGCTTGGAAATATGACATATATTTTGTAGACTTAAATTTTTCATGAAGATGCACAATACTTTTTTCAATTTGTTCTTCTATTGGTAAAAATTTAAGTTGTGGTTGAGAAAAACTTCCGTCGCCATCACAAAAAATACAGCCCTTGTCAGAAAGACTTCCGTCACGACAAGGACATGTAAACCCTGCATCAAGAGTAATTTTATACACTTTGGCATTAAATTTCTCTTTTAAGTATGCACTAAATTGATTATATCTTTTATTGTTTATGTTAAGACTAAGAGTGTTGTTCATCTTCTGGTCTTACTGGATAAACATAGTGTTCTCCACAGTTAGGACAAACAACTTCTTGTTGTTTACCGTCTTCTGTAACTGCTACTTCAAATAATGTTTTACAACCTGATTGAACACATCTGATTGCCCAAGTTGGTCTTATTAATCTTGCCATATATTTTTCTCCTTTTGTTTATATACAAAAATATAACATGGTTAAAAATTTTTGTAAAATTGTAAACTAGTCACAAATTTTATCTGTAAGTTTTATTATGTGCCAGCCAAATTGTGTTTTAATGGGTTCTGAAATTTCACCTTTTTTCATAGAGAAAGCTTTTTCTTCGAAAGGTTTAACCATTTGACCTCTATGAAAATAATTCAAATCTCCACCAGTTCTACCAGAAGGGCATAGTGAATAATGGTTAGCAAGAGCTTCAAAACTTGCCCCTTTGCTTAGATAAAATTCTAATTGATCAGCTTCAGCCTTTGTTTTTACTAAGATATGACTTGCTCTTACCATTGGGCAATATTCAGCGTTTGCTGGTAATATTAGAATTGCAAAAATTGCAAATAATATAACAAATAATTTTTTCATCTATAGTTCCTCAAATTTTTTAATAATACCTTTTAAACAGATTTTAATGTGTGCATAATTCAAACCACCTTGCATATAAACGGCATAAGGAGGTCTGATTGGACCGTCAGCAGAAAGTTCAATTGTTGATCCTTCAATAAATGTTCCACCTGCCATGATAACCTCGTCCACATATCCTGGAATAAGTTCAGGAATTGGAGTTACGTAACCATTGATTGGTGAAAGTGACTGAATTGTTTTACAGAATTCTATCAATGGTTCAGGGGCGTTGAAGGTAATAATTTGGATAATATCTGTTCTTGGTGCGTCATATTTTGGAGAAGAGATAAATCCCATATCTTCAAATATTTTGGCAGCTAGAATCATACCTTTTATTACATCTGCAACGATTGATGGCGCCATAAACAAACCTTGAAAGATTAGTCTATGTTGGTTTAACATAGCACCTGATTCAGAGCCAACCCCTGGAGCTGTAAGTCTTATGGCAGAAGCTTCTACAAGTTCTTCTTTCCCTGCAATATATCCACCACATTCTACGAGTCCACCCCCTGGGTTTTTGATTAGAGAACCACCGATTAGGTCAGCACCAACCTCGATAGGTTCTTTTTCTTCTGCAAATTCTCCATAACAGTTATCTACAAAGCAGATACAGTTTGGATTTTTAGCTTTTACAGTTTTTATAATTTTTTCAATTACCTCAATGGTCAAAGATTTTCTAGTATCGTAACCACGAGAGCGTTGAATAAGTACCATTGTAGTTGTTTCATCAACTTTTTTTTCAAGTGTTTCGAAATCAATGTCATCATCGTTTAGTAAAGGTACTTCGTCATAAATAATTCCGTTACCAATTAAAGAATTTTTCTTTGCAAGTTCATCGCCTGTTAATCCAACTACTTGACGCATTGTGTCATAAGGAGTTCCTGCAACTGCAAGAAGTTTATCTCCGTAGTGAAGATTTCCAAACAATGCACATGCAAGAGTGTGTGTGCCTGTAGCAAAATGAGTTCTTACGATAGCTTTTTCAGCTTTAAAAACTTGTGCATAAACTTTGTCTAAAACTTCACGACCAAGGTCGTCATGACCGTAGCCTGAAACTGTATAGAAATGTTCTGGCGCTACGTGGTTATCAACAAAAGCTTTAAGAACTTTTTCTTGGTTAAAATCTCTTATTTCTTCTATTTTTTCAAACTGAGGCGCTAGAAGTTTTTCAGCCTCTTTAATAATTTCTGTTGCATTTTTCATAATATGTTAATGATATTGCAAGAAAAGGTTATCGTCAAATAACAATATTCATTTTTAATTGTTGAGAGTGCATCATACGATTAAAATTTTTAAAATTTTTAAAACAGAAATGTAAGACTTAAAACATGTTAGATTAAGTTCAATTCCGTCATTATTTTTTCGCAATAAAAAAAAAGACCTCAGAGAGGTCTTTTTTAAAATGGTGTCGCAACTCACTCTGCCGAGAAAAACGATTGAGTATCGTTTTTCGAGAGGTAAAAGAACGAAGGGCGAAGCCCTTGTTCAATTCATTAATTAAATTTTTACAACAAAAAAAGAACTCCAAATGGAGTTCTTTTTAAAATGGTGCCGCAACTCGGAATTGAACCAAGGACACAGGGATTTTCAGTCCCTTGCTCTACCAACTGAGCTATTGCGGCAGTTCAGTTTTCTGAGCTATTGTGAACCCTCTCGAGTCCATAAATTTATTCTACTTGCTAAATCTTTATAGTCAAGTTTTCTATTGAGGTCCTAAGAAAAGTGTTACGTTTCTGCCCTCTAATTGTGGTTTTTTCTCGATTTGAATTGGTTCGTTTTTCAAATCTTCCACGAATCTATTTGCTAAGTCAAATGCTAGTTGTGAGTGTTGCATTTCTCTTCCTCTTAGCATTACAACAATTTTTACTTTATTACCTTGTGCAATAAATTTCTTAATATTGTTAATTCTTACTTGGTAATCGTGCGTATCAATCTTATATCTGATTTTTACTTCTTTAACATCTACTGTATGTTGTTTTTTCTTTGCTTCTTTTGCTTTCTTTTCGATTTCGTATTTATATTTGCCGAAATCCATTATCTTTGCTACAGGTGGGTCTTGGTTTGGATTGATTAATACTAGGTCCAATCCTGCATCATCTGCCATGCTTAACGCTTCTGATGTTGGCACAATGCCTTTATTTTCTCTATCTTGAGTGATTAATCTTACTTCTTTTGCTCTAATATCATTATTCATAATGATTTTTTCTTTTTTGTTGTCGTTAGCTATGGCTCTTTCTCCTTATATTAAATATATTATCTCTTAATGTTCTTATAATACCACATGTTGAAATTTTCAACCCTCATGATACAAGTTTTTTGTTACATATTGTAAAACTGCTCACACGGCGCTGTCTTACTCGTTCGCACTAAACGGCAATTCCGAGTTTTGCTACTGTGATTTCATCATTCAGCCTTTGCTCGGGCTATCGGATTATTCGGGTTGTCGCGAGAGTAACGTCTCGCTCCACCTTTCGGGCTGGGTTCGCTACGCTCACACGGCGCCCTTCCGAAAATCCGATTAATTTATCTCCCATTTTCCACAAGTTCCACCCCAACGTGCAATGATAGTACCTTTAATATCTTTGATACGTTTTACGTGTTGAACTTCTTGGATACCTTCTACAATTGTTACAACTTCGCAGTTATTAGAACATCCTGGGCAGTCACAAGTGATTGATGTAAAGTGCATATCACCCACTTCCCAACCTCTGAAAGTTGTTTCTTTGTTTGTGTACTGATGGTTTTCCATTGCCAACAATGCTGCACCGATTGCACCCATTGTTTGGTGATTTTCTGGAACTACGATTTCTGTTTTCAAGATTTCTTCAAACGCTTTTACCATACCTTTGTTAGTTGCAACACCACCTTGGAATGAAATTGTTGGTAGCAATTCTTTACCCAAAGCTAAGTTTGCTAAATAGTTTCTAACAAGTGCTTGGCATAAACCATATAACAAATCTTCAACAGGATAACCCAATTGTTGTTTATGGATTAAGTCACTTTCTGCAAATACACCACATCTACCTGCAATTCTTGCAGGGTTTTCAGAACGAAGTGCTGTATCACCAAATTCTTCAATCGATACATTTAATCTTTGTGCTTGGTGGTCTAGGAATGAACCTGTACCTGCTGCGCAAACTGTGTTCATAGCAAAGTCTGTTACGATACCGTCTCTTAAGATAATAATTTTACTATCTTGTCCACCAATTTCAAGAATTGTTTGAACTCCAGGAATGTTTGTACTTGCTGCTACTGCGTGGGCTGTAATTTCGTTTTTGATAACATCAGCACCAACTAATGCACCTGCTAGGTTACGTCCAGAACCTGTTGTTCCAACACCTTTTATATCATATTCTTGTTTTGCTTGTGCTTTAATTTGATTTAAACCTTTTTGAACAGCCATAACTGGTTTACCTGCTGTTCTTAGCATGTATGAATCAACGTATTTACCGTTTTCATCTACTAATGCAAATTTTGTAGTTACTGAACCTACGTCTATACCCAAATATGTTGTTAAACTCATCTTATATACTTCCTTCTTTCAAATAAATAATATCATAAAAATTTATTTATTTATACAAAAAGCATGAAACTCTATGAGTATCTGTAAATAAAACTTCTTCTGGATAGCTTTCTTTACATTGTGGCATACATTTTGAGCATCTTGATGCAAATGGACATCCGACATGCTTTTTGCTCGGATCAGGTAAATCACCATCTAAAGTTGCATCTTTTGATATTGGCATGTTCAATTTTGGAACAGAATTTAAAAGTGCTTTTGTATACGGATGTTTTGCTGAATTAAAAATTTCATCTACTGTACCGATTTCTACAATTTTACCCAAATACATAACAGCAACTCTATCTGCCAAATATTTAATAACACTCAAATCATGCGAAATAAACATCATAGTTAAATTATAATGTTGTTTTAAATCAGTTAGAAGATTAATAATTTGAGCCTGAATGCTAACATCTAGTGCACTTACAGGTTCATCTGCAATAACAAAATCTGGTCTTAAAATTAATGCTCTTGCAATTGCAATTCTTTGTCTTTGACCTCCAGAAAATTCATGAGGGTATTTGTCTATATCGCTTTCATCAAGACCAACTTGACGAAGAATATCTAAAACGATTTCTTTTAATTCGTCTTTTGACATTTCTTTTATTGTTTTTAAATCAGGTGAAAAATTTCTCAAATTTGAATGTACCATTAACGGTTCTTTAACAATATCAAAAACAGTCATTTTAGGATTTAAACTTGCATAAGGATTTTGAAAAATCATGCTAACATTTTGACAATAACTTTTTTGAAGTTTTGAATTTAGTTTAAAAATATTTTTTCCTTTATAAAAAATTTCGCCAGATTTTGGTTTAACAAGTCTTAAAAGAGTTTTTGCTAAAGTTGATTTTCCACAACCAGATTCTCCTGCAACTGCAAGAATTTCCCCCTTTTTTATATTTAAATTAACGCCATTTACAGCATACACGTGTTTTGCAGGTTTGAAAACCTCTTTTTTTGTTTCGTATTCTACAAATAAATCGTTTATTTCTACTAAATTATTCATAAATTTATTATAAAATAACCTAAAAATAATTACTACTAATCAATTAATTAAATTTAATAGAGGAAGAGGCGAAGCCTTATGGCTTCGCCTCTCAAAAGAGAAGGAGCGAAACGCATTGCGTTTCGCTCCTTCGTTGTTAATCTTCTATTTTTTCAAAGGCTTCTTTACCAACGCCACATTCTGGACATAAATAATCATCTGATTCTTTAGTTAAGTCACCTTCATAGATGTAACCACAAACTGTACATTCATATTTCATAATCATTTCTCCTTTTTTCAATTTTAGTTTAAATTGATTACAAAATATTTTAATTGTACATGTAGTTATTTTTTAGCAGTAAGCATTTCCTTGATACCGTCAATTGAACTTAAAACGCCTGTTGCTTCATAAGGTAAGTAAATAACTTTATTATCTTGACCTGAAGTAATTTGTTTAAGTGTTTCAAGGTATTTCATAGCAATCAAGTATTTGTCAGCTTGACCGTTTTCAGCTAAAGCATCAATAATCATTTTGATAGCTTCTTTTTCACCATCTGCTTGTAAAATTCTAGCTTGTTTTTCCCCGTCAGCTTTTAGGATTGCTGCTTGTTTTTCACCTTCTGCTTTATTGATAGCAGCTTCCTTTTCACCTTGAGCTTTAAGAATTGCAGATTGTTTCAAACCTTCTGATTCAAGAATTACTGCACGTTTTTCACGTTCTGCTTTCATTTGTTTTTCCATTGCAGCTTGAATATCAGCAGGTGGGTTGATGTCTTGAAGTTCTACACGGTTAACTTTAACACCCCATTTGTTTGTTGCTTCATCAAGAATTGCTCTTAATTCTTGGTTAATTTTATCTCTTGAAACTAAAGTTTCGTCCAAATCTAATTGACCAACTAAATTTCTTAATGTTGTTTGAGTCAATTTTTCAATTGCATCAACAAGGTTTGTGATTTCGTAAACAGCTGATTTTGAATCAACAATTTGGAAATATAATAAAGCGTTAATGCTAATTGTTACGTTATCTTTTGTGATTACGTTTTGTCTTGGAAAATCATATACTGATTCTCTCATATCAATTTTGTTCATTACTTTTACGTAAGAATAAGTTTGACCATCAATACCTTTTTGAGAAACCTTCATTGTAATTCCGTGAGGAGTGTCAATGAAAGGAATGATGAAATTTAACCCTGGACGTAAAACTGCGTGGAATTTACCCCAACGTTCAATAATCATTTCTTCTGTTTGTTGAACAATAATTACACCTTTAAGTACGTAAACTACTGCAAGGATGAATAATATAAATAAAAAAAGTCCCATATTTGCTCCTTTAAATTTTTTCTACATACATGATAAGACTATCATTTTTAACGATTTTTACTTCTGAATTTTCTGGAATTTCTTCTTCACTTTCAGAAAGTCTAGCTTCCCATCTTTCGCCATAAAGAGTTATAACTCCAGAATATTTTGTAACTTTTTCAACTACTTTTGCAGTTTTGCCAATATATTTTTCTTCTACGCCAGAAGCTTCTTTATCTTTTTGGTTTTTTCTTAAAAATGGTCTAAACAATAATAATGACGCAACTGAAACAATAACAAATACAGGTACTAGCACATTATACGTACCAAAAAATATCGCGCAAATACCTGTTGCAAAAGAACCTATTGCCAAACTTAAAAAGAAAGTTGTAGGAGTTACGATTTCTAGGATTAGTAATAAAAATCCTAATGCTAAAAATGTTTTCCAAAGTTCCATATTAAATAACCTTATTGAGCAGATGCTTCAACAACATCGTTCATAGCGTCAACCATAGCGTCGATATCAATACCATGAACTTTTGCGCCTGCTTCTAAGTTCTCAAATCTAGCTGCAGCACATCCGATGCAACCCATTCCAAATCTTTGGAATACTTCTATTGTTTCTGGGTAAGCTTGTACGATTTCCATAATACCCATTTCTTTAGTAATTTTTGCCATATTTTTTCTCCTTTAAAATAAAATGTTGACTTTTAAAAAAATATTCTTAAAAAGAATATGTAACATTACAGTTTATTATACACAAAAAATGGAGAAATGCTATGGAACTATTGAAGAATTTTTTTGACAACGAAAGAACATGCTGTGTTGGTTTATGCTCACTAAGAAGAAAAGTTTTTATTCAAGACCAAATGGAAAGATACATTAATCAACAAATGTCTATTTACAACCGTAATATATTTATTAACAGACAACATGTTATGTAAATAGAATTATGAAAAAGAAGTAGTTACAAATTAAGAGAGAGAGGAGAGTTAAAATCAAAGTAAGCCGTATTTTGCCTCATAATTCGAGGCAAAGTACGGGCTTTTTAATTTTGTTTGTCAGTTTGGCTGTCGGCTTAGTATAAACGACCTACTACTGAAATTTTGACCAACTATAATTGGTCAAAATATTTTTAGAGCTATAATCCTTGCGACCATATTATCATATTTATATAACTTTTCGGCCTTTTTTATAATTTAGTAAATGGCTCCTGTCAAATCAAAGATTTGAAATGTTGCTATCGTAGTGTTCGCCTGCTTGTCTTTGCCTACGCAAAGCCAACACTGCTCACATCGGCTTACGCATTTAAA
Source organism: uncultured Candidatus Melainabacteria bacterium (assembly GCA_934693165.1). GTDB lineage: Bacteria > Cyanobacteriota > Vampirovibrionia > Gastranaerophilales > Gastranaerophilaceae > UBA791. Next base: position 196,715 of record CAKUUX010000001.1, read on the forward strand.
AAGGCCGTACCACTGTCTATCGAAATTTAACACTAACAAATCCTTAAATATTACCTCTTGAATAGGACTACGATACCCGTAAAGGTTACCTTAGTGCTGCTATGTTTCCATCCTGACACGGTTCGATATTTTACGCCACCGTAACCTAGACCGTCAACAGCAATATTTAGTTCATTGAGAGAATTAAACCCCTCACAACAGGCTCTGCCCCTCGCTAAGCATTCGAGTCAAGAGATTTGCTACGTCCCCAGGGAGTACGACCTATGTTTATTCTATCATAAATATTTTTTTGAGCAATTCAACGATTGTTTAGTAGTTTGCGCCGATACAAGTATAATCAAAACCTTTTTCTACAAGCTTTGAACCATTGTATTGATTTCTACCGTCAAAAATCACTGGATTATTTAATAATTCTTTTATTTTGTCAAAATCAGGACGTCTAAATTCATTCCATTCTGTCAAAAGTATTAATGCATCAGCATTTTCTAGTGCTTCATAAGAATTTTTTGCATAAGTTATTTTATTTTGGAAATAAAATTTTGCCTCTTCGCTAGCTTTTGGATCATACGCTTGAACTTTGGCACCACGATTCAATAATTCGTTTATTATTGTTATTGCTGGAGCTTCTCTCATGTCATTAGTTTTAGGTTTAAAAGCAAGACCCCATACGGTAAAGGTTTTTCCAGTTAAATTTTTGCCGAATTTATTTGTAATTTTATCTAAAAATAATAATCTTTGTTTTTTATTTGTTTCGTCTGCAGATTTAATTATGCTCATTTCGCAATCGTTTTCTAGCCCTGTTTTAATTAGAGCTTTAACGTCTTTTGGAAAACAACTTCCACCATAGCCTAGACCTGCAAATAAGAATTTGTTACCAATACGAGAATCGGTTGTCATTCCAACTCTAACCATTTCAGCGTTAGCGCCAACCTTTTCACAAAGATTTGCAATTTCATTTGCATAGGAAATTTTTACTGCTAAAAATGCATTTGAAGCGTATTTTGTCATCTCAGCTGATTTTACATCCATAACAATTACTCTGTTACCTGTTCTAAAAAATGGAGCATAAATTTCTTGCATAATTTGTGTCGCTTTATCTGAATTTGAACCGATTACAACTCTATCAGGGGATAAAAAGTCATCAACAGCATTACCTTGTTTTAAAAATTCGGGGTTTGAAACAACGTCAAAATCGTATTTTGTGTTTGCTTTAATTATTTCTGAAACTTTTTCAGCAGTTCCAACAGGAACAGTTGATTTATCTACGATAACTTTATAATCATTCATTGAAGTTGCGATTGACTTTGCAACATTGAACACGTATTGTAAATCAGCAGAACCATCTTCGCCTTGAGGTGTACCTACTGCAATAAAGCATACTAAAGATTTTTCTACTGCAGATTTTAAATCAGTTGAAAATTCTAAACGATTTTCAAGAACATTTGCCTTTACAAGTTCCTCTAATGATGGTTCATAAATTGGAATAATACCATTTTTTAGCTGAGAAATTTTAGCTTCATTATTATCAACACAGATAACGTTGTTGCCCATATCAGCAAGACAAGCGCCTGCTACTAAACCAACATATCCAGTTCCAATTACGCAAATATTCATACGTTAACCCTCCTATTATTTAATTTAATATCTTTCTAATTTTCTAACTCAATCCAATCTTCAGGAATTCTATCAATACGTTCTTCATCACCGTTAACAAACCAAGTTTTTGGTGTAATTACAATTTTATCAGGATTTTCATTTAACCAAGCTCCCCACCACGAGAAAGAACTATTTGCTGTAATATTATGTTTACAGTTTTTCATAAGCTCTAAATCAAAATAACCCTCATTTGAAGAATTTATATCAACAATTGTAATGTGATGATTAAGGTTAAAATTTTTTCTAACCCAATCAATATCATCTGAAAAAATATAAAAATGAGGATTTTCAACTTTTTGAATAATTAAATTAATTGCGTTTTTGTAATAATCAAGAGAACAAATTTTAAAATGATTTTGTAAATTTAGGTAATCACCATGTCTAACATGTAATGAAATAGCGTTTGTTGATTTAATTTGTTCTAGCATTTTTTTATTTTTGTCGTTTAATTCAGTTTTTAAAGAAAAATCTTTTAGTAACTCTTTTCTAAAAATTTTAAAATATTTTTCAGTTTGAAAATAACCCTCAAAATAGATATTTTTTTTATATTTCAAAAATTTTGGTTCAAAATATTGTCCTTTTTTTTCTTTGGTTGTTTTATTTACATATTTTGGTATTCCAAAACAATTTCTTATACATCCAGGAATATATAATTTATGCAATTTAACAAAAGGCAAACATTGTTCTTTTGTTGCGAAACAAGGAGTTAAATAAAAATTTTGTAATTCATAAACCCTTTTTGCAACCACATTATCAGAGATGTTTTTTACTTCTTCAAACCAAGACAAATCTAATAAAACCTCACATTGGTTAATTAAGGAATATGCTTTTGCAAAAGCATATTCAAACATTTGATTACCAAGTCCACCCATAATTTTTATTATTTGCATCGTTTATATTCCTATTTACGGTATCCTAGAATCTTTGCTGGTACTCCTCCCACAATGGCGTACGGAGGAACATCTTTATTTACAAAAGAATTAGCTCCAATAACTGCTCCCTCGTGAATATGTACACCAGCACCAATAGTTGAATTAGCACCAATCCAAACATCATCTTCAATAATATTTTTTGAGTTACCATTTGAAATAGAACCTGCAAATCTCATAGGTTTTTCTGTTTGTTTATGGTTGTGATTACCAGTTACAATTACACAATGGGGTGCTATCATAACATATTTTCCAATGTCAATATTTCCACCATAAAGTACGCAATATGGATTTATCTGAGAGTATTCACCAATTTTTATTTTTGTATCTGGACCATTTTGTATTACAACACCTTCAGCAATAAAAGCAGTATCATCTATATCAACATTACCTAAATTTTTTAATATAACACTATCTGCAATCCAGTAATTATTAATTAATCTTTTTTGCTTTAATTTGTTTTTATTTAATATTTTTCTTTTATTATTTTTTCCTCTAATTTTATCTATTAAATTTTGAATAAAATTGATATGCATTTTTATTAACCCTTTTTTATTGCTACTATATGCCAACCAAAACACAAAAATTCTTCAGAATTATGCTGATTATCAGAACATTGTTTTAAATAATTTAGAATTTTTTTAATTTCTTTTTTAGGATAATTTATATTTTTTACACAATATTTATTTTGACAAGTTTTAAATCTATTTATTTCTTGAATAAAGTAATCAAAATAATTTCCATTTTCTTCTGCAACTTTTATTTCAAATCCATATTTACTTAAAACTTCTTTATACCAGTATATTGAATATCCGTTATAAAAATAATAAGGAGTTTGATGAGCTAATGAACAAAAAGGTGCGGTTAAAATTAGTTTTCCATTAATTTTTAATAACCTAGAAAACTCTTTTATGGCATCCATTGGGTTAATAATATGCTCCAAAACTTCTGTACACAGTATTGCATCATAAGTTTCATTATCTCGTGGAATTGAAGTAATATCACTAACAATATCTATATTATCGACATTCCATTCTCCATTATGAAAAGCCGTACCATCTCCTTTACCATCATATTGACAAAAATCTTGAGATTCATACTTTAAGTGTTCACAGTATTTTTTATATCTTTGAAAACCTGCACCAGCATCCAAAATTTTCAATCCCTTTGGAATTTGTTTTAATTGTTGCTCAACAAAATTAGCACGAGCTTTTTCATTGTCAATAAAGATTAGATTACCATTTTTTCCTCTAATTTTATCTATTAAATTTTGAATAAAATTGATATGCATTATGCTCATCCTTTCTTATTTTGCATATTTTATAACTTGTTCAGCAATATATTCTCGTTGTTCTTTTGTTACCCACCAGCCAACAGGAATACATAAATGAGTTCTATTAAATTGTTCTACTCCTGGTAATTCTGCTTTAAATTCTGCAAACATTGAATGTGTATCATTTCTAGCATGTACTTTAGATGACATAATATTCAATTCTTTTAATTTAGCCATTAATTCATCTCTATTATCAATGTGAATTGTATATAACCAGTACGCAGATTTTCCATCTGGATTTTCTAAAACTGGTGTTACATTTGAACAATTTCTAAATGCCTCATCATAAAATTTAGCATTAGCTCTATGTTTTTCAATAATTTCAGATAGATGTTTAAAATTTTCGTTTCCAATAACAGCACATACATCGTTCATGTGAAATTTATAACCAGCTTCTGGAACATCAATTTCACATCTTAAGTCAACACCTTCTCTTATTGTTCTATCAATACCGTACCATTTTAGTAAATTTGCACGATTAAAATCTTTTTCTGATTTAAGCCACAATACCCCACCATCAACGGATGTAACGTGTTTTATAGCCTGTAATGAGTTCATTGAAAAGTCTGAATGATTACCAAACTTTTTACCTTTATATTCCATACCCATTGCATGTGCACCATCTTCGACAGTTTTTATTCCTGCTTTATGTGCAATTTTATTTATTTTATCAATATCACAAGGATTTCCACCCCAATGAACCATTGTTACAGCTTTTGTGTTTTTTGTTATTTTGTTTTCAATATCTTTTGGTGAAATTGAACCTGTTATAGGATCAACATCAGCCCAAACTATTTTTGCACCATTACTTATAATTGGAGTATTAGTTGCCGTACAAGTAATTGGAGTTGTAATAATTTCATCAACATTAGAGTTATAATAGCCTTTATAATCATTTTGATGTAACGCTATATGGTATGCCAAATGTAAGGCAGACGTACCTGCATTTAAAGTTACAACCTTGTCATTTCCTGCATATTCTTTCAAACTTTTTTCAAATTCCTTAACTCTTGGACCTTCTCCAATCCATCCACTATGTATTGTTTCTAATAAAGGTTTATCTATATCTTTTGATACATAAACTTTAAACAATGGAATTATTTCTTTTTGCATTTTTTCTCCTTTTTATTAAATCTAATTTTTTAAATAATTAAGATACAAGTTATCCCACATATTAGAATAATTCTGAACACGATTATAATTATCAATTATTGCTGGAATTCTTGATTCATAATCTTCTTTAGTACATTGTTTTAAAATATTATCAATATTTTCCAAATCTTTTACAGAAATTTGAATAATACCATCACTATTAAAAAACTCTGATATTTTTGTTGCTCCAATGTAAATTGGTATTGTCATAGAAGCAAAACAATTTGTTACAGACTCCGTTATGTAGTAAGAATCAATAAAATTTTCTATTACAATTGAAAATCTATAATCCGTTAATAATTTTTCAATTTTTATCAAATTCCTACCATCAAAAGTTCCAAAGGTATCTACTAGTTCATTGTTTTTTAACTGTTTTGCTAAATTTTTTCTAATTTTGTGCATATAACACATTTCTTTATTTGATGATAAAATTGATATATTTTTATTTTTTGTTTTATATGCTGTTGGATTTAATATTCCACCTCCTCTTTCTGTGCCATACCAAGGAGATGCATAATATAAATGCAATCTTGCATTATCATATTTTTCTAATAAACCTGTATCGTGTGTAAAAATTAAATCAAAATCTTTATTTAATCCTTTGTATTTATCAAAGAGTTTATAATCATCTGGGACTATTGATCTTACTTCACCAAATACAGCATATCTTTTGTCTGGATTTCCACTTGTGTTTAATATTTCTTGGTGAGTATAAAAATGTGTTTTCAATCCAAAATTATATCTATCCCAGATAAAATATTTTGATTCGTGGTATTTATTGTTAGGCGCAAATGCAAAATGAGTATCCCTAATAAAAAAGGTTCTCATCTTCTCTCCGTCTTTATTATAAATTTCGTGTTCTTCAGGCAACATTTTATTGTGTACATCATAACAAGGAAGATGAATTTTACCATATGCTTGATGAATAATTTCTACATTAATAGGACTTTTTACATGTACTAATTTCTTTTTAATTTTAATTTTTATTCCAAAAATAATTATAACCTTATATTTATATCCCATTGAATATTCGTTTATTACCGAAAATATTTTTCCAAGTAAATTAGTCATTATTTCTCCAATCCAAAAATTTTCTAATACCTTCACTGAATGTAGTTTTTGGATTATAACCAAGTAATTTTTGAGCTTTTGTAATATCGCTTACTGTTTTATTAACATCACCAGCTTGCATTGGTAATCTATTTATTACAGCTTTTTTGCCCATCTCAGTTTCAATAGTTTCTATCATTTGATTTAGGGTAACAGGAGAGCCTCCACCTAAATTAATAATTTCGTATGGTGTTTTGTTATATTCAAGTGCTGAGCAAATACCCTCAACGATATCATCAATAAATGTATAATCTCTCATTGTTGTTCCATCACCATAAACAGGAATTGGCTCATCTTTTTCTATTAATTCAATAAATTTTCTTATTGCTAAATCAGGTCTTTGTCTTGGTCCAAATACTGTAAAAAATCTTAAACAAACTGCATTTATGTCATACAATTTTGAAAACGTATAAATTATTTGTTCACAAGAGGATTTTGTTGCAGCATAAGGTGAAATCGGTTCTGTTACTTTTAAATCTTCACTAAATTTATCTGCTGTACAATTTCCATATACAGAACTTGAAGATGCAAATATTAGTTTTTTACAATTATGTTTTTGCATTTGTTCCAAGATAACAGTTGTTCCGTAAATATTTGTTTGAACATAAGAAAGAGGATTTTCTAAAGATGGTCTAACTCCAGCTCTCGCTGCAATATGTACAACTTTTTCAATTTTATTTTCTTCAAAAATTTTATTTACCAATTCTTTATCACAAATATCACCTCGATAAAGTTTGTAATTGGGATTATCTAGATTATTTTTAACATTACTGTCTTTTAATTGAGGATTATAATAATCATTAAAATTATCTAAAATAACAATTTCATTATTTTCTTTTAGCAATTTGTCAGCAAGAGTTGAACCTATAAATCCAGCTCCACCAGTTATTAATATTTGCATTTTAAATGTCTCCTTTTTTTATTGAAATTTTTATTCCTAAAATTCTAATAACTAAATATTTTTTTTCTCGTGAAATTTCAGATCTTATGGAAAATATTTTTTGTAAGATTGTTGAAGGAGACAATGGTTGTCGAAACATTAAATTAATGATTTTTTTCTGTAAATCTTCGTTTGTCGTTAAAAAACTTAGTATGCTCTCTTTTACGAAAGTATCGTTTGCTTTTAAAATTTCTGATGGTCGACAGTTATTATTTTCATGTACACGATATTTTAGAAGAACTTCTTTAATATTTGCAAAATTTAAAACTCTGATAGCTCTTGCCCACAATTCATAATCTTGTGCAACTTTAAAATTTTCATTGTATCTTAAATTATATTTGTCAAAATCAGCTTTTCTTAGCATTACTGTTGGATGCCCAACTCTACAACCCTTCAAAAAGTCTAATATTTTAGGAAACATCGGTAACGATACAAGTTTATAATCAGGAAAAGATTCAAATTCTGTTCCTACAAGGCTTATATTTTTATTTTCATCTAAAAATTTGACTTGTTTTTCAAATCTTGTTGGTAATGAAATATCGTCAGCATCCATTCTTGCAATATATTCACCTTTAGCAATATCAAAACCATTGTTTAAGCTTTTGGGTACACCTTGGTTTTCCTGTTTAATGTATTTTATTCTTTCATCTTTGTATGACAAAATAACCTCTTCAGCATTATTTGTTGAACCATCATTGATAATGATAAATTCAAAATCAGTAAAAGTTTGATTAAGAATACTTTCTATAGATTCTCTTAAATACTCTTCATTTGTATTATATACTGGCATTACTACCGAAATTTTTGTCATTTATATGGCTCCTATTGAATTTAAGTGATAACAATAGTTGTTTTTACAATTGTTGTTATATATCTTAAATCTTTCAAATATAACATATCCAGTTCCAATTACGCAAATATCCATAAATAAATCCTCTTTTTTAAATTTTAACACAAATAAAATAATATGATAGATAGTTGGCGAATGGTTTTAAAGGTTCTTTTTCTTATATTGCTATAAAAGAGAAAGGAGTTTTATTATGACAGAAAAATTAGAATTGTACAGATGTGATGTCTGTGGAAATATGGTTGAAGTGGTTATTTCAGGCGTTGGAGAATTGGTTTGTTGTGGTAAGCCTATGAAAAAACTTACGCCAAAAAATGACGAAGTTGAGCAAGATATGATGGAAAAACATATGCCCACAATTAACCGAACAGATGATGGTTTTGAAGTGGTTGTAGGTTCTAATACACACCCAATGGAGCCAGAACATTATATTCAATTTATTGAAGTACATTCAGATGATGCAAAATGTATTAAACGTGTATATTTTGAACCTCATGAAGTACCAATTTTGGAAAGCAAATGTAAATGTGCAACTCCACATGCAAGAGCATATTGTAATATTCACGGACTTTATCGTTCGTAATAAAAGATATTTTTTAAAGAAGCGAGGTAAATACATACTAAAAGAGGTGGGTAGAATTTTCTACTCACCTCTTTCTAATGTTTATTTACTTTTTACACATCAAAAATGTCAATGAAGTTAAATATCTTAGTTGAGAAGATACCTTTATCTGTAATTTTTAATTCTGGAATTACAGGTAAAGCTAAAAATCCCATTGTCATAAATGGGTCGCCAACTGTACAACCGATTTTTCTTGTTGCTTCATTCAATTCAGCTGATTTTTCAGTTACGTAGTTAATATCTTTATCAGACATCAACCCTGCAACTGGAAGAGCTAATTTTGCAAGGATTTCGCCGTTTCTTACAACAACTTTACCACCTTGAGATTTAACAAGTTCTCTTTGTGCAATGTACATATCTTCATCGTTTGTACCAATGATAATCATATTATGTGAATCGTGCGCTACAGTTGATGCAATAGCACCTTCTTTAATACCAAAGCCTTTAACAAAACCTTTACCGATATTGCCAGTAGCTTTATGTCTTTCAACTACACAGATTTTCAATACATCGTTTTCAACGTCAGATACTGCTAAACCATTTTCAACTTTTGCATTAACAACAGTATCTTTTGTAATAAGTTGATGAGGGATAATTTCGATTGCTCTTAGTTTATCACCTTTTGCAGGAATTTGGAAACAATCTTCTTCCAACCAGCCAACGTTTACAGAACCACGAGTTTCTGGAACTTTGATGCCTTCTAAAGATTTAATAAGTTTACCATTTTCTGCAACAACTTCACCGTCTTTGATAACCATTTTTGGTTTAGTAACATCTTCCATAGATGCAAATACGTTAAAGTCAGCTCTATAACCAGGAGCGATTGCGCCAAGGTCTTGAAGTTTAAAGTATTCTGCTGTGTTCAAACTTGCCATTTGAATAGCTTTGATTGGGTTAACACCGTTTTCAATAGTTCTTTGAACCATGCCGTTAATATGAACATAAATATCTTCAGGGTGTCTATCATCTGTAACGAATATGATTTTTCTGTTGTTATTATGTTTTAAGATAGGCATTAATGCGTCTAAATCTTTTGCAGCAGTACCCTCACGAACCATAATAAACATACCTTGTCTTAGTTTTTCAAGCGCTTGTTCTGGATCAGTGCATTCGTGGTCTGATGTAACACCACTTGCAATGTATGCACAAAGTTCTTTACCTGAAACTTGTGGAGCATGACCGTCTACACGTTTGTTGTTTTCAAGTGCTAAATCGATTTTAGCCATGATGTTCGCATCTCTATTTAATACACCAGGAACGTTCATCATTTCTGCCAAACCTAATACCCAATCTTTATCCATTAATAAAGATAAGTCATAAGAATTTAATTCGAACCCAGAAGTTTCAAAAGATGTTGCTGGTACGCAAGATGGAAGCATTGTGTAAACTCTTAAAGGCAAATTTTGAGAAGCTTCTCTCATAAAGCTAATACCGTGTAAGCCCAAAACATTTGAAATTTCGTGAGGATCAGAAACGACAGTTGTTGTACCTGCAGGAACTACAACTTGTGCAAATCTATGAGGCAACATCATTGAACTTTCAATGTGTACGTGACCATCAATAAAACCTGGAGTTAGGTATGCACCTTTTAAGTCGATTTCTTTTTCGCCTACATAACCTGTTCCAACACCTGCAACTCTACCTGCTACGATTGCAACTTCTGCATCATAAATTTCTTCTGTTAGAACGTTTACTAATTTTGCATTTTTGATTACTAAGTCTGCTTTCTTTTCACCTAATGCAACTTCTATAAGTTTTTGTTTTTTTAACATTTTCATCCTTTCGCTATATAAAATAAAATTATATGTCTAATTGTTCCATTAATTCGTCGCTGATGTCAAAGTTTGCGTAAACATTTTGAACATCGTCGTGTTCTTCAAGTTTATCGATTAATAATAGAACATGTTTAGCTGTTTTTGGGTCTGTTACTTCAATTTCGTTTTCAGGAATTCTTGTTAATTCAGCTGAAATGTGAGTAAAGCCTTCATTTTCAAGACCTTCAACTACTGCTTGGAAATCTGCAACTGAAGTGATAATTTTGTTATCTTCTTCATCTTCAATAAAATCTTCTGCGCCTAAGTTGATTGCAGCATCTACAATTGCATCCCAATTGTCAGATTTTTCGAAAGTGATTTGACCAACTTGTTTGAACATCCAACCTACGCAACCTGTTTCACCAAGATTACCATTGAATTTTGTGAAATAACTTCTGATGTCGCCTGCTGTACGGTTTCTGTTATCAGTCATTGCTTCTACAACAACTGCAACACCACCTGCTGCGTATCCTTCGTAAGTTAATTCTTCGTAGTTTTCAGCTGCTCCTGAACCTGACCCTTTTTCGATAGCTCTTTTGATATTATCGTTTGGAAGTCCTGCTGCTTTTGCTTTTTCAACGGCTGTTCTTAAACGAAAGTTTGCTTTTAAGTCTGGGCCACCTAATCTTGATGCTACAATAATTTCTCTTGAAAATTTTTGAAAAACTACTGCTCTTTGTGAATCTACTTTAGCTTTTTTATGTTTTGTTGTTGCCCATTTTGAATGTCCACTCATATAAATTTCTCCTAACTAATTATTCCTTTTTCTAAATTATAGCAAAAACATTTTGTAATTATTAATTTTTCATTAATATTTTGAAAATTATTATAAATATGGAGTATAAATAAATAGTAAACTTAAAGTATATTTAGTAGGTAAAATAGAAAGTAGGAGGATACATAAATGAAAATTAGACCTTTAGGCGACAAAATCGTAATTAAAGTTATTGAAGATACAGAACAAACAACAGGTGGAATTTTTATTCCAGATAGCGCAAAAGAAAAACCACAAAAAGGTGAAGTAATTGCAGTTGGTGAAGGTAAAACTTTGGACAGTGGTGAAAAAGAACCAATGGCTGTAAAAGTTGGCGAAACTGTATTATACGCAAAATACGCAGGTACAGACATTAAAGTTGACCACGAAATGTTGAAAATCTTGTCAATTAAAGATGTTTTAGGTGTACTTGAAGCCTAGTGTAAGCAATAAAGTCCAAAATATTTGGTAGAAAATTATAAATAGTTAAGGAGAAAATAAATTATGGCAAAGAAAATTGTTTTTCAAGAAGAAGCAAGAAATTCTTTATTAAAAGGTATAGATGCAGTAGCAGATGCTGTTAAAGTTACACTTGGACCAAAAGGTAGAAATGTAATTTTAGAAAAGAAATTTGGTGCACCACAAATCGTTAATGATGGTGTTACAATCGCAAAAGAAATCGAATTAAAAGACGGTTTAGAAAATGCAGGTGCTCAATTATTAAAAGAAGTTTCATCAAAAACAAATGATGTAGCAGGTGATGGTACAACAACAGCTTCAGTTTTAGCTCAAGCTATAGTAAGAGAAGGTTTGAGAAACTTAACAGCTGGTGCTAACCCAATGGGCATTAAACGTGGTATTGATAAAGCTGTAGAAGTTGCAGTTGAAAAAATTAAATCAATGTCAAAAGCTGTAAATACAAAAGAAGAAATTGCACAAGTTGCAGGTATTTCAGCAGGTAATAATTCAGAAATTGGTGAATTAATTGCAGAAGCAATGGAAAAAGTTGGTAACGAAGGTGTTATCACAGTTGAAGAAAGCAAATCTTTCGGTACAAACTTAAAAGTTGTTGAAGGTATGCAATTTGATAAAGGTTATATTTCACCATACTTCGTAACAGATGCTGAAAGAATGGAAGCAGTTTTAGAAGATGCTTACGTATTCTGTTGCAACAAAAAAATCAACTTAATCCAAGACTTAGTTCCATTATTAGAACAAGTTGCTAGAGATGGTAAATCATTATTGTTAATCGCTGAAGATATCGAAGGTGAAGCATTAGCAACATTAGTAGTTAATACAATGAGAAAAGTTATCAGAGCAGTTGCAGTTAAAGCTCCTGGATTTGGTGACAGAAGAAAAGCTATGTTAGAAGATATCGCTATCTTAACAGGTGGTCAAATGTTCACTGAAGAACTTGGTATTAAAATGGAAAACGTAACAACACAAATGTTAGGTCAAGCTAAACGTGTTACAGTTACAAAAGACGAAACAACAATCGTTGTTGGTGACGAAACTAAATCAGCTGTTAAAGAAAGAATTTCTTTAATTAAAAAACAAATCGAAGCTTCTGATAGCGACTATGATAAAGAAAAATTACAAGAACGTATGGCAAAATTATCAGGTGGCGTTGCAGTAATCGAAGTTGGTGCAGCAAGTGAAGTTGAATTAAAAGAAAGAAAATTGAGAATTGAAGATGCTCTAAATGCAACAAGAGCTGCTAATGAAGAAGGTATCGTTCCTGGTGGTGGTGTTGCTTTATTAAGAGTTCAACAAGAATTAGAAAACAAATTAAATTCAACAGAATTTGATTCTGATGATGAAAAAATCGGTTATAGAATTTTAACAGCATCATTAGATATTCCTCTACGTTTAATCGCAGCAAACGCTGGTGCAAAATCAGATGTAGTAGTTGAAATGGTTAAATCAGAAGAAGGCGCATTTGGTTATGATGCAATGTCAAACGTTTATACAGATATGTTCAAAGCTGGTATCGTAGACCCTGCTAAAGTAACAAGAAGTGCATTAGTAAATGCTTCTTCTGTAGGTTCAATGTTGTTAACAACAGAAGCTGCAGTAGTAGACATTCCAGAAGAAAAACCAGCAATGCCAGATATGTCAGCAATGGCAGGCATGGGCGGCATGGGTGGCATGATGTAGCGCGAGTGAGCAGAGGCTGGAGAGCTTTTGCGAAGGTGATGAAATCACAGTAGCAAAACTCGGAATTGCCGTGTAATGCGAACGAGTAAGATAGCGCGAGTGAGCAGAACATCAACCAACCAGTAATGTTATAACAATAGGGGCGAAGCCAATGGCTTCGCCCCTATGTGTTTTATTTAAAATTTTAATAATTCATCTATTTTTAAACTAAATGCTTCAGCAATTTTTAAAAGAGTTAAATATTTTGGTTCTACAATGCCTTTTTCAATACGACTTAACGTTGAAGGTTCTAGTCCATTTCGATAACACAAACTTTCAAGTGTAAGTTTATGCTTTTTACGTAAATTATAAATGTGTTTTCCAAGTTTTAATAACTCTTTATTATTTTCTTGCATACATGCAATTTTACTGGTAATATCTTTATATATTTTGCATGCGTGCAAAATTTTAAAAACTAACCATTAGTTTAGTTATTTAGTCATATTTATTAATTTATAATTTATAATTATGAAAAAATTTTTAATAATACTGCTAATACTAATTTCAACGCCTGTATTTGCGCATGAACATAACGAGGCTTCGTATCAACATGCGTGGTGCAAACTTTATAATGGCATTGAAGAGTACGAAAACAAAGATTTTACTCGTGTTGATTGTCTTACTAAAACAAATGCAGTAGAATTTGATTTTGCAAATAAATGGGCAGAAAGTATAGGACAAGCTCTTCATTACCAATATATGACAGGAAGAAAAGGTAAAGTTGTTCTAATCTTAGAAAACCCACAAAAGCAAATGTGCTATTTTAAAAGAGTTGAAAATTTATCAAAAATCTACAATTTTGATGCAGAATATATAACAAAAGACATTTTAAATTTAAAAAATGGAAAATGTTCAAACTCTCAATGTAAATGTAATAGATATTAATGATTAAAAAAGAGGGGACAAGATTTTCTTGTCCCCTCTTTCGTTTTATAAGAAATTATCCTATTTGATGTTAGCGTATTTCCAAGCATCAAATGTTGGTTTTGTATTGATATATTTCTTTTCTTTTGTTTCATCAGTATCGCTGATATCACCGTGAGCGATTGAACGATAGATTCTGTTGTAGTATTCAATAACCATACGGTCTGAATTGAAGTAAGCTTCAGCTGTTCTGATAGCTTGACGCATCATTCTAGCCCATTCTTCTTTGTTTTCATAGTATGTAGGAATGATTTCGTTTTCGATAGTGTTCATGATATATTCATGATCTTTCCAGTGTCTTTCTTCCCATGGAATATCGTCATCAAGTCCTTCGTATTCAACAGAGTAACCGTTGATACCATTGAATGTACCTTCAACTGTCCAACCATCATAGATTGATAAGTGTAATGCGCCGTTTGCGTTTGCACTCATACCTGATGTACCAGATGCTTCAAATGGTCTTAATGGTGTGTTCAACCATACATCAGTACCCATTTTCAATCTCTTACTTAATTGTAATTCGTAACCTGGTAATACAACTACGTTCTTCATAGAGTGTGAACGGTTCAACAATTTGTTGAACATTTCTCTACCCATAACATCATCTGGGTGGAATTTACCAGCGAAGATAATTTGAATTTTGTTGCTGTTAAGCAATTTCATAATTCTGTCATTATCCATTAAGATTAACCAAGCACGTTTGTAATCAGCAAATCTTCTTGCCCAAGTGATTGTTAATACATCTGGGTCAAATCTTTTACCAGCTACGTTAGCAACATATTTGAATAAAGAAGTTTTCATTTCTTTTTTAGCTGCTAATAATTGAGCGAATGTTTTATCACCGTTCATACGTGAATCTTGCCAGTAGTGTAAGTTTACTGCGTTAGTGATAGCACGGATTGGGCATCTGCCTTCAACATGTTCCCACATTTTGTTAGAAACAAGACCGTGTAATTGTGATACAGCGTTAGCGATACGGCTCATTTTCAAAGCTGCAACTGTAAGTGAGAAGTTTTCGCCACCTAAAGCTACTGCAGTTTCTCTTGATGTGCCTTGGAAGTATCCACCTTCCATTAATGTATCAACCCAATGCACTTCGTTACCAGCAGCAACTGGAGTGTGAGTTGTGAATACAGTTTGTTTTTTAACTGCTTCTAAATCGCCTTTAGCTTGTTTCAATAATTCAAATGCTGCAGGAAGAGCGTGACCTTCGTTCATGTGAATAACGTCAAATTTAAATCCTGCTTTTTGTAAGATTCTTACACCGCCAACACCAAGAACTACTTCTTGAGCAATTCTGATTTTTTCGTTGCCGTCATATAATCTATGAGAAATGCTTCTAGCCCAATCACTATTACCTTCAATATCTGTTGTTAATAAGTATACTGGGCAAGAACCAAATAATTCTGGTTCTACTCTATAAGCTTTAACTTTAACTTTTTCACCGAAAATATCTATTTCTGTAGAGATACCTAAATCTGTTAAGAAATCATAGTATTTTCTGATGTAAGCTACTTCAACTTGTCCGTTGTGGTCGATACGTTGATCATAGTAACCATAAGACCATAACATTGTAACACCTACCATTGGTAATTGTAGGTAGCCAGCAGATAACATGTGTGAACCTGCCAAAAATCCTAAACCGCCTGAATATGTATTTAGCGATTGATCTAATGCAATTTCCATTGAGAAATACGCTACTTTTGGTAATGCCATAATTTTCTAACCTTTTCTTTTCTTCCTTGTGTAATACGTCGTGGATTGACTCCATCACTAGCATAGCATAAAAATATCACGTGCAAAATATTTCAACTATTTGATGTAGTTGAAAGCTTGAAAATGCACATATAAGCATGATTTTACATGTTACGAATTTGTAACAATTTCGGCGATTTCTTCTGCTGATATGTCTAAGCAAGTTAATTCAGCACAAGATGTTTGACGTCTTTCCCACAAACATGGTGCAAGAGGACAATGTTTTTTAGATTTAATTGCTGTTACAAAATCTGCTTTTGGGATAAGTTTGTTTTCGTCTGTTGAACCAAATATTGCATAAGTTCTTGTTTTCATTGCAACTGCAACATGTAGTGGTGCAGAATCTGAGCATAGGAATTTTTCTGATTTTCCTATTAATTCAGCTAAATCTTTTAAACTTTTTATTTGACCTTGAGTGTAGTCATCATAATCAAAAGTACCACATTCTTTTTTGATTATTTCTATACATTCTTTATCGTCAGGTCCACCTGTTAAAATAACATGTTTACCCTTTTCTATAAGAAGTTTTAAAACTTTTGCCCAAGTTTGAGCAGGAACAGTTTTTATTATTCCTTTTTTTATACTCATTTGGCTAACCCCAGGGTGAATAAGAACAGAGTTTTCTATTTTTTCTTGAGGTTGAACATTTATTTCTGGTAATTCCGTAACAATATCTGTCAAAGGTGTTGCAAGTGTGTGATACATTTTTGGTGCATATTGATTTTTGTTCAATTCAACAGCATTTGTAAGTAGAATTTGGCTTAACTTACCTGTGTTGTAGCCAATTCTTGTTTTTATGCCAGTCATGAATAACAAAAGACTTATTAATTTGTTTCCACCTGATGATATGATTGCATCATATCCTCCAAAGCGAGCTTTGAAAACCATTTTTGATAATTCTGAATATTTGTTTTTGCCTTTGATATCTACAAAATATAATTCATCAATCAAATCTGTTAAATCTTTTATTGATTTAGTTCTTTTTTCAAGACAAAGAGTAATTTTACAATCTGGATAAGTTTTTTTTAGCGAAATAATTGTCGGTAAAAACAATATTTCATCACCAATTCCGCCAAAATTTATTATAAAAATTTTATTTATTTTGTTATTCATAGTAAAATTATTATATTACAAAAAGGATAAATTATGTTAGTAGATTATCACATTCATACAGAACATAGTGATGACTCAGTAGTTCCAATTAAGTCGTATATCAAAAGAGCTTTGGAATTAGGTTTTGAAGAACTTTGCTTTACAAATCATATTGATTATGAAGTTCCTGATAATGCAAGTTGTGATGTAAAGCAGTATAAAAAAGATTTTGATGAAGCTAAAAAAGAATATGAAGGTAAAATTAGACTTAAGTTCGGTATGGAATTTGGTATGCAAGTTCATACAATTGATAAATTTCAAAAAACTTTTGATGAAAATGATTTTGATTTCATAATCTTGTCTTGTCATGCGCTTGATAATCTAGGTTTTTGGAACGGAGGTTTTCAAGAAGGTAAAACTCAAAAAGAATTTAATGAAAGATACTATAATGAAATTTTAAATGTTATCAAAAAATACAAAGATTATTCTATTTTAGGACATTTAGACGTAATTAGAAGATATGATAAAACTTATTATCCTTTTGAAAAAGTCAAAGATATAATCGCAGAAATTTTGAAAATTGTTATCGCTGACGGCAAAGGTATAGAGGTTAATACGTCAAGCTTTAGATACAAAATCCCTGACTTTATGCCTTCAGAAAATATTTTGAAATTGTATAAAGATTTAGGTGGCGAAATTATTACTGTGGGCTCTGATTCTCACGATATTTTACATTTGGGTTCTAATTTTGATAAAGCAAGAGAAGAACTTATAAAACTAGGCTACAAACATTTTTATACATTTGATAAAATGAAACCTATAGTGCATGATTTGAAAGATGGTGTGTAAATGGTTTGTAAGGTTATAACATCTTCGGTTATTGGCTTAGAGGCATATAAAATTGAGGTAGAAGTTGATACAGTAAATTCTCTACCATCTGTAAGTATTGTAGGTTTGCCTGATACAGCAATTAACGAAGCAAGAGAAAGAGTTCGTTCTGCTATCAAGAATTCTACATACACTTTCCCTCGAGGTAAAGTTGTTGTAAACCTTGCTCCTGCAGATATTAGAAAAGAAGGTACAAACTATGATTTGCCAATTGCAATTGGAATTTTGATTGAAGAAGGTCTTTTAAATCAACAGGATATTGAAGGCTGGGGTTTTATCGGAGAACTTTCTCTTGACGGTCATTTGAGAAAAACAAATGGAGTATTACCTCTTGTTGAGGGCTTAAAAGACGTTGGAATAAAGAAAGTAATCATACCAAAAGAAAATATTGTCGAAGCCTCTTTTACAAGTGATATAGAAGTTTATGGTGCAGAACATTTAACAGATGTTGTTAATAATTTTGTAGATACTCCTTTGACACCTGTAAAAAGCAAGTTGGAAGACTATCTTGCAAATGTTGAAGAGGAAGAAATTTTATTTGATTTTAAAAATGTAAAAGGTCAACAGAAGGCCAAAAAAGCCCTTGAAATAGCTGCAGCTGGTGGACATAATATGCTTATGGTAGGTTCACCTGGGTCGGGTAAAACTTTAATGGCTAAGTGTTTTCAATCAATTTTACCACCACTTACTCCACAAGAAGCTATTGAACTTACAAAAATTTATTCGGTATCAGGTTTACTTTCTGAGTCAAAACCACTTGTTACAAAAAGACCTTTTAGAATTATTCACCATACAGCTTCGGCTATTGGTATTATTGGTGGTGGTACTTCTCCAAAACCTGGTGAAATTACGCTTGCTCACAGGGGTGTGCTATTTCTTGATGAAATGGTTGAATTTCCAAGAAATGTGTTGGAGGTTTTGCGTCAACCACTAGAAGACGGCGAAATTTCTATCTCAAGAGTTAAAAACTCTGTTAAGTATCCTGCAGATTTTATTCTTTTAGGTGCAATGAATCCTTGTCCATGTGGATTTTTGGGCGATAAAGAAAAACAATGCACTTGTACTGAATACCAAATTCAAAAATATAAATCAAGACTTTCTGGCCCTCTAATGGATAGAATTGATTTGCAGGTGGAAGTTCCAAGACTTACTGCAGAAGAGCTTATTAATACAAAACAAAGTTCAGAATCTTCTGCTGATATAAGAAAAAGAGTTATAAATGCAAGAAAAATTCAGTATGAACGATATAAAGATGAAAAAATCCTGACAAATTCTGATTTGACTTCAAAACTGATTCCTAAATACTGCAAAATTGATAAGGCTTCGGAAGAAATTTTAAAAATGGCTGCCGTAAAATATCAACTTTCTGGCAGAAAATATGATAGAGTTTTGAAACTTGCAAGAACAATTGCAGATTTGGATAATTCCGAAAATATTACCTCAATGCATATCACGCAAGCTTTGCAATATCGTATTTAATTTAATGTATTACGGATTTGTAGGTTGTTGGGTATTGCCCAACAAATTTAGAGTAAACCCTCACCCTACCCTCTCCCAGTATTGGGCGAGGGTGTAATTTACCCCTTAATATTGTTACGAAATTTCCCAAGAGTATATCATTTTCTTAACAAAAATTAATAAAATAAATCAAAAAAGTCAATAAATCTATCTCAATATCCTTTA
>CAKUUX010000002.1 GCA_934693165.1 uncultured Candidatus Melainabacteria bacterium
TAGGTGCGGTAAAATCACAGGTTCGTCTTGATAATTATAGAGGCAAAACTTATGTTAAAAATGGTGGTGAATTACAAATTGCAGGTTCAGAAACCTCAAAAATTTTCACTACCGGTGGTAATGTAAACTTTGAAAACGGTTCAACTTTAAACCTTAGAGAAAGCACGATACCTGCAGGACAAAAATTTTCTCCTGATAATTTAGTTTTAGCAGAGAACGATACCTTAAATCTAAAAATGAAAGACGGTCTTACTCTAAATGTTACCAATTCTTCAGCAAAAGGTAATTTCAGCCTAAAAGAATTAGAGATTAAAGACGGTACTTTACAAAGCTGGAAATTAATTAATGATGATAATAACATTGATATATACAAAAGAACTTCTTTAGACAAGGATTTTAAATTAATTAAAACTGCGTCTTCTGCAAGTGGTGTGAATTTTGTTACGTATGATAACTTAGTAGGTAACATTTCATACGGAACAAAAGACTTACAAGGTGCGCTAGATGAAGTTAAAAATGTAAATAAAGAAAGTGATTATTTCTACGAAATGAGTGGCGAAGAAACGGCTTGGAATGATTTTTCAAAAGGTCGATTTATTGTCAACGGTAACAATAACACTATTTTAAATTCTCTCATAGCAATTGAGGGTACAGGAAATCTTGTTTTAACTAATGCTAATTTAAATGATACTACACTTGAAGCAAGCGTTAACGGTCAACTTGTTATCCGTAACAGTTCTGGAAACGCAATAAACCTTAATAATTCTCTTATTTTGAATAATTCAAATAATAGTAATAGTGGCGTTAGATTTGAAGGCAATAGCGACATAAACTTTAATGGAGTATATAATGGAATGCTTCCAAGTAATACTGTTGCTCTTGATTTAGAAAATGCCACTTTAACAAGAGGCGACAAAGACTCTCACGCATTTTGGCTTTTGAATAGCGGTACATTAAAATATTATGATGATTCATATTTAGCAAATGGCGGACAAAACGCAATTACATTTAATGGTGGTAACTTAGACCTTAGAAACGGCGTTGCAAGCAATATTCCGTTATATGGTTTGGCTTTAAAATCAAACTCAAATATCTTTGTAGATGTTGATTTAGCAAATCAAACAATGGATAAATTGTCAGCAAGTAATTCATCATATACAGGTGGAAAACTTAACGTTGCCGGCATGACACTTTTATCTGATGCAGCAAATGATTTTACTTCAATCAATTTCACAAATGATGATAATTTAAAATCAAACGTTGCATACACAGGTACTTCAACCGTTGCATATTCACCAATTTATAAATATAACGTAAATTACAATGCAAATAATGGTAACTTTGAATTTACGAGAGGTAACGGTAAAGGTGGTGACGGAGTCAACCCTAGTAAAGCCTTTAACCCTGCCGTACTTGTGGGTTCAGTTGGTGCACAAATCGGTTCATACCTAACTCAATTAAATACCTATGAACAAGCATTTGCAAATCAGGATATGTTAATGGCAATGACTCGTAATGAAAGAATATCAATGAAATTTGCCAACAAATACGCTTCAACTCAAGGTACAGGTGAGGGAGGAGTTATAACTTTTGCCCCTAACCAAATTCCTGAACAAACAAAAGGTGCTTGGTTTAGACCTTATGCTACATTTGAGGGTGTTAGTCTAAACAATGGTCCAAGCGTTAGAAATATCGGCTACGGTTCATTATTTGGTGGGGACACAGGTATAATAGAACTTAGTCAAGGCTGGGATGCAGTATACTCAGTTTATGCAGGATACAATGGTTCTAACCAAAATTATAGTGGTGTAAGTATTAACCAAAACGGCGGGACACTTGGTGTTAGCGGAACTTGGTACAAGGGTAATTTCTTTACTGGGTTAACAGCAAACGTAGGTGCTAGTGTTGGAGATGCTCATACAATGTATGGACATGAAGATTTTACAATGCTTGCAACTGGTATTGCTTCAAAAACTGGTTACAACTTTGAGCTTGCAGATGGTAAATTTATTATTCAACCAAACTATTTGATGTCATACACATTTGTAAACACTTTTGATTATACAAATGCAGCAGGTGTAAGAATAGATTCTGACCCACTTCATGCAATTCAAATTGCTCCAGGATTAAAATTTATCGGCAACTTGAAAAACGGCTGGCAACCTTATGTAGCATTACAAATGGTATGGAATATTATGGATAAATCAAGATTTAAAGCTAATAATGTAAGCCTACCTAATATGAGCGTTGATCCATATTTTCAATACGGTGTAGGTCTACAAAAACGTGTTGGCGATAGATTTACAGGCTTTGGTCAAGCTATGGTGAGAAACGGTGGAAGAAACGGTATCGCCTTAAGTTTTGGCTTTAGATGGGCATTGGGTAATTAAAATTTACCCAATGCAAATTTAATATTCCATAATATAAAACAATAATATTATTCGCCATAGTCTATGAACAGAGGTGTTGGTCTATAGTTAGCTGTCTTGTTTTCTATTAGTCCAAGGTATTTTTGGTTTTCTCTTAAAAGTTTCATGGATTGTTCTTTTAACTCATCCATATTGCTATATCTGTATTTTTTTATAAATTGTAAATAGTAATATCCGTCTTTATATTTTGTATAGCAAACTGCGTTATACTCTGTGTAATCCCTATTTATAATGATAAATGATTTTGTTATTGTAGTAGGTTTTTTGTTATTAGATAAAACTTTTAATTTTTCACCGTATGATTTTTGTAAACTTTCGATATTGTTATTTGATAAGTATTCAATGTTTTCTTTAGAATTTGGATAATAATTTACAGCCAATAATTGCGTCCAATTTCCGAGAGTTTCTTCTTTTGGAACATATTCATTTAATATTACATTTCCACCGTGTAAAACTCTTGAATATTTTAAAACAAATTTTTGATTGTCAAAATTAATAGTATGGTTTGTTTTTATCAAAAACCATATACAAAGAGTTAGCACAACAATAAAAAAGAATAAAAGTGCAACTAATATTTGTTTTCGCATGTTTTTCCTTAAACTTGGATAACTTATATTATTTTTATTCCACAATTCTTGCAAAAATATAACGGTGCTAGCAAAAATATTATTTTTTCCAACACCGTTATTTAAGTTAAATTAATATCTTATCTTAAAAATTTACTTACAAATGGTGAACTTTCGCCTTTGCGTTTAAAATGTCCTGATGGTTTTCCTGTCAATATTTCTGCAAACCAACATTCGTGTTCAGTTTCTTCGTGTAGAATTGCTTTTGCTAGGTCATAAGTTCTAAAATCCTTATTATAAGTTAATTTACAAATATGATTATAGCCTACCATAGCACATTCTTCTGCTTGTCTTAGAATTTTGATTATTTCCATAGTATCTTGCTTTTCTTTTGGTAAATACGCAGGTGGGCAACTTGCTTGTTCATAGAAAGTTACCAAATTATCAGGTATTTCTCCTCCTAGCTCATATATTCTTGTAACAAGAGCTTCGTAGTGATTTCTGTCTTCTATTCTTGCATCTTCTACAATTTCCTTTAGAGCTTCGCCATCAGGGCCTGTTAAATTGTTTCTTAATAGCATATAGTGGTAATATGTTGATATTTCTGAACCTGCATTTGTGATTAGCAATCTCAATAATTCTTCTACATCAACACCCATTTCTCTTATCATTCTTACTGAAAATTCTGACATAATAACCTCGCTTTCTTATTTTGAAGTTTATTTTCTTTGATTAAAATTTCATATTGCCCACGAGATTATTTTATTTGTATGATAAAATCAAATTATGAATAAATTTTCTATTAATAAAAGTTGGGATAATGCATTAGGAAGTGGTAGTTTAGAACTTTGTGAAAAAATTTATTTGCAAGCTATTGAAAAATTTTCAACTCCTAAAAAAGAAGATGTTTTTAATGCATTTAAACTAACTGATTTTGAAAATGTAAAAGTTTTAATATTAGGTCAAGACCCCTATCCAAATCCTGAACATGCACATGGATTAGCTTTTTCAAGTCGTGCCGAAAAATGTCCACAGTCTTTGAGAAATATTTTTAAAGTTATAAACAAAAATTTTAATAAAGATTATATTTTTGAAAAATGGGAACTATCATCTTGGGCTGAACAAGGCGTATTTCTTTTAAATACTGCGTTGACTTTTTATGATGAAAAACATCAAAACAAAATTTTAAAGCTTTGGAAGCCTTTCATTGATTTAGTTTTAGAAAAATTGGCGCAACGAAATAAGCCTCTTGTTGTAATGTTATGGGGTAATAAAGCTATAGAAAGAGCTTTACCAATATTTGAAGGAAGAGATAATATTTTGATTTTAACAGCATCACATCCTTCTCCATTGGGTGCAAATAAAGGTGACAATGCTTTTATGAATTGTAATCATTTCATTGCTTGTAATGAATTTCTAAAGAAAAATAACTTAGAAGAAATTAACTGGTTTAATTTATAGTTAAATAATGTTAAAATCGCTGAAAATTTTATGCCGAAAGCGTGATTTATTCTTATAATAGAAATAAGGACGGAGTAAAAATAGCGTGAATAAATCATTTTTTATAATTATTGGGATAATTTTAGTTGTTGCAACTGGAGTTGTTTTAATTAGTAAACCAGTTATGCACAAGCAATTTAATGTAAGTGTCATTGATTACTTAATAAAATTCAATGATGATGGTTCTATGACAACTACAAAACAAACTACAACTACGCAAGTGCAAGAAAAAAGAGGTAATTAAGGATGAAAAAATTTGTTGCCTTACTTATTTCAGTTTTATATTTGTTATCTGCGAATATGACATTTGCTGCTTGCTCAAATTTGTATTTTGTAAAAAATGCTAATAAAGATTATGTGAAAACACTTGTTGAGCCTCAAATTGATACTGCAAAATATTATATTCAAAAAAAAGACCCATATTACGCTTATACAAAATCAAAAGCAAATGAATTTGTTGTTGTGATTTTGCAACAAACTGGTGCAAATATGTTTTATTATTTTAAATCATCAGGTAACAATTCTCTAGATAAATCAATTCTAAAAGCGTTAAAAGATGGTGGTTTAACTTACGAGAAAAGCTTAAACGAAAAATATATTTCATTATATGAAACTCAAGCTCAAAAGGTTTTGATGGGAAACAATATAAGCTATGATTTTTCTGAACCAAAACCTGTTTCCCCTCAATATAAATCAACAACTGCAAATAACGTTCAAAATACAACGCTTAAAGGTTACGTAGGCAAAATTGATAAAGGTACAACTTTCAAGACATATTTGCAAACGCCTTTAAATACTGCAACTGCAAGTGTTGGTGATGCTGTTACTGCTATATTATCAGAAGATTGGGTATTTAATGGAAATGTTGTTGCTCCACAAGGAAGTGTAGTTACAGGTAGTTTAAAAACGGCAAGACATGCTAAATTAGGTTCTATAAATGGTAGAGTTGTTATTAATTTTAATAGACTTACAACAACAGAGGGAAAAGTTTATAATATTTCAACTGATGTTGTAGATTTTACGGTTACAAATGAGGGTAAACTTGGACGTACTGCAAAAACTGTGGCATCCGGAGCTTTGATTGGATTGGCAAGTGGTTTGCTGTGGGCATTACTTTCTAGTGGTGACACAAGTTATGGACAAGCTATGGCTATAGGTGCTGCAACAGGTGCTGTAGGTGGTGCTGTTAAAGAAGGTCTCGAAGCTGGCGTTGATGCTGAAATTCCTGTTTATACAGAATTAGATTTAACTCTAACAAAACCGTTGAGTGTTACATTTCAATATTAATAAGGAAAAATGATTATGAATAAAAGATTAGTTGTACTAGGAATTTTAATTTTAGGTATCGCAATTATTGGTAAATTAATTTTTGTTTTGGCTAAAAATATCAAGGTAGATGAATTTCACAAATCTGCTGTTATTTTTGTAGTTGATTCCTCTGCATCAAATCAAAGTAAACTGCCTGAACAAATCAAGTATTTGAAATCTTTGTGTTCAATACTTGATCCTGAGGACGAAGTTAAAATTTTAAAAGTTTCACAAAAAGCATATTTAATTTATGAGGGTTCTCCAAGTGATAGCATGGGTATTACAAAAGCTGTTACAGAATTTACAAAGTATGACAAGAATGATTATGGTACAGCTTATGGAGAGGGTTTGAAAAAAGCTTTTTCTCACGCTTTGACAATGAAAAAAGAGGGATATGTTCCAGCTATTGTTGTTATTGGTGATTTAGCTAATGAGGGTGACGTTTCAAAACAAATTAATTGGGAAGTTTTACCAAAAAATGTTGAAAGCGTTTTACAATATGCACCAGACTTGGCTATGATGTTCGTTTACGCTCATCCTGAAAGATTGGATATGGTTAAAGAACTTTTAAATCCTGTTTTGGGTGAAAAGAAGCTTATTGTTGCAAATGAACAAAACGCACAAAAAGCTCAAAGAAGATTTTTAGAAGCAATCGGTAGATAGGAGATATTTATAAAAATGGCATTTACAATTATTTCAAAAAATAATGAAAAAACTTTTACTCACAAAGAGTTAGTAAATATATGTTCAAAAGACGGATTTGATTTTAAACTAGATGTACCATTTGATTGTATGTTGACAGTTCAATATGATCCAAAAACGAATAGATGTGTACTTTTAAATCAATTTGGAAATGACAAATTTTTATTTAAAGGTAAACCAATTCCTGCAAGATTAGAAATTGAAAAAGTTTGCAAGATTATGGTTGATGGTACGGATGATTTCTTAATGATTAAGATGATTGGTCATTCTACAACTACAACTCTTGCTGAAGAAAATCTTACAGAAACTGATATAAAAGGTCTTTATGGCAACGAAGCAAACGCTCAAGTTAGATTAAAGATTGAAAAAAGAAAAGCTGAAATTGAGCAAGCTAGAATTGCAATTATTAATGAAGTTGCACACCCAATAAACGATATTACTAAAAAACTTTCTATGAATTCAAAAGGTGGAATTGTTTTACATATCGCTTTATTATTAGCATCGTTCGTTTGTTCATTTGGTTTATCAAATTATTTAATGGGCTTACCTTTGACAGATGCAGGCATGGTAATTCAAATGCCAATTAACTTGAAAGTTATATTTATTTTTGCCGTTATAATTTACGGTTTAGGTTTAATATTAAAACAAGGTATATTCTTGTATTTGCAAAACAAACTTGGTGAAGACACATCAGTATCAAGAATTGCAGAAAAATTTATGATTATGATTCCTGCAATTTTCTATGTTGCTATTTATGTTGTTAATATGTTGTATTACTTCACACCAAAAACTATTCCAGTATTTGCAATATTAATTTCCTTGATGTTTGTTGCAATTACCGTGACTCTTGCTATTGCGTGTGGATATTTTAAAAACAACAGCGTAGAATTGTCAAAAGAATTAAATCATTACGAATACAGGGAAGATTTTGAAAAAGTTGTTAAAGAATATCAAAATTGGATAGAAAGATTTGCAAATTCTTTAAGTTCAACAAAAATTAGAAATATAAAAGATAAATCATTTATGTTACAACTAAAATCTGTAGGTGAAATCTTTTTGGGTATTTGTACAGCACCATTTTTGGCTTATGGTGTATCAAATACTTTGGCAATGTGTTTCCCTGAAGCAGCAGGTTGGATAAGAATTTCAGGCTTAAGATTTAGCCCTGTATTCTTGGTTTTGGCAACTGTGATGATTGTATTTGCATTTTTTGCTTTTGTTAACGCTTTTACTTGTAATAAGAAAATTCAATCTTCAAACGTATTGAAAACAGACGGTTTTAGTAATTATCTTCAACACGGTGTTGAAATCTTTGGTCTTGAAGGTATTAGAAAATTAAATACTGAAATGCGCCAATCATTTACTATCGGTTTATGCATTATCTTTATTGAATTTTCAATGAACGTTTCTTACTTTATGCAAGAAATGGGTGGTGATCTTGGTGGAATGGCATTGAGCTTTTTGGCAGCACTTGTTCCAACTGCAATTTTGATTGCTGAAACTTATATGCTAAGTGCTACTAAATTCAGTATATTTGCTTGTGATGGATTAACAGATAAAATAGATAGAGATTAATGAGTTATAATTCTTTTGTAAAAATATTACTAGTTATAGCGATTATAATAACTGCGTGCATTTGTTGTATTAAACCTCAAATGCACTCAAATGTGCTTGTTACAGATTCTAGTTATATGACTACAGAACAGGATTACAAACCTCAAGAAACAAAAAATGAAGTTATTGCAACTGTAAGCAGAGAAGATTTGCAAAAACCAAAACCCGTTTCACAAACAGTTTCTGAACCTGTGACACAAAAAGTTGAGCAACAAAAAGTTGAAACTCCAAAAACTCAAAAAGTTAATAGAGTTCAAACTCCAAAGGCTGAAACAAAGAAAGTTGAAGCTCCAAAGACTGTTGTCAAAACAACTTCTACTCCAGCGAAAAAAACTCAACAACCTCAAACAACTTCAAAACCTCAAACAAAAACAATGACTCCTCAACAAGAAGAAATTGCGTGGAATGTTTGGCGTTCAAACTTGCAAAATCAAATTATGAAAGATTCTCGACTTCCTGATGTTCAAAACGGCATTGTTTTTAAATTTACTTTTACTGTTGATAAGTACGGAAAAGTTTCTAATGTTAAGACTTGGTCTTTAAATCCATCTTATACACCGATGGCAATTCAATATATTGCACCTGTAATAAGAGGTTATCAAGGTCATTCTATTTTAGATTTTCCAAACGGGTCAAATCGTGTTATAACTAATGTTGAGGGTGGATTTAAAGTTTCTAATACTTCAAAATATAGCTCTCCTACAGATTACAACGATACAGAAACTGTTAGAAGATAAGGATTACAAATGTTTAGATGTAAAGAATGTGGAACTGAATTTGATGTAAAACCTGATTACTGCGATTGTGGTAACGATACTTTTGACGAAATCGTTGAACAGATTGAAAGTGTAGAACTTCCAAAGGAAGAGCCGACTTTACCAAAACTTGAAAACAATAATCCTTTTAAGTTTGAACAAAAAGTTGTTAAAGAGGTTGTAAGAGAAGAAAAAGTTGAAAAAACTCCTAAAAAAGAAAAGAAACAAGAACCTTTAATAGTTTTTGAAAGACCAGATTTACCACAAATAAAGATTGAGCCAATTTCTTTAATTATATTTTTAATTTGCTTGATTTTATCTTTTGTAGTTATTTTCTTTGTTGGTAATACTGATTCAAATACACAAGTCAAAAAAGAGGTTAAACAACAAACTATAAATAATAACATTCCAAATATTGATAAAATTTGGGATAATACAAAACCAACTGCTCAGCAAATGGCAGAAACTCAAGTTGCAGAAGAATCACCAGCTGAACCTGTTATAGAGCAAGAACCCGTTCAGGTTAAAAATCCTGTTCAGAAAATAATTGCTCCTCAAAAAACTCAAACCTCTAAAAAACTTCAAACTAAAAATAATAGTGCAGTAACCTTGCCAAAGTCAAAGAGTTCAAAAGCAGTAAGTGTTAATGCTACTCAACAAAAGCAAAAGCCAGTAACAGCAAAGCCTAAACAAGTTTCAACTACTACTCAAAAACCAAAGGTACAAACTCAAGTTACTCAATCAGTTCAGAAAGTAAATCCTCAAGAGATGGCTTATTATAAGGTTGCTCTAAGAAATAAAATTGCTTCAAAAATAGATTTTACAAATATTTTAGGTGATGGCACTTGTGTTGTAACTTTTAAGGTTTCATCATCAGGTCAACTTACAAATAGAGCATTTGCAAAACAATCTGATAATGGTATGTTGAATGACGAAGTTTATCAAGCAATAATGTCAACTCCAACATTTAAAGCGCCACCAACTGGATACAATGGTGCAACAATGCGTTTAACTGTTAGAATGTATGGTGGGCAATTCGAAGTTTCTCTAAATTAATCCTTGTAATATTCATATTGTTGTTGTTTTGGAGTTGTTGTGCTTGTTGTAGGTTGTGCTTGCATTGACTGAGTTAAGACAGTTGAGAATTTGGAAATATCATTAACTTTGTACATATGTCCACCAGTTGTACTTGCAAGGCAAGACAATTTATTTGAACCAGAATCAACTAAAATTACGTCAATATGAATGTCTGAACGTTGTTTCATTAAATCCCTTGCGAATTTACAAGGGTCGCCCCCACAGTTTTCTCCACCGTCAGTGACAAGAATTAATTTTTTAGGTGAAGTTCTATCATATCCTGCAAAATCCTCTGCAACTGCTTGTTGCATACCATAAACCATTGGTGTAGAACCTCCAATTTGAGCTAAATTCATTCCTGCTATAAGAGAAGATGCATTTGCTTGAGAGAGTGCAACCATTTTTGATGTTGCAGTACAGCCATTAAATGAGTTGTTTGGTCTGTTTGATTTTGCTATTACTTGAATTTTACCATTAACTTTTTTTGTACCTGTAACTGTACCCATTTGTGGTGCAGTATTTAAACCTGAATTGTCTTGCCCGAATACTCGTAGCCCAACTTTTGTAGTGCTTGGAATTTGTGCAATAATGCTAGACATTGTACGTTTTGCTTGCTCAATCCATCTTGACATTGAACCAGAATAATCCATTACAAGGTCGATATATTGAATTTGTGAAGTTTGTGCTTTTGCGTTGTATGAATTTGGGGTATAAAGATTATAGGGGTTGCTCTGTGTTTTAGGTTGTGTAATAGTATTACCTTGTTGATTTTTTACTGCCCCTGAAGTGTTAACTTTGTATTTTGCACCAAAAGCTACTCCACTTACTAAAAATGTGCAAATTATTGATAATAATATATATTTTTTCATCTAAAACCTCTTTTTTATTATTTTAACATGTTTTTTTATTTATAAAAGAGTTTTACAGATAAGAGGCGACAACACAAGTGTGTTGTCGCCTCGTTCAATCTTTTTCGTACTATCTATGCAAATACTTCTACAGCATCTTTTACAAGACTCATTGGTGAATCTTTGTATTGATTAATCATACTTTGGAAAAATCCAGAGATTTTGCCATTATCAGTTGCTGATTCGAATGCATCTGCGATATTTTGAACAAGTGGTGATTTTTCTTTTGCTACGTTAAAATCATTTTTTGTTAATTCACCATCTTTGTCAAAATCAAACATTTTCATAAAATGTAGATTTTTTAATTTGTCTGTTAATGATTTAGATGACAAATCATATTCTAAATCAAGACCAGCAGGTGCGCCAAGGCGTGCTGTTAAATCGTTTTTTTCATTCTCATCATTATCCTTTAGTGCTGAAGTTTCTTCTTCACCTTTTGTATCAGATGATAAAAGTGCCATTAAACTTTGTTGGAAATCTACGCTTAAATCACCAATTGTACCTTGTAGTGAAGAACTTTGACCAGTTGTATTGCCAGTCGAAGCCGTACTATCGGTACTTGTTTGATTTAATTTCGCTAGGATTTCAGCTAAAGTTTCATTATTTGAACCAATGCTTGTAATCATAATATTTTACCTCTTCTCCAAATTCTATTCTAAAATATTTTTTATGACTTTTTATCCTCTGTTTATAGTAAAAAAATAGGACGACATTTTATGTCGCCCTATTTACTATTTTGTTGTAGTTCTTATTATTTTAAGTTATTAATAAGCTCTTGAATAGAGTCTTCTTGATGAGTAATTTCTTCTACTCTTGCTCTTGATTGTTCAATTACTTCTTTTGGAGCTTTAGATGTGAATTTTTCATTATTCAATCTTCCAAGAAGTGAATTCTTTTCTGCAGTTAATTTATCAAGTTTCTTTTCTTGACGTTTGATTTCTGCATTCAAGTCAATCAAGTCTTCAAGAGGAATAATTATTCTTGATTTTGAAACAACGCAAGCTGCTGATTTTTTAGGAACATCAACTGATGCATCAGCAAATGTGATTTCGTTAATTCTTGCTAATCTCTTGATGTAAGATGTAACTGCTTCAAATACTGGTTTTTCGCCTTCCTCTGCTCTGATTTCAATATTGATTGGAACGGATGGTGAAATATTAAAGCTTTGTCTTACGTTTCTCAAAGATTTAATTGTTTCAAATACTAATTCCATTTGATTTGCTTCTTTTGTGAAAGCTAATTCTTCCTTGTATGTTGGATATGTAGCTTTAATAACTGCTTTAAATTCAGAGTCTTTTGGAATTAATTGCCAAATTTTTTCTGTGATATGAGGCATGATTGGGTGAAGTAATCTCAACGACATATCAAGAACATATCTCAAAACTCTTTGAGTGTTTAATTTTTGTTCTTCGTTTTGTAATTGAATTTTTGCAATTTCGACATACCAATCGCAATATGAATTCCAGAAGAAATCATACAAGATGTGTGCAATTTCGCCTATTCTATAGTTTTTGATATTTTCGTTAACATCTTTTGCTACATTATTTAATTTATTTAAAATCCACTTGTCAGCAAGAGTTAAGTTGTTCATATCAATATCGCTGTTATCAACGCCATCAAGATTCATAAGTACAAATCTTGATGCGTTCCAGATTTTGTTTGCGAAGTTTCTACCGTATTCAAATCTTTCATCTGAAATCTTAATATCTTGTCCACCGTAAGTACAAAGTGATGTAAGAGTAAATCTTAATGCGTCACAACCGTATTTATCAATGATTTTAACTGGGTCGATTGTGTTGCCTTTTGACTTAGACATTTTTTGACCTTTTTCATCTCTGATAAGACCGTGAATATAAACTGTAGAGAATGGAGCTTTTCCTGTAAATTCCAAGCCCATTGTAATCATTCTTGCTACCCAGAAGAAAATGATATCAAAACCAGTTACAAGAACTGAAGTTGGATAGAATTTTTTGAAATCATCTGTTTCTGTATTTGGAAATCCCATTGTAGAGAATGGCCATAAACCTGATGAGAACCAAGTATCAAGACAATCTGTATCTTGTGTGTAATGTTCTGGATCAGGGTTTTGTTCTGCTACAACCATTTCACCTGTTTCGTTGTGGTAATATGCAGGAATTTGATGTCCCCACCACAATTGACGAGAAATACACCAATCACGGATGTTTTCCATCCATCCTAGATAATTCTTTTCCCATCTTTCAGGAATAAATTTAATTCTACCGTCTTTTACAGCTGCAATAGCTTCTTTTGCAAGAGGTTCCATTTTTACAAACCATTGTTCTGACAATAATGGTTCAATAGTTGTATTACAACGTTGGCATTTACCAACATTGTGTTCGTGGTCTTTAATTCTTAATAAGAAATTTTGGTATTGTAAATCGCCAACGATAGCTTCTCTAGCTTCGTATCTATCCATTCCACGATATTTTTCAGGAACTTCTGGGCAATCTTTTAGTTTACCTTCTTCATC
Organism: uncultured Candidatus Melainabacteria bacterium; assembly: GCA_934693165.1. Lineage (GTDB taxonomy): Bacteria > Cyanobacteriota > Vampirovibrionia > Gastranaerophilales > Gastranaerophilaceae > UBA791. The sequence goes on from CAKUUX010000002.1 coordinate 13,351, forward strand.
AATAACCCAAATAGGTTTCATATTGTGACGTTTACCAACTTCATAGTCATTAGGGTCGTGTGCTGGAGTAATTTTAACAGCACCTGTACCAAATGATTTATCTACATATTCATCAGCAATGATAGGAATTTCTCTTCTTGAAAGAGGAATATAAACTGTTTTACCAATAAGTTCGCTGTATTTATGGTCATCAGGGTGAACTGCGATTGCAACATCCCCGAACATTGTTTCAGGTCTTGTTGTTGCAACAACAATTGCGCCTTGTTCGTTCACTAATGGGTAAGAAATTTCCCATAAATGACCTTTTTCTGTTTCATATTCTGTTTCAATATCAGAAATAGCTGATTGGCAACGTGGACACCAGTTTACGATGTATGCACCCTTGTAAATTAAGCCCTTGTTGTACAAATCAACGAAAACTTTTTTTACAGCAGCTGAACAACCCTCATCGAATGTGAATCTTTCTCTTGTTCTATCGAAAGATACACCTAGACGTTTACATTGGTCAAGGATTGCAGACTTATGTTCGTTAGTCCATTTCCAAGTTTCTTCCAAAAACTTTTCACGACCTAAATCAAAACGTGATTTACCTTCTGCTCTAAGTTTCTTTTCAACAACTGCTTGTGTTGCAATACCAGCGTGGTCTGTACCTGGAATCCAAAGTGCTTCGTAACCTGCCATTCTATGGTAGCGAGTAAGGATGTCTTGAAGTGTTTCGTCAAGAGCGTGTCCCATGTGTAATACCCCAGTTACGTTTGGTGGTGGAATTACCATTGAAAATGGTGGTTTATCACTTTTGTTATCTGCTTTAAAAAATTCGTTATCTTCCCAAAATTTGTACATTTCTGCTTCTGTACTTTGGGCATCATATACTGTTGCTAATTCATCAGCTATGCTCATATTCTATTCCTTTTATTTTGCTAGTTTCTTTCTATTTAAAGTTAACACAAAAGTAATAACTTGACTAGAAGTAATTTTAAATATAGATTTAAATTATGAAGAAGAAAATCTTTTTTATATATCCGCCATCACCTATTATTAATAGGGAAGATAGATGTCAGCAACCAGTGAAGGAATTGTTTATAATTCCTCCACTTCCACCTATGGACTTGTTGTATTTGGCAGGCGTTGCTGAATTACAAAATTATGAGGCTAAAATTTCTGACTACTCTATCGGTGGCGATTTCATGTCAGATTTAGAAAAATATCAACCTGATTATTTGGTTGTAAATGTTGCTATTCCAACTCTTGAAACAGATTTTAAAGCAATTGAATTAGCTAAAAAAAGATTTCCAAAAATGGTTACTATTGTAAAAGGTGCACCATTTTTAATAAAAAATAAAGAATATTTATACGATAACAGATATATAGATATAATTATTGTGGGAGAAGCTGAAGAAACTTTAAAAGAAATTTTAGAAGGTAAAGAATATTCTGAAATTTTAGGTATTTGTTATAAAGATAATTTTACAGCTAAATTTACTGGTCGTAGACCATTTATTGAAAATTTGGATGAGTTACCTTTTCCAGCAAGACATTTGATTGATAATAATATTTATAAAAGACCTGATAATGATAAACCTCAAGCTATTATAAAGGTTTCTCGAGGATGTCCTTATCATTGTTTCTTTTGTCTTGCAACCCCTGTTTCTGGACCTATTGTAAGACGTAGAAGTCCTGAAAATATTATTTTAGAAATAAAGGACTGTATAAAAAATTACAAGATTACAAATTTTGTATTTTGGGCTGATATTTTTAATCAGGATAAAGAATGGGTTGTTGATTTATGCCAAAAGATTATAAAAGAAAAACTTAAAATAACTTGGTCGGCAAATACTCGTGTTGATACGACAGACCAAAGCCTATTGAATTTAATGTACAAAGCAGGTTGCAGACTTGTAAGTGTTGGCGTTGAAAGTGGTTCTCAATTTATACTTGATAAAATTGAGAAGAAAACAACTATTTTTGAAATAAGAGATTGCTTCAAAATGATTAGACGTGCAAAAATGAAATCTTACGCATATTTTGTGATAGGTTTACCTTGGGATGATGAAAGTACAATCAAGCAATCAATTGATTTGGCTATAGAGTTAAATCCTGATTTCGTAAGTTTTTATACAGCTGTTCCATTGCCTGGAACAAAGTTTTATAATTATGCAAAAATTTATAATATGTTTGATGAACATTATTCATACAAAGGTGCGTATTATTATCCAATTATTAAAACTCATTGCTTATCAAGAGAAAAAGTTATGGAGCTTCATAAACTTGCTGTAAGAAAATTTTATTTAAGACCTGAATATATTTTGAAAATGCTAACTCAAATACGCTCATTTGCAGAATTAAAAAACTATTTCCGTGCTGGCATGAGTTTACTTTTTAAGGGGTAAAATAGTAAGTAAAAACCTATTTTAATCGTCAATTCTATGTAAGGTCGTGTCTTTTGTCATCGAATTACTTGACATATACAAGAATGACATAAAAGGTATGGCATAATTTGTTAGTAGTATTGTAGGTTCGGTATAATTGCCCAACAACTATCGTATTACTGTTTAGATAATTTCCAAAAATCTTTATTAAGTAACACAATCACTGGAACAATTTCCAAACGTCCGATTAGCATATTGAACATAAACAACAATTTTGTTGCAGGTTGAAGGCTATTGAACCCTTCTGATGGTCCAATGATTGAGCCTGCGCCGACTCCTACTAATCCGAGAGTTGAAACTGAACCACTTAATCCTACAAACAAGTTATTTTCTATTAAGGTTGCAACAAATACGCTTATCATAAATATGATGAAGTAAAACACGATAAATGTTAAAATTTGTCGTCTTACCTCTTTTGTTACTACGTTATTATCAATTTTTATGTTTATAACTGCGTTAGGATGTAAAATTTTTGTTATTTCTGATTTTAAATATTTAAAACAGATAATTGCTCTGATGATTTTAATACCACCACCACAAGAACCTGCGCAAGAACCAACAATAGTTGTGCAGAATAATAGTGCTAACGCTTGATGTGACCATATTCCAAAATCTGTTGTTGTTTGACCTGTTGATGTTATTATTGAAATAGTTGAAAATACTGCATCAGTAAAAGTTTTAAATGTTATCGAGTTTTCACTTAAGAATAATAATCCAGCAAGAATTAAACAAATTATACTTACAAATAAAAAGTAAAATCTAAATTCTTCATTTTTTATCATTAATGCAGGATCTTTTTTTACAATGGCTTTATGCATTAATGCAAAGTTACAACCGGCAATAAACATAAATAAAATACATATCCAATTACAAATCATTGAGTGGTAACCACCTACGCTACTTGCAAGTGGTGAAAATCCTCCAGCAGAAATCGTAGCAAGTGAAATACAAATAGCATCAAATAGTTTTAGCCCAGTAACGTTTAACAAAATAATTTGTAAAATTGTTAATCCCACATATAAACCCCATAATGCACTTGCTGTATATTTAATTCTTGGTGTAAGGTTTTCTTCTCTCGAGCCTGGAGCTTCTGCGAAAAACATTTGTCTACCGGCTACTGCAAATTGTGGTAGTACGGCTGTAAATAAGATGATAATTCCCATACCTCCCAACCATTGGATAAATGCTCTATAGAAGAAAAATGTTTTTGGAAAATCATAGTTTGTTAAAATTGTAGCACCACATGAGGTTATTCCTGATATGGCTTCAAATAAAGCGTTTATTGGGTTTAATCCATAAAATAAAAATGGTATTGTTGAGATTAACCAAAAAGAAACCCAAGATAACAATACGATAGCCAAGGCTTCTGTTTTTTTTAGGTTCAGTAGTCTTTCAGAAGGTGTAAGTCTATGCATTAATTGTCCGACTGCAAAAGTTATTAAGCCTAAAATTGCAAATAGTATTAGAGAAAACATATCTCCGTAAATTAATGCTACAATACACGGTATAAAAGACATTATACCGATTGCAGAAATTACTAATCCTAATGAATCTATAAGATAATATAATCTCATTTACTAACTACCTTTGAAAAAATCTTTTATTACAGGTGCACTTTCTTTAGTAGTAAAGATAATAAGTTTATCTTCTGGTCTAATCAAAGTGTCACCTTTTGGAATAATAACTCTGTTATTACGGTGAATAATGCCGACTATAGCTCTTCTAGGAAGTTTTAAATCCATAAGTTTTATTTCTTTAAAAGCCTCATCAATGTTTATTTCAAGAACTTCACCTTTACCTTTTTCAACAGTTGCAAGAATATCAACATTGATTTCTTCCGAAAGCAAATTCTTTATTTCGTGAAGTGCTGCAAGTTTTGGTGAAACAGTAATATCAATACCTACTCTATCGAATAGAGGAATATTTACGTTCTTTGAAACTCTTGAAATAATACGTTTAACTCCAAGCTGTTTAGCTAAAAGTGAACATAATAAATTCTTTTCATCGTTATCAGTAACACTAATAACAGCATCCATTTCAAGAATTTCTTCTTGATTTAATAATTCTAAATCAGTACCGTCACCATTGATTACAAGAGTATTTGTTAAAACTTCTGCAAGGTGTTCGCATCTTGCTAAATCCTTTTCAATTATTTTTAGATGAACTTTTGTTTTTTCAAGGTTTTTAGCAAGCATAAGCCCAACATTACCACCACCAATTATGGCAATTGATTTGTTATAATCTTTTTCGTGGAAAAATCTTGCTGCAAGCAATGATAGAGAAGTTGAAAGTCCCATAAATATGATTTTGTCGTCTGATTCAAGGACAGTTTCTCCGTTTGGAATAGAAAGTTCTTCCCCTCTATGAATACCTACAATTAGGGATTCTGATGGAAAATCACATTCTCTAACTTTTTTACCAACAAGGATAGAGTCTTCATCAAGCTTGTATTCTAAAAGCATTGCTCTACCTTTTGCAAAATTTTCGGCATCTAAAGCTTTTTCGATAGTTACGATTTGGAAAATTTCTTTTGTAAGAAGTTCTTCTGGCCAAATAATGTTGTCGATAAATAACTTGCCAGAATATTCGCTATCACGAGTTAAGCCCATTGAGGTTTTGTATTCTTCTTTTGATACAAAACAAATTGTCTTTATTGGGCAAAGTCTTTTTGCTGTCATACAAGCAAGAATATTCTTTTCGTCGTTTGTAGAACAAGCAATAAATGTATCAGCATTTTTAATGTTGATATTTTTTAGCACGTCAATAGTCAAAGCTTCGCAATTTATAAATCTGATATCTAATCGGCTAAACTCTTCTGTTTTATTTTCTTCTTTATCTATAACTGTGATTTCGTGGACTTGGTGAAATTCTTTTGCTATAAGACTAGTAATTTCACTTGCTCCGTATATTACGATTTTCATAACATAGTTAATTTACTCTAAAAATATTTGTACGTCAAATGTTATAAGGTTATATTTGATTGAAATTGTTGGTGGGAAAAACTCATAGAAAAATTTTGAAAGTTTTAAATTTATTTTAAATTCCCACCCTACTTTTAAATTGTGTCGTGTTGAATTAAAATGTTCAACACGACCTACATTCTTTAAGAGTTTCTTTTGGGGCTTTCTTTGTTCTTTAAAGAAATCCCTGTTTGGTAAATAAATTAGACAATATTAACAATAAAAAAGGAAACTTATTAAGTTCCCTTTTATAAAATTACTTACCTAAATTTATTTACCCTAATTTTCCAAATATTAATTTCTTCCGTCATTTAAAAACTTTTTTAATCCAACAAAGCATCTAAAATTTGTGCATTCTTATCTGCAGCAACAGTGTGTCTTGTTGTATCATTTTTATGAATATATGTTCTAAGAGCTTCACGAATAAGTTCTGAACGTGAACGACTCTCGTTACCTGCAACCTTGTCAATTCTGTTTAAAAATTCTTCGGGCATTGATACCAAAACTCTTGCCATATATATAAACTCCTAAATTTACCTCTGTATAATTTCCTTACATCTATATAAAGTATTTTTCTTAAAAATAATTGCTTTTTTTCTAAAATTTTATTTTATAGAAAGGTTGAAATCTTGTCATAATAAGGTTTTATCGTTTGTAACATGTCTTAAACATGATTATAAACGGAAATCGGCAGTTACAAAACTGCCGATTAGGATTGTTTTTTGATTTGATAAAAATTTATTCTTCTAGCAAAGAGTTTAAGATATTAGCGTTTTTCTCTTTAGCTATTGCGTTTTCCATGTTATTTTTGTGGATGTAGCTTCTTAATGCTTCACGAACTTGCTGAGTTCTAGCATCTTTTAGTTTATCTGCTTCGTTTTCTTGTTTTACTGCGTTAGAATGTTTGTTTACAAATAAAAAAGCCATTATATTTCACTACACTTTCTCTTACATGATTATAGTATCAGATTTAAAAAAGCATGTAAATACTGCATATTGTGGAAGATTTTTTCTAGTTGATATAAAATAAACTTATGGATAAGAAATTTAAAATATCTTCTAAATACAAACCATCAGGTGATCAGCCAAAGGCTATAGAAAAACTTGTTGAGGGTATAAATAAAGGTTTTGATACTCAAACTCTGTTGGGTATTACAGGTTCTGGTAAAACCTTTACGATTGCAAATGTGATTGAACAAGTTCAAAAACCAACTCTTATTATTGCTCACAACAAAACTCTTGCAGCTCAATTGTATAATGAATTTAAGGAACTTTTTCCAGATAATGCAGTAGAATATTTTATTTCTTATTACGATTATTATCAGCCAGAAGCGTACATTCCACGTACTGATACGTATATTGAAAAATCGGCAAGTATTAATGATGAAATTGACAGACTTCGTCATAATACAACTCGTAGTTTGTATGAAAGAAATGATGTAATTGTCGTTGCATCTGTTAGTTGTATTTATGGTTTGGGTTTACCAGAGAACTATTTTAAAGGTGCTATTGATATTCATGTAGGTGATGAATTATCAAGGGAAGATTTATTAAAACATCTTGTTTCTGTTCAATATACAAGAAATGATGTTGCGCTTGAACGTGCAAACTTTAGGGCAAGAGGTGATATTGTCGAAATTATGCCATCTTATGAAAAAGCTATTACTAGAGTTTCGTTTTTTGGTGATGAAGTAGAAAAGATTACAAAAATAGATGGTGTTACAGGGGAAATTCTTGAAACTCCTAAAAATGTTGTGATTTATCCTGCTGTGCACTATATTTCTTATGATGAAAATGTTGATGAAACAATTAGTTTGATTAAACAAGAATTGAAAAACCGTCTTGTGGAATTAGAAAAAAATAATAAGCTTATCGAGGCTCAAAGACTTGAACAACGTGTAAAATATGATATTGAAATGATTAAAGAAATGGGCTATTGTTCAGGTATCGAAAATTATTCTCGAATAATAGAACGCCGTCCAGTGGGCTCTGCGCCTGCAACCTTGTTAGATTATTTTAGAGGTGATTTTCTTACTGTAATTGATGAATCTCACGTAACTTTACCTCAAATAAAAGGTATGAGCCATGGGGATGCTTCAAGAAAGGATACTCTAATTGAATATGGATTTAGATTGCCTTGTGCAAAGGATAATCGACCACTTAAGAATAAAGAGTTTTTTGATAAAGTCGGTCAAAAAATCTATATTTCAGCGACACCTGCAGAATTTGAAAAACAAACATCATCTCAAATAGTTGAACAAATTATTCGTCCAACAGGGCTTGTTGATCCAAAAATTTCTGTTAGACCTATTGAAAATCAAATTACAGATTTGATGGCAGAAATCAAAAAACGTGCAGAAAAAGACGAAAGAGTTTTGATTACAACTCTTACAAAACGTATGGCAGAAGATTTAACAGACTTTTTCTTATCAGAAGGTATAAAGGTTAGATATTTGCATAGTGAGGTTAAATCAATAGAACGTATTGAAATTCTGCGTGATTTAAGACTTGGTGAATTTGATGTTCTTGTCGGCGTAAACCTTTTAAGAGAGGGTCTTGATATTCCAGAAGTTTCGCTTGTTGCAATTATGGATGCTGATAAAGAAGGCTTTTTACGTTCAGAAACAAGTTTAATCCAAACAATCGGTCGTGCTGCTCGTAACTCTTGTGGTGAAGTTATTATGTATGCTGATGTTATGACAGATTCAATGAAACAAGCTATTGACGAAACGGAACGTCGCCGTAAACTTCAAATGGAATATAATGACAAGTACGGTATTATTCCTCAAACTATTAAAAAACCGATAGAAAACAATCTTCTTGCACTTGTTGCAAGCTATAGAAACTTGGAAGATATTGTTGCAGAAGAAATGGTTGAACTTGGTATTGATAAGAAAGATTTGCCAAAATTGATTGATAAACTTGAAAAAGATATGAAAAAAGCTGCAAAAATTCTTGATTTTGAACGTGCAGCACAAATTCGTGACCAGTTGAAGAAATTGAGAGAAATGGTGTAAGTTTTTATTGCAAACAAGATTGCTTCGTCGTAAACTCCTCGCAATGACGTGACATTTTTTCAGTAAATAAAACCCTGAAGTTAATTCTTCAGGGTTTTATAAAATATTGTATTGTTTAATTGTTAAAACTGTTTCAAGAATCTTTCGTCGTTGTTGAAGAACAATCTGATATCGTCGATTGCGTATTTCAACATTGCAAGTCTTTCTACGCCCATACCGAAGGCAAAACCACTGTACACTTCAGGGTCAATATTTACACCTTTTAATACGTTAACGTCAACCATACCTGCACCTAAGATTTCTAACCAACCTGTTCCAGAACAAGTTTTGCAACCTTTACCTTGGCACATAATACATTGAACGTCGATTTCTACAGATGGTTCTGTGAATGGGAAGAATGAACTTCTAAATCTTGTTGGTCTTGATGCGCCGAAGTATAATCTTAAAAATTCATTCAAAATACCTTTCAAGTCACCAAAACTTACATTTTTATCAATGTACAAACCTTCGATTTGATGGAAGAAATTGTTTTTACGAGAGTTTACGTTTTCGTTTCTGTAAACTCTACCAGGAGCAATAATTCTGATAGGTGGTTTCATGTCTTCCATTACACGAACTTGTGCACCTGATGTTTGACCTCTTAAAATTACGTTTGGAGCAAGAGTTGTGTAGAATGTATCTTGCATATCTCTTGCAGGGTGATCTTTTGGAAAGTTCAAATGGTCAAAGTGATAATACTCTGTTTCAACTTCTGGTGAATTTTTGTCTGGAGCTACTGAAAAACCTAATGTGTGGAAGATTTCAGTAATTTCATTGATTGTTTCTGTGATTGGGTGAATTCTTCCCATAGGAATATTTTTACCAGGAAGAGTTACATCAATTTTTTCACATTTTAATTTTTCGTCTAGTTCTTTTTTGTAGAATTCGTCGTATCTTACTTTTACTTCGTTTTCAAGTTTTTGAGCTACTTCGTTTGCAAAAGCACCTACAACTTTTTTATCTTCTACAGACAAGTCTTTTAAATTCTTCTTAATTGAATTTAATTCGCCTTTTCTGCTTAGGTATTTTAATTTAATTTCTTCTATATCGTTGATATTTTGAGCTTTTTCTAAATCAGCTTCTGCATTTTTTAAAATTGCTTCTAATTGGTTTTTCATTTTTGACCTCTATTTATAAACATTGATTATATTTTTTTTCGTGTTCTACGCTTGTAAAATCACCGTGTCCTGGGAAAATTTTAATTTTATCATCAAGTGTGAAAATTTTATTTTCAATACTTGATTTTATTTCAGAAAAACTTCCACCTTCTAAATCTGTTCTTCCGACAGACTCTAAAAATATTGTATCACCTGAAAACAAATTGTCATCAATTAAGTAACAAATACTACCTTTTGTGTGTCCAGGTGTGTGTAGAATTTTAATTTTGCCGTTACAAATTTCGCCCTCTTGAATGTATTCGTCAATTTGAGGAACTTCAGCTTCGCCCATTCCGTATTTTTGCATAAATTCTTGTATGCCCTCAATTAAGTCTTTATCTCCGATGTGAGCAAGAACTTTTACTTTTGGGTGAAGTTTTTTTGTATCGTTAATTCCCATAACGTGGTCAAAGTGACCGTGTGTTAATAAAATATATTTCAATTCGGCATTATTTTTTTTTAGTTCTTCTTCTACAAAATTCGTTTGAGCAGAACAGTCAATTAAAATTGCTTCATTGTATTTTTCGTCAATTAATAAGTAATTGTTTGCACCAAGTATTCCGGCTGTAAAATTTTTGAATATCATTAATCTTCTGCCCTCACGATATCAAAAATATCTTTGCAAACTTTGAATAAATGTTCAGCTTTATCAAGTGGAAGCATATTATCCCCGTCACAAAGCGCTTTTTCAGGTTTTGGGTGAACTTCAAAGAATAATGAATTTACACCTGCTGCTATAGCTGATTTAGCAAGAACAGGAACCCATCTTCTGTCACCACCTGTTGCACAACCATTTGTGCCAGGCATTTGTACGCTGTGTGTTGCATCAAATACTACTGGATAACCAAGCATTTGCATCATAGGAATTGCACGCATATCTGTTACAAGGTTGTTGTAGCCAAATGTTACACCACGTTCTGTGAATAAAATGTTTTCGTTTCCTGAATCCGTAACCTTTTGAGCTAAAGCTTTCATTTGTTGAGGTGCTAAGAATTGACCTTTTTTGATGTTAACAATTTTACCTGTTTTGGCTGCTGCTACAAGTAAATCTGTTTGTCTGCATAAGAAAGCTGGAATTTGAATAATATCTGCAACTTCTGCAACCTTTTGTGCATCTTGAGGAAGATGTACATCTGTTACGATTGGTAGGTCAAATTCTTTTTTAATTCTAGCTAAGTATTCAAGACCTTTGTCTATGCCTAAACCTCTGTAACCGTCGATAGTTGAACGGTTAGCTTTATCGTAAGAAGATTTGAATACATAGTTAATACCCAATTTTTCGCAAACAGCTTTAAGTTTTTCGGCAACTGTTGCCATACATTCATAACTTTCAATGGCGCAAGGACCTGCAAGTATTGTTAATTTGTCCCCACCAATTTCGAAATCTTTTAATTTTATTTTCTTAACGTCTATCATAATAAGTTTATAATATATAAAAAATTCTCAAATTTCAATAAAATAAAAAAAGAGTCCCATTTCTGGAACTCTTTTTTTATTTTATTATTATGCCTATACTTAAATTAGTATCTGTAGTGAGCGAAAGCTTTGTTAGCTTCAGCCATTTTGTGAGTATCTTCACGTTTTTTGCAAGCTTGACCTTGTCCGTTTGAAGCATCAATCAATTCGTTTGTTAATTTGTCTACGAATGATTTACCTGCTCTTTTCTTAGCTGCTGCGATTAACCAAGATGAAGATAATGCGAAACCTCTGTCTGCTTTAACTTCGATAGGTACTTGGTAAGTTGAACCACCGATACGTCTAGCTTTTACTTCTAGTAATGGTGTTGCATTTGTTAATGCTTTTTCAAAAATTTCTAATGGTTTTTCATTAGTTCTTTCTTTGATTCTTTCTAATGTTGTATAGAAGATTCTTTCTGCTAATGATTTTTTACCTCTTCTCATAATTCTGTTGATGAATTTTGAGATATCTACACTATTGTATAGTGGATCCATAGGAGGAATTCTTTTTGCTGGTTTAGAACGTCTTGACATTATTTACCTCCTTTAGCACGTTTAGCGCCGTATTTAGATCTTGATTGATTTCTGTTTGCTACACCAGCTGTATCTAATGTTCCTCTGATGATGTGGTATCTAACACCTGGTAAGTCTTTAACTCTACCACCTCTGATTAGAACAACACTGTGTTCTTGTAGGTTGTGACCGATACCTGGAATATATGATGTTACTTCAAAACCATTTGTTAATCTAACTCTGGCAACTTTTCTCATTGCTGAATTAGGTTTTTTAGGTGTTGTTGTGTAAACTCTTGTGCATACACCTCTACGTTGTGGGCATGACATCAACGCTGGTGATTTTGTTTTGTCAGTTAGCTTTTTACGTTCTTGGCGTACAAGCTGGTTGATTGTTGGCATAATTTCTCCTTTTATATAATCTTTTCTTATTGTTTACAGTTCCCTAATAGCATATTTTCAGCACAAATATTCAGCTATTATCTGTAAGTATATTCAACAACAACCATATTTTATTGTCAACACTTTTGTTAAGAAGTTTTAGAGCTTATTTTTATTTATTACAAAATAGTTACATTACTCGACCTCTCATGTATATATGTTATTATCCTATTAGGAGATTATTATTATGTTTAAGAAAAAATGCAAAATTACATATATAGCTCATGGTTCAACTATTTTTAGTGAAAATCATAAGCTTAATTACGGTTTAGAATATCCACCAATTAACAAAAATGGTGAGCAACAAATGTTAAACATCATTGAGTTTATTAAAATTCGTGGTGTTAAAAATGACAAAATTATTTCAGGGCCTGCTCTTTGTACTGTTCAAAGTGCAGAACTTCTTTCGGAAGAAATAAAAAAGGATTTTAAAATAGATGAAACTCTATTACCTAGAAATTACGGAGATTGGGATGGTTTAACACTTGAACAAGTTAAAAAACGCTATCCTGAATTTGAAAACAGAACAGCTGTTTCTATGTTTTTGGAAACTCCTGAAAATGGTGAAGATTTAGACTCTTTTAATGAGCGTGTTATGAAAAGTGTTGCAAATATTGTACAAGAAAATTCGGGAAAAAGATTGCTAGTTGTTACTCATCCTGCAATCATTCGTTCTGCAGTTTGTTCTGCTCTTAAAATTCCAAAAGATGCTCAATACAATATTTACATCAAGACAGGTAGCGCAACTCAATTGAGTTATTTTGAAGACGGTGTTTGTTTAAAATATTCTAACTATGTTCCAATACATTAATTTTATAGGTGATTGAAATGTTATTTGCTTTATCATTTTTATTAGTTTTTAGTTCAAGTTATTTTATAGCTTCTATTTTCACTAAAAAAGCTTATGAACATTTTGTATATACCTTATTAACTTCTTTTGCAAACTTAGTTTTAACCTTTGAGGTTTTATCTTTATTTAAAGCGATAAGCCTTCCTTGGGTTTTAACTTTTAATATCATTATTTTTATTGTTACTTCTATTACATGGTTTAAAAAGGGTAAGCCTGTATTTATTCCAGATTTTAAATCATTCATAAATAGATATAAAAATATATGCAAAATTGATAAAAGTTTTATTGTTTTGGCAATTTGTTTTGCAATATTTATGATTGGAACTTTTGCACTTTGTTTATTTTTACCTGTGACAAATGCTGATGCTTTAGATTACCATGTCGCAAGATGTTTCTTTTATCTAAAAAATGGTTCATTTCTTCATTTTAATACGGCAGATGTTAGACTTTTGATATTTCCTATAAATTCTGAGATTATATATTCTTGGATTTTAATGATGCTAAAAAAAGATGCACTCCTTGGTTTTGTGTCTTATTTTGGATTTTTGTTATCAATCACATCTATATATAAATTCATGAAATTAGCAGGATTTTCTCTTAGAAAAATTCTTTGGTCAATTTTTGTATTATCTTCTTTAGCATCAATTATTGTTCAAATTTCTGGAACAGAAACAGATGTATTAACAGCAAGTTTGATACTTTCTTCAATAGTTTTATTTTGGGTATCAATTAAAGAAAAAAATATTGTTCCATTAATTTATTCATCTTTAGCTTACGCATTATCAATTGGTACAAAAACTACTGGGATTATTGCAATTCCTGCTGTTGCATTGATTATGTTATTTTTATCAGCTAAATTTAAAAATTATAAAAACTTTGGAATTTTTTGTTTACTTTGCACTGTAAATTTTTTGGTATTTTCTTCTTACAACTATATTTTAAACCTTATAGATTTTGGAAATATCATGGGTACAACTTCTTCTATCGTTGTGCATAAAAACTTTTACGGTATAAAAGGTATGGTTGCAAATTTTGTAAGACATATCTTTAAATTTTTTGATTTTACAGGGTTTAAGTGGGGTGATTATATTGGTAACTACATCGTTGCCGTTAGAGCCCACATTATGAGCTTTTTACACGTAGCCTCAATTCCTGAAGGTGTTTACTCAGAAGAAAGAGGCGTTTATGGTATAAATGGGACATTACTAGAACCATGTATGGGATATGGAATTCTTGGTTTTATCGTATTTTTACCTTGTGTTGTTTATTCAATGTTAAAATCATTTTTTGTAAAAAACTTTAAGACACAGATTTTAGCAATTTTATCAGTATCATTTATGGTATTTTTATTGGTGTTATCATACTTGATTTCTTACATGAATTTTAACGTAAGATTTATGGCAATGTTTGCTGTTATAGCTGCACCAGTATTTGCGTATTCTTATTGTAGAAAAAATAATTTTTACAAGGTGTTAGTTATTATATGCATGTTTTATTACATGGTCTTAGTTTCTTCACATATTTGGGCAAGACCTTGGTGGCATTTTGCAAAAAACATTTTATACAAAGGTGAAACAATTTCTGATACTAGAAGAAGAGCCTTGTGTTCAAAAGCTGAATATCCAACTTCTGAAATGTTAGAGGTTAATTGTCTTTTCTGGTCAAAGATTGAGAATTCTCTTGAATTTAAGAATAAAAAAATATTATATTTCCCATCGAGTTCTACAAACTTGTATTTGCCTATGAAGTCTGTATATTTTGATGGTGCAAATATTGATATAGGTCTTATTCCAAAATATAGTGAATATAATCTTGATGAGTATGATTATTTAATTTTTTCAGACAATGTTCAATATTCTACATACTTCCCAGAAAAAGACATAAAGTATGATTATAAAATAACAAAAACTAATATGATATTACGTAAAAATAAAGATTATTATTGTTTTTATCTAAATAGAAAAGGTATGTACAATGGAACAGATGATTTAAGCCTATTGAAAGATAAACCGTTCGCCGTTGAATGTACTTTATCATCTAAAAATCCAAAGATAAGAAATTTTGAATACATAAAAACCATAGAAGATACAAATAATGAAATATTGAAACCTCTTAAAAAATTTATGATATTTAGAAAAAAATCTATTAACTAGCAACGACCATACATGTCTGAATATCTGATGATATCTTCTTCAAGCAAGATACTACCTTGTTGAAGTTCAATGATTTCAACATCGTCGTCAGAAAGATTTTGAAGAGAATGTTTTTCTCCGATAGCAATATCAACACTTTGCCCAACATTCAGGGTAAGCATTTCTTCACCTTTTTGAACAGTTGCAGTTCCTAATGCTACAACCCAATGTTCAGCTCTGTGGTTATGAGATTGTAATGATAATTTTTGGTGAGGATTTACGTGAATTTTTTTAGTTAAAAATCCTTCACCACTAGCGATAACAGTATAAAATCCCCAAGGTCTATAAACTGTTTTGTGAACTTTATGTGTATCATCATTTAGTTTTTTTAATTCTTCATAAACCAGTTTAACATCTTGAGTATTATCTGTTCTGCAAGCAAGAATTGCGTCTTCTGTTTCAACAATAACTGCATTTTCTAATCCAACGGTTGCAACTAATTTTGAAGATGAATATGCTAAAGTATTTTTAGAATTTTTGTCTATAACATTACCTATAAATACGTTTCCATTTTTATCCTTTTGTGAAACTTGATAAATGGCTTCCCAAGAGCCCAAATCATTCCAATCACTTTCAAGTTTTACTAAAGCGATTTTATTTGATTTTTCCATAACAGCGTAGTCAACTGAAATGCTTGGCATTTTGTTAAATGTTACGTAAGGAATATCACTAGAATTATTAAAATCAAATTCGTCTAAAATGTTGTAAATTTCTGTGTTTGCTTTTTTAAGTTCTTCCATAAATGTAGAAACTTTGAACATGAAAATACCACTGTTCCAATAATAAGTACCTGCTTCAATATATTTTTTTGCTGTTTCAACATCTGGTTTTTCAACGAATTGTTTAACTTTATAACCGTCTAAAAGTTTTTCGTCTTCAATATTAACGTAACCATAACCAGTTTCTGGTGAAGTTGGTTCAACACCAAATGTTACAATGTAGCCTTGTTTTGCTAACTTTTCACCTTTTAAAATAGAATTTTTAAATGCTGATAAGTTTTTAATTAATGGGTCAGAAGGAGCTACCAAAATAACTGGATCTTCTTCATTTGAAATAGTAGAAATATATTTTGAAGCAACTGCAATTGCTGGAGCTGTATTTTTTGCAACTGGTTCAGCTAACACAATAGGATTTTTACACATATCTTGAAGTTGATATCTTACGTTTGATACGTGTTTTGCGTTAGTGATACTTATAATATTTTCTGATGGAGTGAAACATGCAAGTCGTTGGAATGTAGCTTGTAGCAAACTTTGTTCCATATTCAAATTTAATAATTGTTTTGGGTAAAGTTCTCTTGATAAAGGCCATAAACGACTTCCAGAACCACCACATAAAATTATACTGTACATATTTAAACTCCATTTCTACTATTGTTGTTAATTATATCAAAAAAATATTAAAACAATTCGTTTTTTAATTTTAAAAAATATAACTACTTGTTTATGTATTGTTGTATATGCAAACTTATCTAAAAAAATCTTAATCTGTTATTGAGGGTAAAGATGTCTTTAGGTAAATTGATGTACAAAAAACTAAAAATAGAAGACTTAATCATTCTTTCGCAAAAGGGTGATTATAAGGCTTTGGAGGAATTAGTTAAACGTGAACAAAAACATATTTACGTTACGTTTCTATATTTGTGTAAAGACGATACAAAAGTCCAAGATTTAACGCAAGAAGCCTTGTTAAAAATGTCAAAAAACATTACTTCTCTAAGAAGTCCTAAGACTTTTAAAAGTTGGTTAAATCAAATTGTGATGAATCTTTTTTATGATGATTTTAGAAAATGTACAAAGATTAATACAGTTTCTGTTGATAATGATTTTGGGACAGGTAATTATGTTTCAAATCCTGCAATAGAAATCCCTGATAGACAAGCAAAACCTTTAGAAAAATGTTTGTCTTGCGAGTTAGAAAATTTGATAAAACAAGAAATTAAAAATTTACCCGAATATTTTAGAGTACCTATTGTATTGAGAGAATTGCAAGGGTTATCTTATGAAGATATTGCAAAAACAATGGATACAAATATTGGTACTGTAAAATCAAGGATTGCAAGAGCAAGATTAAGACTAAAAGAGAGTCTAAAAGATTATATTGGAAAAGGAGTATAGAATGAATTTGTCATGTTCTCAAGTTAGTTCGTTAATGACTTTTTATATAAATAACAAATTGAATTATCCAGTAAAACAAATGTTTGAAGACCATTTGAAAAATTGTCCTGCTTGTTATGAAAAATATATAGCGCTTGTTGAAATTATGTCAAAATTTTCTGAGGCTAAAAATTATATAGACAATATAAAATATGAACATCCAATAGAAATTAAAGATGAAGAAAAAGATTATGTACTTGTTCAAAGTCTTTCTGCATATAGCGATAATGAACTATCAGAGCAAGATAGTTTAAAGATTAAAAAATACATAATAACAAATCTATCTGCTCGAAAAACTTTGGAAGAGTTTTGTTCTCTAAAAAATATTCTTAAAGAGTCTTTCGAAAAATCATCTAATAAATTTAAGATAGATTTTTCAAAAAATATTATGAAACAATTAGATATAAAAGAAGAATATTATAAAGGTGGTTCTCAATTAAAAGTTGCCTCTATATTTATATTCTTAGTAACTTCTCTTACCGTAGGGTTGATATATGTTGTCTCAAGCATGCTAATTTAAAAATAAGAATATTCCTGCAGAAATAAACATTGCAGGCCCGAATGGTAAAATTATTGCATCTGTTGCTGATTTTATATTGTGCGTAACTTGTCTTACACAGTATAAACCTGAAATGACAACAAGAATTGTCAATGCATAAAGTAGCATGACATTTATATCTTTAACCATGCTTATTAATTTATAGCCAGTTATTATTATTAAAAATAATGCCAAAGAAATTATAGTTCTATAATCTTTGCCCTTATATAATTTTTTTATATATAAAGGTAAAGTTATTAATGCCTGAACAATAAGTGATAATAGAAGAACGAACAATAATGGATACCATCCAAATATTGCGCCAAGTCCACCTGCAATAAATGTATCACCAACACCGAAAGCTCTTGATTTAACAAAAACATAACCTAATGACGCAAATAATTCCATAATTAGCACTCCTTCGAGAATTCCAATTATAGAATTTTGTAGATTGTGATTTGCTAAGCTAAAGATTAATCCAAAAATTCCCAATAATAATGAATGAATATCAAAAATAACTTTTTCTTTTAAATCTGTTACGGTCATTACAATAAATAAAGAAAATATAATTAACATTAGAATCATGTTAATTGATAATCCAAATTTAAAATAAATTCCTGTAAATAATAATCCAGTTAAAAGTTCTACTACAAAATATTGAGGGCTAATTTTTTCATGACAAAAATAGCATTTTCCTCTTAATAATACATAAGATAATAATGGAATATTATGCCACCATTTTAAGGCATGCTGACATTTAGGACATTTTGACGGAGGAAAAACAATTGATTCTTTTGATAATCCTCTGAGAATGACAACATTTAAAAAACTACCAATACACAATCCTGTAATAAATATCCAAAAGGCTATGTAAAGTGTTAAAATATCGGGCATGCTTATTATCTTTCGTATTTGTCAGAATTTGTAATAATTTCATACATTGTTGCAAGAGCTTTTTTTAATCTTCTTGAAACTTGCATTTGAGAAATACCGAGTTTTTCAGCTATTTGTCTTTGGTTTAAATCTTCATAATAGTTTAGTTCAATAACAGCTCTTAAATCTTCTGGAAGTTTTTCAATTGCCTTAGATAACATGATTTTTTCTTCATAAGAATTTAAAAACTCTTGATGGTCACCAGAAGGGATTTTGTCGGCCAAAGACATGTTATCATCATCAGAAGTGTTGAAGGTTTGATCTAAAGAAATAGTACTTTTTCTTCTGTCTACTTCAATTGCGATGTTAACTTTTTGAACAGGTACATCCATTGCTTTTGCAACTTCTTCTGTTGTTGGTTCGTCACCTGATTCTTCTACTAACTGTTTAATATAATTATTAATTCTAAATGCTAATTCTTGAATTTCACGAGGAGCTTTAATCATAGAGGCTTTATCTCTCAAATAATGTCTAATTTCTCCAGTAATTAAATAACTCGCATAAGTTTTAAATTTAGTTGAAATATCGGGATTGTAAAATTCAATAGCTTTAATAAGCCCTAATGAGCCGACTTGAATAAGGTCATCGATAGGGTCAGTTGAACGTCTAGCAAGAGAGCATGCTATCTTTTTAACCAAAGGCATGGTAGCAACAACAATTAAATTTTGAAGTTGTTTTTTTTGCTTTTCGTTATCGGCCTTTTTGTATGCAATAAGCCATTCATTAACTTGTGCAAAATTATCGTCTGTCTTGTTGTTCACTATTAATCCCTCTGCTTCAACATAATTAGTATAACACATTGGTAGATGTTTTTAAAACTGTAACAAATTGTTAAAAAAATTTAACATGTCGACCATGAACTAGCAAATTTTTTTTTCAGGATTTTTAAATAACATGTGTAGGTAGAAAATTATTGTATTTTTATATTCAATTTTTTATTTATAAATCCACAAATCCAAATAATTTTTAGTGTAGATTATTACAATTCAATTTACTTATATTAACAGGAGTTCAATATGAACATTAACAAAATCAACAATTTAGCAGTCGCACAAATGAAGCCACAACTCAAGGCTCGCGAAATCCAACCAAAATTAACTTACGCAACAGATACCGTAGAGCTATCTAAACAAGAATCGCCTATCGTATTAAAACGTCAAGGTAATGCATTACACGTATCGTTTATGGGTAAAATTCAAAACCCAATGGAAACAAAAGCATCAGAAGATGCTCCAGCACTTCAATTTAGAGTAAGAGGTGTATCAAAACACCAATTAGGTACTGAAGGTGCTAGTGCAACTGCAGAAGATGATTCAGTAGTACAATTGGCCAATTCAAATTGGAAAGAAGGCGACAAATTAATTTGGAAAGAAGAAAAAACTCGTATGGGTAAATCAATTGCCTTATCTCATCCAAAATTTGGCGAAATTGGTTCAGTTCCAAAAGAAATGGCAGAAGTATTACTTCCTGTATTAAAAGGTAAAAAACAAGATTATAGTTTTGAATTAGGAAACGTTATCGCAGGTACATCAAAAGGTGCTCCAACAATTGGTTTAAGAGCAGTATTAAAATATAACGGTACTGATAAGAAAGCAGCTAAAGAAGCAGCAGATGTATTTAATGGTTTATTAAATTCAGACGATCCAAAAATTTCAAAAGCTGTAATGGTATATCAACCAGAAAAATCACCAAAACAAGTTTTAGAAAGAATATTTGATGTAGAAGGTAAAGAAAACGGTTTAGGTAAAGTAAAAGAAGTTAAAACAGCAATTGATAATATTGCGAAAGAAATTAATGACCCAGCAAACAAAAAAATCTTACTTTTAGGTCACTGTAAACCAGATGGTGATACATTAGGTTCAGTAATTGCAATGAAAGAAGCTTTAAAAACAGCTTATCCAGATAGAGAAATTGATTGCGCAGTAGATGATAAAATTCCTGGTTTATTCCGTGACAAAATGCCTGGTATTGAAGATGTAAAAAGACCTTACAATCCAGAAAAAATTCAAACATTAGAAAAGAACTTACAAGTATTAAACGCATTAAATACAGAAACTGCAAAAGAACAATCTAAAGTTTTAGAAAGAGATTTAGCAGAATTAAAAGATCCAAACAACTTATTTGATGCAAACCCATTAAACGGTAAAGCTAAGAAAAAATATGATTTGGTAGTAACATTAGATATTCCAACACCAACAAGATTCTCAGGTGCATTCAAAGATTATATTGAAGGTAGTAAAAAACAAATTTATATTGACCACCACCCTCACAGAATTACAGAATGGCAAAATGCTAAAAAAGAAACAGGGTTGGATATGGACAAAATCCATAAAAACGGTCTAGCACTTGTATGTGACGCAGTTCCAGCTGCAACTCAATTAGTAACAATCGTTGCAGATAAAGCAGGTGTTTTAGGTAAAATGTTCGAAAAAGGTGGTAAAGCTGCTAAGAATTTTGTAGCAAGTGTAATCACAGGTACATCAACTGATACAGGTTCATTTACAAGAACAGCAAACTTGTTACCACACCACTCAGCATTACCAGTACAACAAAGACCAAACTTCTTCCCAGAAGGTATGTCTACATGGTTAACAAATCAATTAGCAAAAACTGATAAATCAGTAGATAAAAAATGGTTACGTGAAAACATCGCTTATGATGTTCCTGATAAAAAATTAAGTGGTGACAGCGTAGATGGCAAAACATCACCTCGTGATAAAATGTTAACTTACGCTTTGGAAGGTAGAAAAATGAGCCCTGAATTAGGCTTAGGTATTATCGAAGTAGATTATGATCAAATGTATGACGTATTCAACTCATCATTAGAACAAGATCCTGACATCACTTTATTAGATGTTCAAAATGGTTTCAAATATTCAGAAGCATTAGGTGCATTGAAATCTGACCCATCAGAAACATCACAAAAATTAGCTAAAGGTCAAAAAGCTCAAACATTAACAGAAAGAGCAACTCAAACTTATGAAGGACCTTATGATGCAGATAGAATTGCTATATTAGTAATCCAAGATAAGAAAGAAAACTTCATCACAGAAAACTCAGATGTAGCAAAACAAAATGGCTTAAGATTATCATTCAGATCATCAGCAATGAGCAACCACGCAGAATTGTTAGCTAACTTGTTCGGTGGTGGTGGTCACGGTGGCGCTTCAGGTGGTAGAGTAGACCTTCCAGGTGTAACAATCAACACTCCATTAGTAGTTAAAGTTAATGGTAAAGTAGTTGATGATACAGCAGAAGTTTACAAAGACTTGAAACAAAACTACGAAATTATGAAAGATAACAACATCCCTGCAGAACAAAGAGCAGGCAAATGCAAAAAAATTGAAATTGCATTAGCAGAAGATGGTCAAAAAGGTAGAACTACTTCAGAAATCATCCAAGATGTTGTAAAAGAAATCAGAAAAGGTCAACCTGCAACAAACGCTGTAAAAGGTGGCAAAGGACCAAGAGGACCTAAAGGACCTAAAGGTGGCAAAAGACCAGAAGCTAATCAACAAGCTCAACAAGGTCAAAAAGCGCACGGTGGCAAAAAACCTCACGGTCACAAAGGTGGCAGAAGACTAAATGAAGTTGCATAGCGCGAAGTGAGCAGAGGTTGGAGAGCTTTTGCAGAAGTGCAGTCTGACAGCTACAACCGATAAAATAGAGGTAGGAAACAAATTATATCGGTAGGTTAAGAAAAAAATATAAGTAAATTGAAAGAGGAACCCCATGGATTTTGAGGTTCCTCTTTTATTTAATAAATCGTAATATAGTGCCGAAATATAGACAATTATTTGCTTAGCATGGACTTTATATAATATATATAGGAGTGTGTAGGTAGTGAAAATAGTTCCATTTTTAAATTCAAATATTCCAGCAGTGGCTGATTTAGCTGATAATAAAAAGATTAACAATCGTCAAGCAGTTAAATTTGGCGAAATTAAAGATACATTTGAAGCTTCAAATCCAATTAAAAACGATAAGATTATTGACATTAATCGTGTAGGTAAAAATTTACACGTATCGTTTACTGGTGAATTTAAAAACCCTATTGTTAGAGAAGTTCCAGCAGTAGATTTTAAACTTTCTGGTGTTATGAAACACCAATTAGGTACTGCAGGTGGTAGAGATGCTATTGACGATACGGTTGTAAAATTAGCAAACTCTAATTGGAAAGAGGGTAAAGAATTTGATTATTCGATAGAAATTCAAGAAAACGAAAAAGATGGAAAAATTTATAAAAATAAAGTTATAAACATTAATGATAAGGATTTTGGAACAGTTGGTACAGTTCCTGTAACTTTAACAAATAGATTTGCAAAATTAATTGAATCAAATCCAGCAGAAAAAGATAATTTTAAATTTACATTAACGAATGTAAATGGTGGCGTAAATAGTGCATATCCTACAGTTGGTATTGAAACAACTTTTAAATATGTAGGTAAGAATGAAGAAGTTGCAAAACAAACAAAAGATTTATTTACAAGTTTAATTGATTCAGATAAAAAGACAGTTGCTTCATCAGTTTCTATGTATGAAGAACCAACTTCACCAAAAGAAGTTTTGGAAAGAATGTTTGATATTGAAGGTCAAAAGAAGGGCTTAGGTAAGGTAAGAGAATTAAAAACTGCGATTGATACAATTTCAAAAGAAATTAATAATCCAAAAAATAAAAATATTTTAGTATTAGGACATTGTAAACCAGACGGTGACACAATTGGCTGCGTATTAGGTATGCAAGCTGCTATTAAGGGTGCTTATCCAGATAGAAATGTAGATATGGCTATTGATGATGACATTCCTAATAACTTTGCAAAATTACCTGGGGTTGATAATATTAAAAGACCTTATAATGGATTTGCAGTATATCAATTAGAAAAGAACGTTGAATTGTTGCAAAGAAGTGATTCTGACGTTGCAAAAGAACAAATTAAAAAATTACAAAAAGAAGAAGAAAGATTAAAAGATCCATCAAGAACATTTGATGCAGGTTCGATTAATGGAAAACCTAAAAAATATGACTTAGTTATTATGATGGATACTCCAACACCAGGAAGAACAAGTAAAAATTTCAAAAAATATTTTGAATCAGCTGATAGTACAATTTTCATTGACCACCACCCACATAGAGCAAGTGAATGGGCAAGTGAATCAAAGAAATTGGGCTTAGATTTAGAAAAAGTTAAAGAAAATAACTTATTCTGCGTAGCTGATACAGTTCCTGCTGCAACACAAATTGTAACAGCAATTGCTGATAAAGCAGGGCTTTTAGGTAAGATGTTTAAAAATTCATTAGAAAGCGCAAAGCAATTCGTTGCAGGTATTTCAGCAGGAGCTTTGACTGATACTTGCAGATTTGATAAAGTTGCATCACATGATGCAAAAGATTATGCAAAACCAGTAACTCAAAGACCAACATATAAACCAGAAGGTATGACAAAATGGTTGTACAACGAGTTAGGCAAAGCTGGTGGTGGCGACATTGATAAACAATGGATGAGATTAAATTTGGATTATGAGTTGCCAAATAAGAGAATTCAAAATGCAGATGGTACATTTGCTCCAGGACCAAGAGATATGGTTCTTGAAAAATCAGTAAAAGGTAGAATTATGGACGCTGAGTTAGGCGTTGGTATGATTACAGTAAGCTATGATGATATGCAAGAAGTCTTAGAAGTTGCAAAGAAACAAGATAAAAAAGTTCAATTCAACGATGTGTATTCTGCATTCAAAAGCTCCCAAGCATTAACATCATTAAAAATGCCAGGTAGTGTAAAAGAAAACGTAGAAGAAATGTCTGCAAGAGGTCAAGCTTATTCTACATATAAATCACCTTATGATTATGATAGATTAGCAGTATTGATTACTCAAAGCCAAAAACAAGGTGAATTAAATAATAATTCACAAATAGCTGATAAAAACTCATATAGTTTTTCATTCAGATCAAGTGGTCAATCTAACTTAGCACAAATTGCTGCAACATTATTTGGTGGCGGTGGTCACGCACAAGCCGCAGGTGGTGGAATTTCAATGAAAGATTTGACTTTAGAAACACCATTAAAAGTAATGATTAATGGTAAAGAAGAAAAAGACTTTGCTAAAGTATTTGCAAAAGTAAATGATATTATTGCAAAGAAATCTGATAGTTCAGAAATTAAGATTGAAAAAGCTGAAAAAGACGGCAAATCAATTCCTGAATTAATCAAATCAATTACAGCAGAGATGAGAAAAACTCAAACTCCAAAACCTGTAGTTGAAAAAGTTCCAGCAGAAAAAACAGAAATTGCAAAACAAAAAGAAGCAAAAGTTGCTTAATATTTAATAAGAAATTTACTCCAAAAGATGATATAAAGCGCCCTTTAATAAAGGGCGCTTTTAGTATTTATAGTGATTACAAAACTACATTATACGTATGATTTTTAAAATTTTTATTAAAGTGATTTCCACCATATATATGATGTGAATTTATATATTTATTAGTAAAGTGTTTATAAGCAAAGTATTGTTTGCAAGAAATGAGGTAAGTTAATTGAAGAAATTTACATTTAGATTGCAAGTGGTGCTTAACATGCGTGAAAAGACTTTGGAAGATAAACGTCTTGAGATGGCGCAGGTCGTAAAAAGATTAAATGTTCAAATTGAAAAACTTGAGGGTTTAAAAGAAAAACAAGAAAGATTAACAAGTGAACTTAACGGAATTTACGACAATGATGAAATCGATATTGGTGGTATTTATACTTACAAAAGTTTTATTGCAAAACTCTTTGATGACATAAGAAATCAAGAAAAAATAATTACAGAGTGGCGAAAACTTTTAAGGATAAAACAAAACGAAGTTAATGAAGCGTTAAAACAAGTAAAGATTTTAGAAAAGCTAAAAGAAAAAGAAGAAAAGAAATTTAATGACTTTATAAACTACCAAGAAGCAAAAGAAATCGATGATATAGTGACTACCAGATATAAAGCTAAAGTTAATTAGCAAGGGTGAGAGAAAATAATGGCACAAGATTTATTAGAAAATACAAATTCATATTTATTGAACGTTACAGCACCAGATAGTTCAGCTTATGCAAAAAACGCTACAAAAAATTATACAGAAACATTCAATAAAAATGGTCAAAGTTTTAATGATGTATTTACAAATGCAAATGACAGATATTCAAATACTGCTAATAAATTTGCGACAAGAGATACAAACAGAAATAATGTTAGAGATTTAAGCAATAGAAACAATAACGTTGCTGACAGAAATTCTGTAGCAAAAAAGAATAACAACAATAATAATAGTAGCAACAATAATAATGTTACAACTAATTCTCAAACAGTTGATAAGCAAGCAAAATTTAGAGAATCTCAAGAAAATTCAAGAACTTTGAGAGATAGTGCTCAATCA
This sequence comes from uncultured Candidatus Melainabacteria bacterium, assembly GCA_934693165.1. GTDB lineage: Bacteria > Cyanobacteriota > Vampirovibrionia > Gastranaerophilales > Gastranaerophilaceae > UBA791. Next base: position 39,428 of record CAKUUX010000002.1, read on the forward strand.
AATTCTCAAAAGAATAGTTCTGATAATACAGTTTCAAATTCAAATTCTACATCTGAAATAAATTCTACAGATACTGAAACAATTAGCTTAAATAGTGCAAGTGATAATTTAGATTTGGTAAATGATATTACTGTTGATGAAGAAGTTACTGCAGAAGATATTGAAACTTTAAACAACTTGTTATTGGATGATACAAATTCAGAAGATACAATTGCAGAAACAGATTTGTACATTAATGCTTATTATCAATCAACAATGGATGCACTAACTTCTGATACAGAAGAAGTTTCAACAACTGATTTAAATACTTTAGCAAATGCAGAAACAGAGGAAACAGCACAAACTGTTGCTTTAAATACAGTTGATGAATTAAATAATGTTGATGTAAATGTAAATGCAGATACAAAAACAGCAACAGCAACTAAAGATACTAAAAGTAGCTTAGATAATATTGATACAAAAACAAATGCAAAAACTCAAGCTGATGAAAATGCATTAAAAACAGATAAGTTAGCAAAAGAAGATACAAACGAAAAAGTAGCTTCTGATAAAGATTTGCAAAAAGAAATTCTTGATAATAATAAAAAAGTTGAAGTTGATACAAAAACAAATGAAACTTCAAATATGAAAGATGATGTTTTAGTAAATGCGACTGATGAAGTTGTAGAGCAAGTAAAACCAGTTAATGTAAATAAAACTGATGAAAATAAAACAAGCTTTAGAGAAGTTATGGAAAAAGCTGGTTTAGATGATGCAAAACTTGAAGCTCTAAATATGACAATTACAAACACAGGTAATGCTGGGACAGATTTATCAAATGGATTTCAGGGCTCTGCGCAAGAAGATATTGCAAAACTTGCGATTAATGCTGTAAATGGTAAAAAAGATGCATCAGAAATTGCAAATGGCAAAGAGTTCTCAAAACTTGTTGATACAAAAAATATCCAACAAGAGGAATCTAAAGAAATTTCTAAAAATGATATTTTGGCTCAAATAAATAACAAAATGCAAGCTAAAAATATTAATGGACAACAAAGAATTACACTACAATTGACACCAGAAAGCTTAGGTAAAATCACAATTGAATTATCAAAAGGAAAAGATGGTTTACAAGCAAAAATGTTGACAGACAACGCACAAGTAAGAGATATGTTGGAAAAGAACATAGATGGTCTTAAATCAACATTAGCAAGTCAAGGTGTAACAGTAAATAATGTAAGCGTAAAAGTAGCATCTGCAAGCGAAACAGCTTCTGAGTTTGATTTTGGAAGAGAAAGATTTAACCAAGAACAATCTCAACAAGATTTTGCAGGCACAGGAGAAAGAGGTGGAGAAAGAGATTCTCAATATGCAAATGAAAGAACTCCTGAAAATGCTATGAATAACGATTCGCTTGCAGATATGCCAACAGAAGATGCAGAACTTGAAATGGCGATGGCTGAAGATATTGAATTAAATCCAGAAGCTGAAAAAGTTGCAGTTGGTGTGGGAAATGTGGATATAGAAGTATAGAAAGTATAATCGGAGGAGAAAATGGTATCTAGTGTATACAACCAAATAACAGATATGAAAAATGCAACTTCTCAAGCAGAAGCAGCAGATAAAGCAAAAAATGGTATTAAAAATGACATGACAGATAAGAACATGTTCTTAAAATTGATGTTAAAACAAATGGAATATCAAGACCCAACAGAACCAACATCAAATGAACAATGGTTATCTCAAATGGCTCAGTATTCATCATTAGAATCTGCTCAGAACACGCAATCAGCAATTGAAAAATTATCAACATTGGTAAATAATCTGTCCGAAGCGTATTCAACTTCTGCAGGAATTACACAAACTCTTAACTTGCTAGGTAAAGAAGTTACAATTGTTGATCCTGAAGATAAAACAGGTGGAACAAAGATTACAGGTAAAGTTGAAGAAGCTTCTTTTGAAGACGGAACTGGTTCTGTAAAAGTAAACGGCAAAAATTACTCGATAGCATACATTACATCAGTAAAAAACTAGACAATAACGAAATAAAATAGAAGTAACAGATTTAAAAAATAAGATAAAAAAGACATAGAGGAGGAAAAATGTCGCAAGCACTATATACATCAATGAGTGGTATTAATGCCGCAACAACATCAATCAGTGTTGTGTCAAATAACGTTGCGAATATTAATACAACTGCATTTAAGTCTGCCGACGCAAGATTTGAAAACTTGTTCTCAAAGACATATACAACAGGTAATTCTCCTACAAAAACTGCAGGTGGTATTAACCCAAAACAAATTGGTATGGGTGTTGAAGTTGGTTCTATCGTAAGAAACTTCACAGAAGGTACTTATGTAGCTACAGGAAGAACTGAAGATTTAATGATTTCAGGTGGTGGTTATTTTACTGTTATGAACTCAAATGGTGAAATCTTTTATACAAGAGATGGTTCTTTTACACTTGATGCTAATGGTAATATGGTTACTCAAAGTGGTATGTACGTTTTAGGTGCTTCTCAAATTTATAATACTTCTGCATCACAAACTAAAATTAACATTCCAAAAACAATTAAAGTAACACAAGGTGGTAACAATGCGTTGGGTTCTGCAATTGTAAAAGAATTGAATGATGCTAGTATTACAGCAGGTTCATTCAACGTAACATTCAATAACCAAGATGGTCCTCAAGTTGCAAAACTTACTATTACAGAAGAAGATTTGAAAGGTTCTGTCGATGCTTTAATTGCAAAATTGAATGATCAATTAAAAGGTATTCAAGCAAATGATGGTAAGGGTGGTGCTGATATGCAAGGTGTTGTAATTGGTGCAAACTCAGATGGAACACTTTCATTTAAAGCTCAACCTCCATATACAAAAATTATAGCTACAAAAACAACAGCATTTATGCCGAATACAACAACTGAGTCTTCTATGTATTCATTCAATCCTGATCCAAACCCAACAGGTAAAACTTTATATTGGAGAGGTGATAGTACAAATCCGGAATTATATACTTTGGCAGCTGATGGTAAATCATTTGTGGAAACAGATTATAAAGTATCAGGATTTAAAACTGAAAATGGTATTGATGGCGTTGAGAGAACTCTTACTGAACTCACTCAAATTTCTACAGGAACAAAAACTGCAATTGCAACTGATGGAACAAACGTGACAAATCCTGTAGAAGTTAATCCAACAATAAAATTTGAAGCTGGTACTTCAAACTTTTTAGAGGCAACAAAGTTGGCTTCTGCAATACAAGATGAAAATGGGTCTTATAACTCAAAAGTTCTAGATTATACAGTTGACGTTGAACCTATTGCGGCTTTAGTTGAGGCAGTTAAATTAGAAAGTTATTCAGTAGGTACTGATGGTACAATTGAAGCTGCTTATTCAAACGGTGATAAATTAACAGTTGAAGCAAACGAACAAGATAATACATTTGAATGGAAATATACGACTTCAAATGGTGTTGTAATTCGTGGTGCTGATAAAATTCACGTAAACGATGCTCTTGCTGATACTTCAGGTTTCGTATTGCAATTAGCAACCGTAACAAACGAAGCTGGTCTTGTATCAAAGAATAATAACTTGTGGTCAATAGGTCCAAATACAGGTGATACGGTATATGCCGTAGGTGGTTCTATGGGCTTAGGTGAAATTCAAACTGGTGGTTTGGAAGGTTCAAACGTTGACCTTTCTCGTGAATTATCAAATATGATTTTGGCTCAAAGAGCTATCCAAGCTAACTCTAGAGTATTCAGTACAGCTAGTAGCATAATGGAAACTCTATCATATCTAGGTTCTTAGTGAATTATTAAGAAGTGTTAACTAATAAATTAGGTAGGTTGAACATGTCGAAAACCATGTCATGACATGGTTTTCGGCTAATACCAGAAAGAGGTGAAAAAGTCATATAAACAAATGATTGTCCTATCATGAAAAATATCGTATAATCGATATATGTTCGAAAGGGCATTTCTTGTAGGAGTAGGTATCCCTTATGATTGAAAAAATTAAAAACAATCTATTACAAATACAAGAAAAAATCGTACCTTATACCGTGAATATCATTGCAGTTACTAAGTATTACGACACAGATGTAATGCTAAGTGCATATAAAGCAGGCTTAAGACACTTTGGAGAGTCAAGAGCAGTAGATGCAGTCAGAAAAATAAATGAACTTCCTAATGATGTGAGAGTAAATTCAACATTTCATTTTATAGGTCATCTTCAATCCAACAAGGTAAAGTTAGTAGTAAATAATTTTGACTACATTCACTCGGTAGATTCTTTAAAACTTGCACAAATCATTTCTGATGAGGCTATAAAAGCCAATAAGAAGCAAAAAGTGTTTTTACAGTTGAACAATGCAAATGAAGAACAAAAGTTCGGATTTAGTAAAGAGGAACTTTTAAAAGATTTTAAAGCAATCATTGCTTTGGAAGGTTTAGAAGTTTTAGGATTGATGAATATCGCTCCACTTACTGATTCAAAAGAAGAACTATCTTATTTGTTCAAGGATGTAAAAGATTTTCAAAAGGAATTAGAAACAACATACGGGTTTAAGCTAAATGATATTTCAATGGGTATGAGCAATGACTACGATGTTGCTGTTGCAAATGGTGCAACTTGGGTACGTATAGGTACAAAATTATTTAGTTAAATCATATTGGAGGACGAATTAGTGGCAATTACAGACGGAATTAAAGGAATTGTAGATTTTTTAACACAAGGTATCGAATCAAGAGAGGGTGACGATATTTTTGCAGATATGGTAGAAGACGGTGATGAATATATGACTGAAGATAATTTAGCATTAGCACCTGTTCCTGCTCAACAAACTAGAAATGAAAGAAGAAATGAATCAAAAGTGGTTTCTCATCCATCTTTTAATAGAAGTTCTTATGAAGTAGTTATTGTTGAACCTCATTCATTCAGCGAAGCTGGTTCAATTGTACAAAATTTAATTGATAGAAAAACTGTGGTATTAAACCTACATTTATTAGACAAAGACCAATCTCAAAGAACAATTGACTTTGTTTGTGGTGCATCTCACGCATTAAACGGTAATAAACCACAACAAGTTGGAGAAATGGTATTTGTATTTGCTCCAAGCAACGTAACAATGTCAGTTGATGCTCAAAACTCAAGCTCAAAATTTGCTGACATTTGGGGCAAATCTCTATAAGTTTCATATATATTATGATTTGTGATAGTTGGATTTCTAGGGTACTTTTTAAGTGCCCTTTTTATTGCGCAAATAATTTGTCATTACGAGCGAAAGCGAAGTAATCCAAAAATATAATAATTTATAAACTTAATTCATGGGGATTTCTTTTAAAAAGAAACCCCCAAAAAGAAACTCTCAAAGCCGATTTACATTCATAAGATTGACTAAATTTTAATTAGAGAACTTGTAACTCACTTCGTTCGAACAAACAAGTTCTTTGATGATATTTCAATAAGTCAATCTAATTCGTTACAATAGGCTTTGGCTTTGCTTTAATTTTGAGAAAATTATTTAATAAAATATGGTCGAAAATATATTAAAAACTAGTTGGTGCTAGGTAGTTTTTATCAATCCTATAAATTTTGTTTCTCATATTTGCCCAGCAAAATTTATCCTCTTTATTTGCTTTTTGTCTGTCTTTGATTTAAAATTTTATGAGTTAAGTAAGTCGGGTTGGAATTAAAAAACTTACCGACGTATAATAAATTAAGGAGAAAATTATGGTATCAAAAAACTTTTTATTCACTTCTGAATCAGTAACAGAAGGTCATCCGGACAAAGTTTGTGATCAAATTTCTGACGCAATTTTGGACGAATTTTTAACAAAGTGTCCATCATCTCGTGTAGCAGCAGAAACAACTGTAACTACTGGTATGGCTCTTGTTTGTGGTGAAATTACATCAGATTGCTATGTGGATATTCCACAAGTCGTTAGAAATACTATTAAAAACATTGGTTATGTTGGTGAAAATGGTGGAGGTTTTGATTATAAGACTTGTGCTGTTTTAACAAGTATTGATGAACAATCAACAGATATTGCTGGTGGTGTTAATAAAGCTTTAGAATCAAGAAATAATAATGCTGATACATCTTCAAAAGAAACAGAAGATATCGGTGCAGGTGACCAAGGTATTATGTTTGGTTATGCTTGTAACGAAACCCCTGAACTAATGCCTTTACCAATTAGTTTGGCTCATAAATTATCTTATAGATTATCAAGAGTTAGAAAAAAAGGTATTGTTGATTATTTAAGACCAGACGGTAAGTCTCAAGTTACTGTAGAATATGTTGACGGAAAACCTTCAAGAATTCATACTGTTCTTATTTCAACTCAGCACGATCCTGTTATTGGTACAGAAAGTAACAATGAAAAAGTTCAAGAAATTATTGATAGAGATATAAGAGAACACGTAATTGATTACGTTTTCAAAAAAGAAGCTATCAAACCTGATGAAAATACTGTTATTTTAGTAAATCCATCTGGAAGATTTGTAATTGGTGGACCTCAGGGTGATGCAGGTCTTACTGGTAGAAAAATCATTGTAGATACTTATGGGGGTTATTCAAGACACGGTGGTGGAGCTTTTTCTGGCAAAGATCCTACAAAAGTTGACCGTTCTGCTGCTTATGCGTCAAGATATGTTGCTAAAAACGTTGTAGCTTCAGGTATTGCAGAAAAATGTGAAATTGAATTAGCTTATGCAATCGGTGTTGCAGAACCCGTTTCAATTTTAGTTGATACATTTGGTACTGGTAAAATTTCTGATGATGATATTTCAGAAATCGTAAGTGAATTATTTGATTTAAGACCAATTGCTATTATTAACAAATTTGATTTAAGAGGTTTACCTGCTAAAAATGGTGGTAAATTCTATCAAAAACTTGCTGCTTACGGTCACATGGGTAGAACAGATATTGCTGTACCATGGGAAGAAACTGATATGGCAGAAGCTATTTCAGAAAAAGCTGAAAAATATTCTTCAGTTTGCGTATAGATTTTAATGAGGACATCATATTTTGTGGTGTCCTCTTTTTCAGGAGATTTGACTATGAAACAAATTGCATTAGATTATTTTAAAAATTGGTATTCGTGTTCAGAAAGTATTGTAAAAGCTGCTGCTGATAAGGGCTACTGTAGTGAAGATTTAGTAAAAATTGCGACACCATTTTCGGGTGGTATGTCTGTTGGTTGTTTATGTGGTGCTATCGCAGGGGCTCAAATTGTTATTGGTGCTATTTTTAATAAAGAAGATGCTAGACTTATAGCACACGAATTTGTTAAAAGATTTAGAGAACATCATAAAGTTTCTTGTTGTAAGGTTCTTTCTCACGGACTAGAAAAGGGCTCTGCTGAAAGAAGAGAGTACTGCAAAAATTATGTTGCTGATTGTGCAGAAATCCTTGAATCTTTAATTAAAGACAGAGTTCAAGTAGAAGTTTAATTTTTATTTAGTGGTGAAATTTATGTATAAGAAAAGGGTTTTATTTGTAGGTATTCCTGATATGGCGTATGTTTGCCTTGATGGACTTTTAAGAGAGGGTGTTAACCTTGTTGGGGTTGTTGGACCTAAAAAAAATCATAATACCTACAAAGCTTTTAAAGACTATGTTCTTGATAGAAAATTAAATTTTATAGAATATGATTCTCTAAAAGACGAAACTTTTTTGAATACTTTAAGAGAGCTTGAACCTGATATTGCTGTGGTTTGTTCTTTTAATTATAAAATTCCAAAAGTTATGTTAGATATTCCTAAGGATGGATTTGTGAATGTCCATCCGTCTTTGTTGCCAAAATATAGGGGAGGAAATCCTTATAGTGCAATAATTATGAACGGTGAAAAAGAATCAGGCGTTACTCTTCACTTGATGGATGAAGGTTTTGACACAGGTGATATTCTTTTGCAAAAATCTTTCAAAATTAACGCAAATGAAACTATGGGAACTTTGTTCAACAAAACTAACTTTATGGGTATGGATATGCTTGTTGAAGTTCTTCAAAATTATGAACTTGGTATTTTGAATAGAACAAAGCAACCTGAGGGTGAATTTCCTGTAGGTAATGGTATTTCTGACGAGGATTTGTTTATTGATTTTAATAAGAAACCGGATGAAATTGAGCGTTTTGTAAGAGCCTTAAATCCTTTTTTGAATGCTTCTTGTATGTTTAGAGGAATTCACGTTAAGGTATATTGGGTAGAAACTGCTTATGATTTTAAATCTCATAATTTACCAGCAGGACAAATTGCAAAAATTGAAAATAATAAAATATTTATAGCTTGTAAGGGTGGTTATGTAATCCCGACTATGGTTCAATTTGGAAGTTTCTTTGTTTGCAATTCTAAAAAGTTTATAGAATTAATCCAACCAAAAGTTGGTGAAGAATTTATAGGAAAATAATTATTATGGATAAACTTAATTTTTTAACAGCAGGTATTCCTGCAAGTGCTAAAAAATCATCATACGAAGATGGACTTAAAGTTTTAACTGATATGGGACTTGATGGTCTTGAACTTGAATTTGTACGAGGTGTAAGAATTTCTGATAAAAGCCGTGAAGTTGTTTTAAAAAACAATAAGGATTTTATTTTTACAGCTCACGCTCCATTTTTTATTAACTTAAATTCAAAAGAACCTGAAAAAGTCGATGCAAGTATTAAAAGAATAGTCGAAACGGCTCAAACTACTAATGAACTGGGGGGTTATAGCATTGTATTTCATGCTGCATATTATATGGGCGATGATAAAGAAAAGACATATAATACAGTGGCTACAGGGTTAGATAGAATTTTTTCTCAAATAGACAAAAATAATAAAATTTGGATAAGACCAGAAACAACTGGAAAAGGTACTCAATGGGGCGATTTAGACGAAATTGTAAGAATGTCTAATGAATTTGAACAAGTCCTTCCTTGTGTTGATTTTGCGCATTTACACGCACGCTCAAATGGTGAATTTAACACTTATGACGAGTTCTGTAAAGCTTTTGAAAAAATCGGCAAAGAAATTGGCGATTATGCGCTAGAAAACTTCCACGCTCATATTGCAGGTATTGCTTATGGTGCTAAAGGTGAAAAACATCACTTGAATTTTGAAGAAGCCGATATGAATTATAAGGACTTGATGAAAGCGTTTAAAGCGTTTAATGTTAAGGGTGTTGTTGTTTGCGAAAGTCCAAATATTGAAATTGACACAAAAATCTTGAAGGAATATTATAATACTTTGTAAAAGGAGATATCGTTATGATAGATAAAACATCAGTGTTTTTTAGAGAAAGAGATGTTGACGTGAGATATAGTGAAATGGACTATCATAAGGTTTTAAAACCATCTTCACTATTAAACTTCTTACAAGATATAGCAACTTTTGCTGCAGATGACGGTGGTTTTGGTTATGATGAAGTTGTGAAAAGAAATTTGGGTTGGTTTCTTTTGAAATACCATATGGAATTTGATAATTATCCAAAACATATAGAACATCTTCATATAAAAACAGAGGCAAGAGGTGTAAACAGATTATTCGCTTCTCGTGATTTTGAAATTTACAATAAAGAAAATAACGAACTTTTAGGTCGTGTAATTTCACAATGGGCATTGGTTAATTTCACAGACAAATCAATGACTTCTCCACAAGAGATTTTCCCTCAATTTAACAAAGTTGAAAAAAGAGAAGATGATTTGAGCTTTGAAAAAATTCATACTTTAGAAAGAATTGATTATACAGATGAATTTAAAGTTAGATATGACGACATTGATGTAAATCAACACGTAAACAATATGAACTATATCGTATGGGCGTTTGAAGCTCTTCCAAAAGAATTTAAAGATAAAAATAAACTTAAAAAATTAGATATGGTGTTTAAAAAAGAAATTCAGTTTGGAAACGTGATTTTATCAGAAGTTCAACTTGATGATAAAGTTGCAACAATCGTAGTGAAAAATAAAGGGACTGACGAAGATTTGTGTATGATAAAAGCTGAATTTACTGAAATGTAATTTTAAAACAAAAAGAGTGGCGAAGCCAAAGGCTTCGCCACTCTTTTTGTTATTTATTTACTATCATAAATGATTTTAATTTTCTTCCTGTATCGCCTGTATATTGGGTTGAAATTATGTGAATATTTTCATAATCAAGTGATGTTGAACTTCCACCGTCAAATGCCATAGCTTTTTCAAAACCTAAGTTTCTACAGATAATAGCAACTTCTGGAATTGTTTTGCGTGCGTTATTTGAAAAAATTAGAATATGTAAATTATTATCCTTTATTCCAACAACAGTTCTTGCTGCTCTGAACAATACAGATGCTGACTGTCTTACAACTTTTCCATTTTTTCTAACTATAAAAAATTCGTCTTCAAGTGTTTGATAAATATCTGTGATTGGTAAAAGTTGAGGTCCACCTTGGGCAGATGCCATTAATGTACAACGGTCGCAGATAGCATCATTGTGTCGTGCAATGTCATATTTGTATTTTCTTCCACATTTCAAAATTCTTAGTTCTGAACGGTTAAGAATCTTATCCATATAAGGTTGAAGTTCTTTACTATTCATTAGCGAATTATTTTCAGTAGGGTTTGCTATAATTTTTTTGTCATTCACAATATAAGAAATTGTCTTTTGGTTTTTTAAATCAAAAAATCCAGTGTTTATAGTTAATCGAGAGTTGTATTTTTCATGAATACATTGGTTTGTTATGAGTTTATCACTCTGTACAAACTCAATTTTTTTCTTAATTTTGTTACCTGATAATATGATATGATAAATTCCATTATTTTCAGTAATTTTTATATCTTGTGCAAAAACAGGATATTGCACAAAAATTATCAACAATAATAAAATAAATTTCTTCATAAATTATAAATCCTTAGACTTGTAGAATTGCCAAATTGCACACATAAAAGCAATAGGTGGAATTCCTGCTGTTAAGAGTGGATGTAAAACTCCTTTTTCTGCAAGCAAATCGAAGAATGGTAATGTAATGTAATATGCAAAAATACATGCAATTGCGATTGTAAAACCAATAAGTCTTTGTTCTCTGGGTTTTGAAAATCCTAAAAGAGCTCCCATTATTGCTAACAATACACAAACAAATGGATGGAAAAATCTTTGGAAATATTTGTTTAGCATAAATCTGTATTCTTCATCCAATTCTTCTCTTTTTAAAAGTTTTATATAACTGTGAAGTTCGCCATTTGTAAATTCTCTGTCTCTTTTTGTAGAGTTTACAATCAATGTTTCAGCATCTTTTGCTTCTTGACCTTCAAGAATTTTCATCTTATCTAAAGTTGATACATCTGTATAAATACCGTCATCAGAAACTTTGTAATCTGTCACGTCGTATAATTCCCAATATCCGTCCATTACCTTACCAGTTTTGGCTATGTATATATTAGATAATCCATGCAAATCTTGATAAAGCTGTTTTGAAAAATCTAAAACGATAACTTTAGTAAGTTCGCCACCCCAATATTTTGAAACGATGATACTTTTTTGTGGAACATTATTTTTATCTTTTTGAGTGTAGATATACTGGGCAAAAGGTACAAAATTATCTAAATTCTTTTCTGTGTGTTCAGCCAAGGGAATAAGTTTATCATAAGTGATAAAACATAAAATTGTTCCAATGATACTAAGTGTAATTACAGGATATAAAATTCTTTTAAAAGATAATCCAATTGCTCTAAAAATTGTTAATTCGGAATCCTTACTAAGTTTATCAAATGTAAAAAGTGTACCTAATAACAAACCTACAGGAAGAGCTTTACCTAGAATTTTGGGAATTTCTAAAAGAAGTACCAAAACAGCCTTTTGAGGTGTATACATACCGGCAATTGTACGTTTAATAGTGTTTAACAAAATTTCTGGTGCAATCCAAACGATTGTGAACAATAAAATTGCAACACAAGTAGTAACCAAAAGTTGATTAAAAATGTATTTATCGTAGATTGTAAAATTTAATAACTTTTTGATACGTTCCATTGTTTATAATTTGAAATCCTTTCCAAGATAAAATTCTTTGGCAACTGGGTCAACAGCAACTTCTTCACTGTTACCTTTAATTTTAATCTTACCGTCAAAGATGATATAAGCTCTATCTGTGATAGAAAGAGTTGCTTTAGGGTTGTGGTCTGTGATTAAAACCCCTAAACCTTTATCTTCTGATAATTTTCTGATGTTGTCTTTGATTTCGCCAATTGCGATAGGGTCGATACCAGTAAATGGTTCATCTAGCAAGATAAAATCAGGGCTTGCAGCAAGAGCTCTTGCAAGTTCTACCCTACGTCTTTCACCACCTGATAACTGAATACCTGTATAACTTCTAAGTCTTGTCATACCAAATTCGTCTAAAAGTTCTTCAAGTTTGCGTTTCTTTTCGTCTTCTGTTAACTTATTGTTCATTTGTAAAACAAGTTTGATATTATCATCAACAGTAAGTTTTCTGAAAATAGATGCTTCTTGAGGAAGATAACCGATACCGTTAATAGCACGAATATTCATTGGCCAAGAAGAAATATCTGTTCCGTCAAGAAGAACTTGACCTTTGTTTGGTTTTACTAAACCTACGACCATGTAGAAAGTTGTTGTTTTACCAGCGCCGTTAGGGCCAAGTAAACATACAACTTCACCTTTATTTACTTCGAAAGAAACATCATTCACAACGCTTCTATCACCATATATTTTAACTAAATTCTTAGCTTCAATTCTCATAAGTTTTCCTCTTTAATACTTGATTTAATTGTACGAAAAACATATTCTTTTAACAATAAATGTTAACGTACTGTAAAAAAGAGATTATAAATTAGCCAATCATTTCGCTAAAATTATTGCCGTCGTTCATTATATATCGGTTCGTCATTGCGTATATTAATTCTACAGGGAACTTTTGAGTTCCTGAACTCAATAAAACTTTTCCTGCTTCATAACCATTTTTAACCGTTTGTTGAGTTCTGTTAGAAGTTAGGTTGTCATAGTAATTACATAAAGAAATTAATTTGCTGATTTCAGTTAATCCGTTCAAATCAATACCTTTTGGATAACCTGAACCATCTTGTAGTGCGTGGTGTTCAAGGGCTGGACGAGCAATTACGTTACCAAGTTTGAAAATTTCTTTTATGATTTTGTACCCGATAATAACGTGTTTTTCATATTCTGCTTGCTCTGGAATATATAACAGTTGTTTGTAAGCTATATTGCTGTCAATTCTTGTTTTACCAACATCATGAAGTAATCCACTTAAAATCACATCTCTCATATCGAGATTTAGTTCAAGAGCTTTTGATAAAAAACCTGCAAATAAAGCTACATTTAAAGAATGACAAATTTTATAATCTCCAAAAAGTTTTAGTTGTGATAAGTATTTTATTTCTGTAAGAATTTTTCCTAATTCATTTTCAAGAGTATCCATTAATTGGATAGATTTATTTAGTGCTGTAGAATAATTTCTACCTTCCAAATCTTCCATTAAATCGCCAAAGAGTTGTTTAAAATAATTTTGAGTATCTTCATTGAATAAAGACGTTCTATTAATAGAATTTTCTTTTATAACGTTTACTCTGGATTCAAGAGTAGGTACATCTCGAGGAATACTAGTTGGAGCTTTTATTATTGTTTCGATACCATCATCTTCTTTTGTAGAATATCCATAAATACGTTCTTCATTATCTTCGATTTTTTGAATACCTTCTGTAAGCTTTTCAGCTTTTCTCTTTTTTACCAGAGGGTTTTCTCTTTCTAAAAGTGATTTACGTTCAAAATTTTCGTCATACAAAAGAATCATGGCATTTTTAAGTTCCATGAGTTTTCCGGGAGTTAATAAATCCCCTGTGTACATCAAAATTTGCCCTTTTTCGTTATAAATATTAAAAGGCAATTTTTTGTATTTTATAAGCTCTCTTAGATACAACTCTTTCATTTGAGTTTATTATAGCATATTTTTTCATAAAAAAAAGCTATGTACTAAAGTGTGCATAGCTAATGATTAGGGATATGTGTATCGTTGTCTCTAAGGAGTATGGTATTATATTAGCAATATGTTAAGAAATTTAAATCATAATTTTGTATGATTTATTATTTTATTAAATTTATATAAAGGCTCATAATTTTATGTTAAAGTAGAAAGAGTAGAGAAGAATAGTAAGGTAGGAGATTCTCATGATAGAATTTAAGCATGTTCCTTTAGATGGAAAAGATATTACAGAAGAACAAATAAAAAAGATTATAAAAGAAGAAAATGTTAAATTTATTGAATTACAGTTTGTTGATATTAACGGACAAGTTAAGAGTTTAACAATTCCATCTGCTCATATTGATAAAGCATTAGAAAATGAAATGATGTTAGATGGTTCTTCTATTAAAGGTTTTAGAAGTATTGAAACATCAGATATGTTGTTTTTCCCTGATAAAAACACTTTTCAAATTTTACCTTGGAGAGAATATGACGGAACAAATACAGCAAGATTAATTTGTGATATTCATAATGCTGATGGAACACCGTTTGAAGGTTGCCCACGTTGTAACTTAAAAAGAATGATGAAAGAAGCATCAAATTTAGGTTATACAATGAATATGGGACCCGAAGTTGAATTTTTCTTATTTAAAAGAGATGAAGAAAATCATCCTACGACATTAAAAGTTGATAGAGCCGGTTATTATGATATTGGACCAGATGATTTAGGTGAAGATATTAGAGCAGAAGTTGTTTTAACACTTCAAGAGATGGGCTTTGATATTGAAGCATCTCACCATGAAGTTGCAGATAGCCAACATGAAATTGACTTCAAATATGCTGATATTTTAACTGCTGCAGATAACGTTGTTACTTTTAAGATTGCAGTAAAAGCAATTGCAGCTCAATACGGTATGCATGCAACATTTATGGCAAAACCAATTTTTGGTATTAATGGTTCTGGTATGCACTGTAATGTTTCATTGTTTGCAAATGGCAAGAATGCTTTTTATGATAAAAATACTGACTCTCAATTGTCAGATGTAGCTATGTATTCAATCGGTGGTATGCTTAAACACGTTAAAGGTATTACTGCTGTTACAAATCCAACTGTTAATAGCTTTAAACGTATTGTTCCAGGATATGAAGCTCCAGTTTACTTAGCTTGGTCATTGGCAAATAGAAGTGCATTGTTGAGAGTTCCTGCAAAACGTGGAAATGCAACAAGAGTTGAACTTCGTTCACCTGATCCATCTTGTAATCCATATTTAGCATTTGCAGTTATTTTGGGTGCATGTGTTGACGGTGTTAAAAATAAGATTGTTCCACCAAAACAAATTGAGGCAAATATTTATGCATTAACACCTGAAGAAAGAAAGAAAAAGAAAATTGATTCTCTACCAGGTAGTTTAGCAGAAGCCCTTTGGGAACTTGAACACTCAAAAGTTGCAAAATTTGCATTAGGCGAACACGTTTATAATGAATTTACTGAGGCAAAACATAAAGAATGGGATTCATTTAGAACCTTTGTATCTCAATGGGAATTGGATAGATACTTGGAAAGATACTAATAAGTATTTTACATTAAAATAAAAAAGGCTTTCATCTGAAAGCCTTTTTTTAGCCAAGTGAACTCTCATCCGTCTTTCAGACACCTTTTTCCAGTTTTGGGAGAAGAAAAAATATTTTTCCTCTTCCGTTTACGGGAGAGGATTTGGGTGAGGCTATTATATATTATTTTAACAAACAAGTATTGTCATACTTAGCTGAGTTTTGACTGAAAAATATATTTGTTTTAAAATTTATTTGTTAAAAAAGGGATAATTTTATGGAAAATAAAAACTCATCTGTTGTTATAGTTGGAAGTGGTATTTCGGGTTTGTATTGTGCTTTAAAGCTTGCAGAAACTTGTCCGAATGTTTATGACATTTCTTTAATTACAAAATCAACTCTAAAACAATGCAATTCGCATTATGCTCAAGGTGGTATTGTAGGTGTCTTAAGTGAAAATACTGCTGATTCTGTCGAATCACATATTTCGGATACAATCAGAGCTGGTGCAGATCTATGCGATTTTGATACTGTAAAATTTATCTCTGAAAAATCAGAAGAAGTTATTAAAGACGTTATGACTCACGGTGTTAACTTTGATAGAAAAGAAGATGGAAGTCTTAATTTTACTCTTGAAGGTGCACATAGTGTAAAACGTATTCTTCATGCTGGTGGCGATGCTACAGGTAGTGTTATGGAGGATGTGTTAGTTGATGACGTCTTAAAAAATTCGAAAATAAAGATTTTTGAACACACTATGGCTGTCGATTTATTAGTAAATGATGAAAAAAGATGTGTGGGTTTAGTTGCGTACAATGAAAAAGATGACAGATATCTAAGATTTAATACTTCGCACGTTATCTTGGCTACAGGTGGCATGGGTAGACTTTATCCATATACAACAAATCCTTCTGTTGCAACAGGTGATGGTGTTGCTCTTGCATATCGTGCTGGTGCTGTTATTCAGGATATAGAATTTATTCAATTCCATCCAACAGCGTTAGCTCTTGAGTTGCCTGAATGTAATTTCTTAATTAGTGAAGCTGTCAGAGGCGAAGGTGCAAAACTTTGTCATGCAGATGGTACAGAATTTATGCACAAGTATCACGAGCTTAAAGATTTAGCACCTAGAGATATTGTTGCTAGAGCTATATACAACGAAATGACAGAAAATAATTTAGACAATGTTTATTTAAATGCAACTGTTATCGATAAGGAAGTTTTGGCTAAGAGATTTCCTACAATTTCAAGAATTTGTGGGCAAAATGGTATTGATATTTCAAAAGATTTTATCCCAGTATTTCCTGTAGCACACTATTCTATGGGTGGTGTAAAAACAAATGTTGAAGGTAAAACTTCTATAAAAGGTTTATATGCTCTTGGCGAAACTGCTTCTACTGGTTTGCATGGTGCAAACAGATTGGCAAGTAATTCACTTTTAGAATGTCTTGTTATTCCTTATCAACTTTGCGAATATATCAAAAATTCTGAGACATTTATTCCTGATTCAAAAGAATATCCGTTTGAAAATATTATTTCAAAATATTCTAAAGAGTTAGGTTTTGCACAATATGATGCTCAAAAAATGACTAAAGAATTAAAAAATATTATGTGGGAAAATGTTTCTATCTTAAGAAATGAAGAGTCTTTATTAAAAGCTCAAAAGGCTTTAGATGATTTAAAAGGAGCTTTCTTAAGAGATAAAAAATGTTTGAATATTGAGGAATATTCATTTAGAAATTTATTATTGAATGCAGAACTTGTTATAAAATCTGCATTAGCTCGTAAAGAGTCAAGAGGTGCGCATTATAGAACTGATTACTTAAATCAAAATGATGTGGCTGAACACAGTGTATTATTAAACGAACAAGGAGAATTGGTTTTTGTTAAATAAATTTATGGTAAAAGAGCACGTTAGAAATGCTCTTAAAGAAGATATCGGTTTTATTGATATCACTACAGATACTTTGGTAGAAGATAAAAATTTAAGATTAAATTTAATCGCTAAAGCAGATGGCATTATTTGTGGTTTAGAAGTTTTTGAAATTGTATTTAAGGAATTATCAGAAGATTTTAAAATTAAATTCTATTTTAAAGATGGAGATACAATTAAAAAAGGTGATAAAGTAGCAGAAGTTGAAGGTTTGGCTTCAACTATTCTAATAGGTGAAAGAACAGCCTTAAACTACATTCAAAGAATGAGTGGTATTGCAACTTTAACAAATAAATATCAAAAAGTTTTGGATAAATACGGAGTAAAAATTACTGATACACGTAAAACTACTCCTTGTTTTAGATTGTTTGAAAAATATTCTGTAATGGTTGGAGGTGCAATTCCTCACAGATTTAACCTTTCAGACTGCGTAATGATTAAAGATAACCATATTTCTTATGCAGGTTCTATCACAAAAGCTGTAGAAAAAATTAGAGCATGTATTTCTCATACTCATAAAATTGAAGTTGAATGTGAAACTTTAGACCAAGTAAAAGAAGCAATTAGCTGTAAAGCAGATATAATCATGCTTGATAACATGTCAAATGACATGATGGCAGAAGCTGTTAAAATTATTGATAAACAAGCAATTGTGGAAGCTAGTGGAAATGTTACTTATGAAAGATTAGAGGAAATTGCTAAAACAGGTGTTGATATTATTTCAACAAGTGCAATTGTTGCAGGGGCTGAAACCCTTGATTTATCGCTAAAAGCATAAAATATTAATAAATGTAACAAAAACATTAAGTGTTGAAATCACATAAAAGAAAATGTTTTTATATACATGTAAAAGGATATTAGGAGTGTATGCATGGCACTTAGTTTTAATTTAAATTTGTCGCAAAGCAACACAGCATCAAATAATAATAACAATGTAGAATCAGCAGGTTCATTAGCAAGTGTGAATAGTGAGTCAGCAGGCTCATTAGCTAGTGCAGGTCAAGCATCAGGTGGATTGCTTTCAAGTCCAGCTCAATGTGATGAATTTGTATCTAGCAATCCATTTGCACCTCAAATCGATTATTCACAATATGCTGAATCAGCAGGTTCTTTAGCAAGTGAATCAGCAGGTTCGCTAGCTTGTGGCTCAGAATCAGCAGGCTCATTGGCTTGTGCAGGTTCTGAATCAGCTGGCTCTTTAGCAAGCGCAGGTGGATGCGAATCAGCAGGTTCCGTTGCTTCTTCAGGTGGTGACTCATTCTCATCATTCTGCTAAGATAGACATTAAATAATTTAACGAGGTTTTAAGAAAAAACAAATTTAAAGACTCCTTAGGGGGGTCTTTTTTTTGTGTAAAAGAGTGGCGAAGCCTTTGGCTTCGCCACTCTTTATATTGTTGTTAAAATTTTTACATCATTCCCATTGCTTGCATGTGCGCCATGTTATCTTGGTTCAGTTGGTTGATAAAATTTTGTTGATTAATTTGTTCCATCATTAGTTGATTTTGTTGATTTGCTAACATCACAGAACTATCCATACCTGTTGTTGTTTTCGGCATAAATTTTGTAATACTTGCTAAAGAAGTTTTTAGTTTTTGTATAAAATTAGTAGCTTTAGCTTTGAATTTTGCAAAACCTGTTAATTCTTTTGTTTCAGCTGGTTTGTTATTTTCCTTCCCAAAAATATCACTTGCTAACTGACCATTAATTTTAATTTTATCAGGGTCAAAACCTCTATCGATAAAACTTTTAGCAGCTTCTTTAGCATCTCCAAAGCCATCACCCATGGTTACAAGTTCTGCGGCTTTTCCGTTATCGTTTCTGTATTCATGAAAATAAAATCCTTTTTGTCCATTACCTTTATCTATGGTATTTATTGCGTAAAAGTTTGATACATCCATTCCCATATAGTTCACCCTTGTCTACACTTACCTTTATATAAAAACGGAGAACTTAAAATAATTGCTTTACTTGTAACTTGTTTGTAACATGTTTGTAACATGTTTTTATTTGCTATTATGTGCGATAAATTTTTTAACTTCATCTGCAGGAATTGCAAAGCCAATACCAATATTTGAAATATTATTATCAGGATTGTATATTGATTGGCTAATACCAACGACTTCTCCTGTTGTATTTAATATTGGTCCACCTGAGCATCCTGGATTAATAGCAGCATCTGTTTGAATTTTCTTTCTTGCATAATCAATTCTTGAAACGATACCTTGTGTTAGTGTTCCTGAAAAACCGAATGGATTTCCAATAGCAAGTATTTTTTGACCAACTTTTAAGGTGTCTGAATTTCCTAAAGTAATTACATTTAAAGCTTTTTTAGGTGAAATCTTTATTAATGCAAGGTCACTTTTGTTTTTTGTTGGTACAACTGTTGCTTTATATGTTTTTCCATCATAAGTCGTCACGTCAATTTTCTTGCTGTTTTCAATGACATGTCGACTTGTTAAAATTGTTCCATTTTTATCTATAACGCAACCTGTTCCACCAGAAATTCCGACTTCAAGTTCTGCATCTATAGCGACAATCGCTGGATTTATTTTTTCATAAACATTTATCATTGAGGTTTCTTCCATGTCATAACTCATGGCAGGATTTAAACCAAATAAAAATAATATAAAAATTACTGCAAAATTTTTTTTGATTTCTTTTAAAAACATTTCTCCCCACTCCTTTGAAACCATTGTAAATCCTTTATTAAAAAAGTTTACTACCTATGTAATATTTTTTAGTATTATTCTTGTAATTATTATTTTTTTAATTTATAATTTATTTGCAAAAATATTCATAATTTAATTAGGTAGGAAAGGAGAAATTATGAGAAATATTGAAACATTTAAAAGAGCTTTAAACGAAAAAAGAGCTTTAAAAATTATTTCTGGTATTAATAATATTGATTTAGACAGAGTAAAAATGGTTGTTTCATCAGCTATCGAAGCTGGTGCTGACGCTGTTGACGTTTCTGCTAACCACAATGTATTATCTATGGTTAAAGATATGATTGAAACTTCAAACTCTTCAATCGCTTTATTCGCTTCATCAGTTAACCCAACTGAATTAGCTGAAGCTGTTAACGTTCACCACGTTGACGCTATCGAATTAGGTAACTTTGATGCATTATACAGAGAAGGCAGAAGCTTCTCATCTATGGAAGTTTTAAGCTTAGTTCGTGAAACTTTATCAATGATTGAAGAAAACAGATCAAACGTTATGTTCTGCGTAACAATCCCTGGTTCTATTTCAATCAATGATCAAATTTCTTTAGCCAGAGAATTAGAAGCATTAAACATCGATATGATTCAAACAGAAGGTTATGTTGCTAATGAATCTAACTTAGAAAGCACAAGAACTTGGTTAAACAGAGCTGAATTAACTCTTTCTAACACAATTGAATTATCAAGAAACGTTGAATTACCAATCATGACAGCTTCTAACATCAACACAGTTACAGCTTCTATGGCTTTCGCTGCTGGTGCTAGCGCTATCGGTTGTGGTTCTTGCGTTAACAAATTAGAATCTCAAATTCAAATGTTAGCTGTTATCAAAAACTTAAGAGAAATCTCTAACAGAAATATGAATTCTATGAGAAAAGAATCTTTAGCTTGGTAGTTTACTGAAATAAAGATATAGACTTTTGAAGAGGCGAAAGTTGGACTCCAACTTTCGCCTCTTCTTCTTCAAACCCAAAAGGGGCGTCAGCAAAGCTGACGCCCCTTTTGGGTTATCTTATAAATTTAAGTCCTTTAATATTTCTTGAACTTCTTTTTTTAAGTTTGAATCTTTTTTGATTTTTTCTTTTATTTGGTCGCTACCATACATAACTGTTTGGTGTTTTTTATCTAAAAATTTAGCGATATCTTCAAGTTTTAGTTTTAAATATTCTCTTGAAATATAAGCTATGATTTTTCTCGGTTTAGAGATGTTTGCACTTCTTGCAGAAGATTTTACATCAACTATAGAAATACCGTATTTTTTTGTTATTTTTTCTGCGATAGTTTCTATTGTAAGTTCATTTCTTTCTTCGCATTTTAGAATATGTTTTGCAAATTCTAACGATATCTCTGCATCTTCGAATGATGCAAATGCCTCAACTTTATTGAATGCGCCTTCAAGTTCTCTAACATTATTTTTAAAGTTTTGTGCGATATATTTGAAAACTTCTTCTGGAACAGTTAGATTTTTTGAATTTGCAAGGTTTTCTAAGATTTTTACTCGTGTTTCTTCTTTTGGTGGTTGAATTTCCACTACTAAACCTTGTTCAAATCTTGTGATTAATCTATTTGGCATTTCTGGCATATCTTTTGGTAGTCTGTCAGAAGTCAAAACGATTTGTTTATTTGCGTTATGAAGAGCATCAAATGTGTTGAAAAGTTCTTCCATACATTGTTTTTTGCCTTCAAAAAATTGAATATCGTCAATTAATAGAACATCAATGTTTCTGTATCTGTTTCTAAATTTGTTCATTAAATTACTTTTGTTAAAATCTTTGTTTCTTGCTGTACTATTAATATATTCGTTAATAAAATCTTCTGACTTAATGCATTGAATACTTTTATTGCTAATAAGTGCGTGACCAATGGCTTGCATCAAGTGAGTTTTGCCCAATCCTGAACCACCTTGAATATAAAGTGGATTATATTTTGCATTCGGTTCGTTTGCAACCATTTGTGCTGCAAGTTTTGCATTTTTGTTGTTTTCATCGGTTACAAAATTGTCAAATCTATATTTTAAATTTATGTTCATAGACTGAACATAGCCTAAATTTTCGATAGATTTTTTATGCTCTTCTTCTTTTTTTAAAGCTTTTTCTTCTCTTTTTTCTTCTTTGATTTTTGTTTTTTTGATTTTGTCAAAAGTTTCTTTATCAACTTCAAGAGATACTGTTACATCCTGATTTAATACTTTTTTAAAGCCTTCAAGGATTTCAGGGTAATGATTTTTCTTTAAATATTCAATAGCGATAGCTTGACCAGAAATAAGTTTGATTTGATTATCTTCAAATTCAATTATCTCTAATGGCTCAACCCAAGTTTCATAAGACGATTCTGGTATGCTTTTTTGCAATACCTTTTTCACATCTTCCCAAATCTTTTCCATTTCGCTAGTGTTCATAAAAATATTTTACAACAAAAATAGTTTATACAAAACAATTCCTGCACTAATACTTAAATTAAGTGATTCAACATTGTTCTTCATTTCTATTGTCATTTTTGTTGTGGCAAAATTTATTAAGCTATCAGACAAACCTGAACTTTCTGCGCCAAACATTACAAGAGTTTTGTTTTTTGTTTGATAATCTTTTAAATCTACTGTATCATTTGCTTTTGGAAGAGTTGCAATTCTATCAAAATCTCCAAAATATTTTTCTAAAACAGAAATGTCTTTGACATTGAAAACAGGTGTTTTCCAAAGGTTTCCAACAGAAGCTCTAACACATTTTGGATTATAAATATCTACTGTATCTCCGAAAAGTATTATTGCATCAATATCTACAGCAGTCGAAGTTCTAAGAATTGTGCCTAAATTTCCTAAATCATTTATGTTTTCAAATAGTGCAACCTTCTTTGCGTCTTTTAAAATATCAAGATTGTATGTTCTTTGAAATCCTATGGCAACAATTTCTGGAGCTGTTGTTGTTGTTGAAATTTTTTTTAAAACTTGTTCTGAGACGTAAATTACATTTTTCTCGTCAAAATTATGTTTTGCCCCTTTTTTTAGAAGGATTTTATCAAGTTTTATTTTAGACGAAATAGCTTCTTCTACAGCTTTATATCCTTCAAGAAGGAATTTTTTTGTTTCATCTCTGTGTTTTTTTTGTTGAAGTTTAACAACTTCTTTTACCAAATCGTTATTTACGCTCGTAATTTCCATTATTGAACCTCAAAATCTTTTAGCCATTCTTTTTCAGTATCTGTTAACATATCAAAATTAATTAATTTCTTTTCGTAACACATTCTTGAGAAAGAATGAATTTTTCTGTCTTTCATATATACTGAGTTTTCAAGTCTAACACCACCAAAATCTTTAAAATATATTCCTGGTTCAATTGTGAAACACATATTGTCTTCAAGGATTGTTTTTGAAGAGTCTGCTGGAGAAAGTCTAGGTGGTTGTTCGTGAACACTAATACCTATTCCGTGACCTAATCCGTGCGAGAATTCAAAGTTTTTAGGTGCGATTTTGTTTAATAAATCTCTTGCAACTTTGTCTATGTCATAACCTGTAGTTTCGTCAGTTATTGGCGTGTTAAAAGCGTGTAAACTCGATTTTAATACTGTTGTATAAATTATTTTTTGTTCTTCTGTTGGTGTACCTTTTACAAAAACTCTTGTTATATCTGTTGCGTAGCCCCCTTCGTAATATGCACCACAATCAATTAAGACAAGTGAACCATCCTTCATTATTTCTTTTTCAGAGCTTTTTGAGTAATGTGCAAGTGCAGAATTTTGGTCTTTTGCAACAATTGATTTGAATGATAGTAATTTTGCTCCGTATTTTTTGAAAGCTTTTTCTAAA
Organism: uncultured Candidatus Melainabacteria bacterium; assembly: GCA_934693165.1. Lineage (GTDB taxonomy): Bacteria > Cyanobacteriota > Vampirovibrionia > Gastranaerophilales > Gastranaerophilaceae > UBA791. The sequence goes on from CAKUUX010000002.1 coordinate 63,374, forward strand.
TTTTCTGCTATATCTTTTTCAGAAATATTTTCGTTGTTGTTAATGTATTCTCTTATTTCAAAAACGGCTTTGTCTGTGCGTTTGAAACATTCTTTGTAGTGTTCAAGCTCTGAATGGGTTTTTACTGATTTCATTTTTGAAATAATATTTGATTGTACAGGTTCTGCAATGCTTTTTATAGCTAAATAATCAGCCATATTTGTGCTGATTTTGTCAAAATATACTGTTTTTAACCCTTCTAGGCTATTTGTGAATTCGGATAACGGTTTTACTTCGATTTCTGTACTTTCAACTTTGTTGTCACAGAATAGAATTGCAACTTCTTTTTTTACTAAAACTTTTCCGTTTATTGCTGTTGAATAAGCTTTTGAAAAATCTCTTAAATTTGTTATGTAGGATACTTCTTCAAGGTTTGTGAAAAGTTGTGCTTCGTTTTTGCTTAACCCTTTTTGAACTTCTTTTATTTTGTCGCTTGAAGTTAATCCTGTAATGCTTTTATCAATTGTAGCAAGAGTTTTAACTTCTTTTTCTTGTGTTTTCATAAATGGGTCTTTGTCTAAAACTTTTATTTTTACATTTTTGTATTCTAAAATTGTTTTTAAACATTCGTATCTATAAACTGAAGTTTTTTCTCCTATGATACCGAGTGTTGAATTTGGTTTGATTCTATTTGTCGCTTCTTCTAAAAAGCTTTGGTTTTGTTGTAATTTAACAACTGTAATTTTATCTAAATCACATTCTCTATCTGCTTGTTCGTGATATCTTCCGTCAACAAAAAGATAGATATTTCCCTCACAAGATGCTAAAGCATCACCAGTTGAGCCAGAAAATCCTGTGAGAAAATATCTTGAATTTTCCTCTAAAACATTGTATTCTACTAAAAACTTGTTAGTAGAATTAATAATTACATAATCTAAATTATTTTGTTTTAGAAATTCTTGCATAAATTAAGCTTCCTTTACGTCTGTTAATTCGATTAAGTGCCATCCGAATTGTGTTTGAATAGGATTTGAAACTTCACCTTTTTTCATTGAGAAAGCTGCGTCTTCGAATGGTTTAACCATTTGACCTTTTGTGAAAAATCCTAAATCTCCACCTCTAGCACCTGATGGACAAAGTGAATGCATAGCTGCAGCATCTTCAAATGCTAATTTGCCTGCGTTAATATCTGCTAATAAATTTTTAGCTTCATCTTCTGTTTGTACAAGAATGTGACTTGCTCTAACACTTTGATACATAATTTTCTCCTTCTTTATTTGTATAAAATTATTATATAATAAAAATTCTTGACAAACCTTAAAACCATGATGAATACTCATTTTTGTTTATGTTTTAATTCAAATTGTAACGAATTGTAAAAATAAACGGCATGGAGCTAACAAAAAAAAATTTCTTGAATTATCATGCATGTACAACTATCCCCAAATCTCCTCCCAAGATTATGAAGTACTAGCTGCAGTAGCAGCTATTTTTTTTGCTATTTTGTGGGGCTTCAGAGTTTTTCTTTTAAATTTATAAAGCATGCTAAAACCATGTAGCCATGCGCTTTTTGACATGTTAACGATTGTAACAAAAGTTCTAAATTTTTTGTTTTAAATAGCAAAAAATTTGAAATGAATGTTTTTATTTTTATGTAGGTAGTTTATAAATATTTTTAGTGTGATTAAAAATGCAGTCAGTTAATTCAATTAATACTAATCAAATATATTTAAACAAATTGGCTAAGCCTCAAGGTCAAGTGTCATTTAAAGGTGGCACTCCTGATTTGGCTACCTTACGTGACAAACAAGATGAATTCAGAAGAATGTCTGAAAATTCTGATGATAATGGTATTTTAGGTAAAATTAGCAAATTTGCAACAAAAGCCTTAGGTGTTGCAATTGCGTTTACAGCTACAAAAATTTGTTTGGGTAAAGCTGCAGATATGATTACAGGTGCTTTGGGTAAAGGTACTGATAAAATCGTTGAACAAGTTGGTAAAAAATCAGCTGAAAATGCTGGTAAAGTAACAAATTTAGTAGACAGAGTTAAAAAGTTAAATATAGATAAAATTGTTGTTAATACAATTGCAGGTGGTGCAGCTCTTGGTGTTGCTATGAAAGACTTTGGTCTTGTTAAAAAACCTGTTTCTGAACAAACTGAAGATTTAGTAGATAATGCTATTGACAAAGCTAGTGCAGATAGCTATAATGATGATAGTCCAACATCTGGTAGTTACGACGAACCAGAATTTGATACACATGATGACGATGACGTGTAGGAAGGTAAGTGTTATATGATTAGACCTGTTTCAAATGTTTCATTTAGAGCCACATTGCCAAAAATCAATGCTATTGATGCTATTGATAAAACTCAAAAAACTATGGCAACAATTACAAATTTATCTCAAGGCGCAGATGAATTTAAAAAGAATGTAGAAACTGATAAAGCTGCTTATTCAGATGGTATCACAGATTCTATTAAAGAAGCTGCTAAAGATAACAAAGCTTTAGAACCTCTTGCAAAAGCTGCTGAATCTAAAACAGGTAAAAAAGTCGCTAATATTTTAGGTAGCTTTACAGCATTCTGTACAAACCTTGCAGGTGCTGCTACTACAGTTAGCAAATAATAAGTTTTAAAGAAAAAGAGGGCGAACCTGATAGGTTCGCCCTCTTTTTCTTAGCTATCTTTATAATCTAAATTTGCATTTTTTCTAAACCATGTTAGTTGTCTTTTTGCATAATTTCGAGAATGTTGTTTTATTAGTTCAATTGCTCTATCTAACGTGATTTCATTATCCAAGTACTGTATAATTTCATTATATCCAATTGTAGAAATTAGATTTTTTATACGCCCGTGTTTTTCTAACAGGTGTTTTGTTTCTTCGACAACTCCTTGTTCCACCATTAAATCAACTCTTTTATTTACTCTTTCATAGAGTTCTTCTCTTGTCATTCCTATTCCAATCCACTCAACCTCATATGGTTTTTCTTTTTGATTAGAAATATTCGACATCGGTTCACCAAGAGATTTGCATACTTCAATTGCTCTTATAATTTTTCTTTTTTTAGGTTCTTTGTTCATTTGAGCATAAGTTTTTTCATCAAGAGTTTTTAGTTTTTCTAAAAGTTCTTCAATTGCTAATTGTTCTAATTGTTCTCTAAGTTCATAATTAGGTTCAACTCTAGGTAAATCCCAACCTTCAAGCAACGCTCTAAAATACAAGCCTGTTCCACCAACGATAATTGGAGTCTTATTTTGGGCTAAGATTTTATTTATTGCGTCTGTTGCGTCATCAACATAATTTGCTACACTATAATCAACTTCTGGTTCAACAATATCAATCATATAATGTTTAACATCTTGCATTTCCTCTTTTGTTGGTTTTGCGCAAGCTATATCAAAACCTTTGTAGATAATTCGGGAATCAGCAGAAACAATTTCGCCTCTTATTTCTTTTGCAAGTTCAATTGCATAACTTGTTTTGCCAGAGGCTGTTGGTGCTGCTATTGCTATAACTTTTGGTTTAGTCTTCGTGTTCATAAGTATATTTTTTGTAGTAATACAAGAATATTAACATTGACATTTGTACAATAAAGAAAATGTATGCAATTGTCATTATAAAATATAATATTGGATTTAGCATAATATAAGAATTTATTATTGCAAATACAAAGTTAATAATTATCAAACTCAATAATAAAGTTAAAATTTTAGGTGAAGTAAACGCATCAACTATAGAATACCATAATGCTTTAAATACATTTTTTGTTCTAAACATTAAATATGGAACCCACATAAGCGTGAATAGTGCATATATTATTGAAGATACGGTAAATAAAAATAACCAACCCGAAAGTTTTATGATTTGAGAATAAGTCAAATCAACAAGTAGGTATTGCCAACTAGAAATATCTTCAAGTTTTACAATATTGTTTAATTCTAAGCCCACATTACCAATGAATTTCATTGCTATAAAGTAATCAGATGCATATACAATTCCTAAAATTGTTAATGAACATAATATAAAATATATAAAGGTTACGAAATAATCTGATACACCTGTTGAAAAGAATTTTAGTAATTCAAAGTCTTTCTTCAAGTCGATGATACTAAAGCTTGTATTAACAATTGCCATTTTTATCATGTAGAACCAACCTGCAAAAAAGATTGCAAACATAATGATTAAGGCAACAATTGATAAGCATAATGAAAAAGCGTTAATGATTGAAGTTCTTGCTGCACCAAGGTATAGTGTTACTGCAATCATAAAAATTAATAGTGGTGAAACACAAATTAAGTTTTCGTAAGCTAATTCAAAAGCTTCTTTAAAGCATTTAATCATCTATACTGTAGCCTCTTCTTTCTGTGTTTGCTGTTGAATTTTGCGTTTTTTTCTTCTCATTAAATCAACAAAGGCTTCAAGTCTTGTGATGTAACCAGCTTTACCTGTTTGTTCGTCCATTACCAAGCTTAAAATTGGAATGTCATGTTCTTCTCTCATTTTAGGGAAGATATTTTGTGACATAATTTCTGGCATACAAGTAAATGGTGAAATGTGAATGATACCATCTTTACCTTTTGCGTTTGCATAAGCTACATCTGATACGCATTCCAATGCATCACCACCGATATCTCTCATAAGATAAGGCTTTGCCATTCTTTCTGCTCTTTCAAGGTGAGTTTCTTCATCATTTTTTCTAAAGATTTTTGGAATGATTGCGTCTTTTAAGAAACTTCCTACAGTAAGACTTCTTCTTGTTTGAACGCCCATTTTTCCAAGTTCTCTTTCAATATTTTGGTTAGAGAATTTATCGCAAACTAAGAAAATTTCACCTGTTAAGTCAACATATAGAACTTCTCTGTTTGGGTCAATTTCTGTTTTTGCCATTTCTTTGAATACACGTTTTCTGCATGAACTTAGCATTCTTGTGTTGCTAACATTTGAAATCAATCTAAGAGCTTTTTTGTAGTGTTTTTCAGCTTCGCCAAAAACAACTTCTCTTGCTCTATAATACGATAATGCTGTATCAAGGTCATCAAGCAAGAAAATAATTCTTGTGATTAAAACGATTGCTCTTGAAAATAAAATAGGGTCGTTTTTACCTGTTAATCTTTTTAAGAAATCAAATAAACCTTTAATACCGTCATACAAAGATAATTCAATATAATTTGCGTGGTAACCTAGGTCTGAAAGTGTTTCTTGAATATTTGTTCCGTATTCTCCAAGTCTGCAAATCCCTGGTGATGTAATCATTGCTACATAATCAACGCCACCTTCGATTGCTTCAATAAAGTTACCTAAAATTAATTTGTATGGTAAGCATACAGCTTCTGGTGAATATTTTGTGCCATAAGAAAGTGTTTTTTTACTTGTGTATGGTGGAATATATGGTTCAATTCCAACTTTTCTTAATGCTGCTGCCCAGCCTATACATATTGTTCCCATGTGAGGAAACGCTACTTTTACTCTCTTTTTTTCTTCTTTTTTTGCCATTATTCTTTTATCCTTTAAAACTCAAATCAGGTTTTCTTGCTGCTAGAGTTTCGTCTATTTTCTTAACTATTGTTGTTGACGGAGCATTTTTTACTTCATCAGAATTTTCTTTTGCTTCTTGAGCTATTTTAATCATAACATCAATAAAATTATCTAGCACATGTTTTGTTTCAGATTCTGTTGGTTCAATCATCATTGCTTCGTGTACAATCAATGGAAAATATATTGTTGGTGGGTGAATATCGTAGTCCATCAGTCTTTTTGCAATGTTTAGTGCTGATACTTCAAATTCTTCCTTTTGATTATCTGCAGAAATTACAAATTCATGCATACAAGGTTCATCGTATGGAGTTTTATAGTAATTTTTAAGTTTTTCTTTTATGTAATTAGCATTTAATACAGCATCTTCTGTGGCTAATTTCAAGTTTTTACCACACAAAAGAATGTATGCGTAAGCTTTAACCAGCACACTAAAGTTTCCATAAAAAGCCTTAACCTGTCCGATTGTGTGTTTTAAGTTATAATTTTTGTAATATTTTTTGCCGTCAAATTCCACTACTGGAGTTGGTAAAAATTCTTTTAACTCTTCTACAACACCAACAGGTCCTGCCCCTGGACCACCTCCACCGTGTGGTGTTGCAAAGGTTTTGTGTAAATTTAAATGCACTACGTCAAAACCCATTTTGTAAGGGTTTGTGTGTCCCATAATTGCGTTGAAGTTTGCTCCATCGTAGTACAATAATGAGCCATTTTCGTGCATTATCTTAGATATTTCTAAAACATTTTCTTCGAAAATACCTAGAGTATTCGGATTTGTCATCATTATTGCTGCAACGTCTTTGTCTAAAACAGATTTTAATGCTTCAATATCAACTTGGCCTTTTTCATTTGATTTAATTTCTACTATGTCAAATCCACAAGTATGTGCACTTGCAGGGTTTGTGCCGTGTGCAGAATCAGGAATGATAACTTTTTTTCTATTTTCGCCTTTAACTTCAAAGTATTTTTTAATAACCATCATCCCTGTAAGTTCGCCATGCGCACCTGCAGCAGGTTGCAATGTTATTGCAGACATACCAGTTATTTCTTTTAAAGCCTCTTGAAGTTTGTACATCAATTCTAGTGAACCTTGCGCATCTTCTTCGGCTGTATGAGGGTGAATATTCAAGAAGTTGTCTAGGTTTGCTAAGTATTCATTTACTTTTGGGTTGTACTTCATTGTGCATGAACCAAGTGGATAAAAACCTTTTTCAATACAAAAGTTCTTGTCTGAAAGACCTTTGTAATGGCGCATAACTTCAAGTTCTGTTAATTGAGGTAAATTAAGAGAACTTTTTCTCAATAATTCTTTTGGAATACAAGTGCACTCTTTTTTTTCTTCTTTTAATGTATCTATATTTTTTTCAAATATTGTTGTCATTCTATTATCCCTTGTTCTGAAAGTTGTTTTTTTATTCTGTTCAAACCTGTTTGAATAATTCTTGAAATTCTTGATTCTGAAATTTTGTATTCTACGGCCATTTCTCTAAGTTTTTTGTCTTTGAAAAATTTTTGTTCAATAAATTCTTTTTCTCTTTCAGGAATTGTTTCTAAAGCCTTCATAATTTTATTTTTTAATTGGAAGAATTCGTAATTTTCTTCTGGATTTTTGCTACTATCCTTAATTTGAGTAGGATTATCAGAATCAGCCATTTCTTCAATAGAAAGAATTGACTTATAAACGGCTGCTCTTAGTTCTTCTCCTGATTCCATATCAAGTTTTTTTTGTTTTAGAGAATACCATCTGTATCTTCTTCTGATTTCGTTTCTAATAGCCCATTTCATTGCAGTTGAAAGGTAGGCGTTATTGTAATCTTCAGGTTTGCCGTTTTTAAAAAGAATATATAAGGTGTGGGTATTAAGGTTTACAAGTTCTTGGTAGTCGACAAGATGAGTACCAGTTGAAAGCTTAGAATACTCTACTTTTGCAACGGTTTCTATTAAATCTTTGTATGCTCTTAAGTCTATGACTGGTTTTTGTTGTGTGTGCATTTACTCCGACAGCCCGATATAACCTGTTCACCCCTACGTTTTTAGTTTACCTCAAAAATATGTAATCACCTATAAAAAATATTTTTTTAGAAATATTTTTTTACATAAAATGAAAGGGCGAAGTTCATTGTAACTTCGCCCTTTTTAATCATTTTTACAAATTAATTATTCAGCTAATAATTTGTTTACAGCAATTGTTAATCTTGATTTTTTTCTTGAAGCTGTGTTTTTGTGTAAAATACCTTTAGAAACTGCTTTATCGCAAAGTTGGTAAACTTTTGATAATGCGCCTTTTAATTCATCTTGATTTTTTGCTGTTGCTAATTCAAGAACTTTTTTAATTGCAGTTTTGATAGATGTTTTCATTGCAACGTTTTGCAATCTATTTTTTTCTGCCGTTAAAATTCTTTTTTTTGCTGACTTAATGTTTGCCATTTGTTTTCCCTTCTTTCTTAACATTGTGCGTTTAATGACTACGCAACTTGTTGAGGTTTGGTGAGTAACTCTATTTTAGTACAAAAAAATATTTTTCAACATGTATTTTTTAAATTTTGTAACATTATTAGAATTATCATCTTAAATGACTATAGAAATAATTATTTTTTGATATATAATCTATGTAAATAAAGTGTAGAGATTTACATTAACTTAAAATACAGAGAGAACGGAGGCACTCATGTCACTAGGACAATTCGTTTTTATGCTACACAGTCATTTACCCTATTATAGAAAAGCAGGTATGTGGCCGTTCGGTGAAGAAAACTTGTATGAATGTATGGCAGAAACATACGTTCCATTATTAAATGCTATTAGCGAATTATACGATGAAGGTATTAAGGCAAATTTAACTGTTGGTATCACTCCAATTTTGGGTGAACAACTTATTGATGAACACTTAAACCAAGGTTTTGTTGAATACCTTGACTCAAGAATTAAAGCTGTTTCGGAAGATGTTGAAAGATATCCTGATCCAAATGTGGCTCACTCTCAACACTTAAGATATTTAGCTGATTATTATTTAAATCATTTCACAAAATTAAAAGATGATTTCGTAAATAAATACGAAATGAACTTGATTAAATATTTCAAAAAATACCAAGATTTAGGTTGTATTGAAATAACAACTTCAGGTGCTACTCACGGTTTTTCACCATTGTTAGCAACTGATTCTAACTTGAATGCACAATTCAAAGTTGGTTCTGATACAACTAAGAGATTATTCGGTAAAAAAGCAATGGGTGCATGGTTGCCTGAATGTGCTTATAGACAAGGTTATGAATATACAGGTTCAGATGGAAAGAAAAAATGGAGACCTGCAATTGAAGTAACTTTACAAAACAATGATATCCAATACTTCTTTACAGAATCACACGTAATTGAAGGTGGTAATTCAATTGGTCATAGAAGAGTTGTTGGTATGTACGGTAATATTGAATATATTCCATTACCAAAACGTGAATTAACTGGTTATGACACATATTCGGCATACTGGTTACCAGATGCACAAGTTGCTGTTATGGGTAGAAACGATAGAGCAGGTTACCAAGTTTGGTCAGCTGCAGATGGTTATCCTGGTGACGGTTGCTTTAGAGAATTCCATAAAAAAGACGACAAATCAGGTATGCAATATTGGAGAATTACTTCTTCAACAACTGATTTAGGTGATAAAATGCTTTATGATCCAGTATTGGCTCAAAATAAAGTATGTGAAAACTCAGACCACTATACACACTTAATCGAAAACTTGTTAAGAGATTACAAAAATTCTCACGACGGTAAAGAAGGTCTAGTAATGGTATCATTTGATACAGAATTGTTTGGTCACTGGTGGTTCGAAGGTGTTGAATTCATTAAACAAGTAATCAAAAAATTACACGATTACCATAAAGATGTAGAAATGATGACAGCTGGTGCATATCTTAAAAAATATCCACCAAAAGAAGCTATCCAAATCCCTGAATCTTCTTGGGGACAAGGTGGTCACTTCTATGTTTGGATGAATCACTTAACTGAATGGATGTGGCCAATTATTCATTCTTGCGAAAAACGTATTAATGATGTGGTTTCTAAATATGAAGAAAAACCAGAAGATAAGTTATTATTAAGAGCTTTAAGTCAATTAGCTAGAGAAAACTTATTACTTCAATCTTCAGATTGGCCTTTCTTAATCACAACATGGCAAGCTAAAGACTATGCGACAGATAGATTTAGAGAACATGTTGATAGATTTGAATTAATTGCCGATATGATAGAATCTGGTAATATTGATGAAGCTAAATTACACGAAATTGAAGATATTGATAACTGCTTTGCAGATATTGATTATAGAGTATATCTTCCAATTGAAGAAGGTGTAATTCCTCAACAAGCTAAAAAGCTTCAACCTTTATATAAAAAAACTAAGTAATTTTGAACAATAAAAAAACTAGGGCGAACGCAAAGCGTTCGCCCTAGTTTTTATTGTTTATAAATTTATATTTATATTACATAATTATATACATGTTGAATATATTTTTTGTAATTTTCTATATCGTGGAAGGATACGGAGAATTCACAAACATTTTTGCCAAGCATTTGCGCATCATTTAGAGGCAACGGTGGACCTGCAGGAGTAGAACGAGCAGGATTTTTAGGGTTTGAAATAATGCCTGTTGCACGTAGAAGGGTTATTGCTATTGTATTTTTAAATACTTCGTATTCGTTCAAGCCTTTTGTTACTATGCCAATGTTGTTTGCATTAACATAGCGTTGCATTGGCGCAGTATTTGTTGGTGCTTCAATACCTTTTGTTTTTGGTAAATTTTTTCTAATGTCATAATCAGGGTTGAATTCACGTTTGATAAGTTCGTTCATATCTTCTGAATATGTTTCAACGATAGGCTTTGTTGTATTTATTACAGCTTGAATTTTGTGATTTTCTTTTTTGTTGTTGTAAACCACTTTGAAATCAAGGCTATCAGAATTTTTGTCTAATGATATATATATATTAGAATTTTCTGTAACTAGTTTTAAAGTGCATCTCAAATCGCCTTTTAACGCAATTTCTGAGGATAAAATTTCTTCAACTTTGCCATAATCAGTTTCTTCTGGTGCAAAATTGTAAGTATCTCCAAGATCTTTAAAATTACGTATTTCAAGGAAATTTTTTATATTGTTTACTTTAATTTTTCCATTTATGATTTCAATATTTATTTTTGAATTTTTTATGTAATTTTCACCAATTTCTAAATCGGTTTCAGCGTTCGATTCAATTTTTTCACGCATTTCTGTCGGTTGAAGATTTTTTACCTCAATAAGATACGTATATATATTTTTGAAATCTTCTGTTACTGGAATTCTTAATGTATCTTGAAGTATTTCGTTTTCAAAACCTTTACGAGTTGCAACTTTTTGGAACGGTAAATCAAGTTCTGAGTCAAATTCTACAACTCCTGAATAAGTTTCATCACCAAAATTCATTACAAATGCGTCTGATAATTTGAAATGTACTTCGTCAATAATTGTTTGGGCAATTTGAAGAACCTTTTTGTATTTTAAGGTATTTTCAAAATGTACATCATCCGTTGAACATCCACAAATACCGTCATGAGCCATGTTTTCGATTAGTAATTTGTATGCGTATTCGATTAGGCTGTCGTATTTTAAATTAAAATGTTTTTGAGCTCTGTTTGCTAAATCCAACATATACGAAGCTTTTGTGCGTAATTTTTTTAAATCCATTCTTGCAGAGTAGCAACCTTGAAGAATAAAGGTCAATGAATTATCACGAAGCTCATCATTATGTTCATATTTAAAATTATTTTTTACTTCTTTAAAATAATCAAATGGTGAACCCAAGACTATTTGGTAATCTTCAAGTAATGTGTTAACTTCTCTAATTTGAGAAGTTATATTTTCTGGAACGCCTAAATGGTCAGCGCCAATTGGCATTAATAAAGTATTTGAAGATTTTTCTGCAATTTTATCTAAATTTGTTTTTAAAAAGTTAGCTTTTTCTTCAAGAGTTAAGTTCGTAGCAAAAATATCCATAAAATATCCACGGACAAGGTTTACACAATCAATTCCCATATATTTGAATTCTGCAGGAATATCTCCACAACCTCTCCATACAACTGCTTTATCTATTCCGTATTTTTGGAAAGATGTCGGAATGTTTTTGCTGTGTCCGAAAGTATCTGCAAGATATCCGATAAAATCTTCACAGCCAAGTTCTCTTGATATTTTTAAACCTATTTCTAAATTCTTTTCAAAAGTTATTTTGTCGCACAAATACTCGTCCACAAGACAGTAACAAGGACCTACAAAAAGACGTTTTTCTTTGATTAATTTTTTTACTAAGATTTCTTTTTCTGGTCTAATTTGTAAATAATCTAATAATGCGCCAACTTGTCCATCAAAATAGAATGATGGAATTTTATTTTGTTCTAATAAATTTAGGACATTGTCGAACACTCTTAAAAGACGTATTCTGAATACTTCAAATTCTCTGTACCATTCTCTGTCCCAATGTGTGTGCAAATATGCAATAACTTTTTTCTTCATGTATATATTATACCACTTTTTGTAAGTATTTAATAATTTATTAACATGATTGACAAAGTTTCAAAAAACTGTACAATTGTTTTATGGCATTAGTATATTTAAGTTTAGGTTCAAATAAAGGAGATAGAGTCGGTTTTATACAACAAGCGACTAGTTTGCTAAATCAAGATAAACAAGTTGAGTTGATAAGAACATCTGCTTTTTATGAAACAGAACCTTGGCAGACTGATTCAAGCAATTGGTTTGTAAATGCAGTTATTGAGATTAAGACAGAATATTCTCCACAAGATTTGTTGAAATTGTGTAACCAAGTTGAAGCACAATTAGGACGTGATAGAGAAACAGAAGGTTTTTATGGTGATAGAACAATTGATATTGATATCTTGTTCTATGATAGAGAAATAATTTATACAGAAAATTTGGTAATACCTCATAAATATTTCCATAAGAGAGCATTTACATTAGTTCCGATGTTGGAACTATCTCCAGATTTTGTACATCCTGAGTTGAAAAAATCTGTTATGGAATTACATGATGAATTAGAAAATCCAGAAATGGTATTTTTATATGGAACAAGGGTTGATATCTAAGCCGAAGGTTGCAATTATAGGTGCAGGGCCTGCAGGTTGTATGTGTGCTATTACAATTGCTGATAATTGTGATGTTACGCTATTTGATATGTCAAAACCACTGTTGACTCTACTTGCAACAGGTGGTGGCAGATGTAATTTAGCTCATGATGAATATGATTTTAAAGAATTAGCTCATGCATACCCAAGAGGTGAAAAGTTTTTGTATTCGCCTTTTTCAAAGTTTTCTACAGCTGATACATTGGAGTTTTTTGAAAGTATTGGCGTAAAAACTTATGCACAAGAGGATGGTAGAATTTTTCCTGAATCTAATTCTGCAAAAGATGTTAGAAATAAAATGCTTTGTCATTTGAAGAAAACAAAGTTTTTACAAGAAAAAGTATTAGATATTCAAAAAATTGATGAAAAATTTTATGTAAGAACTGCTAATAATAAATATATATATGATTATGTTGTGGTTGCTATAGGAACTCATAATGGCTTGCAATTTCTAAATAAATTGCCACATAAATTAATAGAACTTAAACCTTCTTTGTGTGGTCTAATCACAAAGTGTGATGTTTCTACTCTAAAAGGAGTAGTTTTGAAGGGGGTAATTCTTAAGTATAAAAAAATAGTTCTTGAGGGTGATATGCTCTTTACGGATAATGGAGTATCTGGTCCAGTAATTTTTAAACTCTCATCGGTTAATTCTCGAGTAGAATACCCTTTTGAGGTAAAAATTCAACTTGTAAAAGATTTGGATAAAATTGAGTCAGCTCTGAAAAATGGCAATAATAAAGCGATTAAGACTGTACTGTGCGACTTTATGCCAAAATCTTTTGTGAATTATTTGCTGGATTTTTTGAAAATAGATGGTGAAATTAAATGCAATTCATTAAAAACTAATACTAAAGTATTACTTCTTGAGTCTATAGAGGGTTTTTCTATGACCTTTGTAAAACCTAGAAAGGGTGGTGAAACGGTCTTTTCGGGGGGTGTGGATTTGTCAAAAATTACTTCAAATTTTGAGTCAAAATTGATAGAAAAATTATACTTTTGTGGCGAAATCCTAGATATAGACGGCTTTTGTGGTGGGTATAACCTCCAAAACTGTTGGACTAGTGGGCATTTGGCAGGTTTGAATATCCTTGAAACCATGTAGGGACATGGTTTTCAGCTGATTTTCTAAAACTCAATACTGGTGCGTATTTTGACGATTTACTAAAAATTAATTATTAAGTTTTGTAAATATATAGCCTTTTGGTGTTATAAAGAACTAGTTCTATGGTATTATATAAATGTAAGCAATTTATGTCGTAACTACTTCTTTTAGATGACATTTATCTCAATAGGTTGATTTTAGAATGAGTTAGTGATAGCATACTTGTATTAATCGCATATAGTAATAAAGGATTATTTTATGGACAAAAGATCAGGTTTCACCCTTGCTGAAGTTTTAATCACATTGGCTATCATCGGTACTGTTGCCGCAATGACTATCCCAACGTTGATGACAAACACTAACAAAATGGAATTTAAAACAGGGTTTAAGAAAATACTTTCTACAACAAACCAAGCAATTACTATGAGTGTTGCTCTAAACTATGTAGATTTTTCAGATACTGTTTCTACTGCTACAGACCCAACAACATCTATCTTGGGTATCTTAATTGGTAGAATGCACGTTACAAAAACAATTAACGGTAAGGCAGATACTGCTGCGACTCGTATGTTTGGTGGTAGTGTAAATTCGAACTATACAGTGTTCTTTGCTGATGGTATGGCTCTATCATTTCCAAACACATCTAAAAACTGTAAAGTTACTTCAGCAGGTCGTGCTGATATCTGTAAAGCAATTGTTGACGTAAATGGTACTCGTGCTCCAAACAAATTGTCACACTGTTTGGGTACACAAGTTAAAACTGCTACTACTGATGCTACCACTGTAGGTAGTGGTTGTTCTCCAGAAAATGCTTTTATAGCTGACCAATACTCAGTTTTCTTAGCAGACCAACAAGTTCAACCAAACGGTCAATGTGCTAAATACGTTTTATTTGAAAACTAATAAAACATATAAAATTTAAAACAAAAAACCACCTTTCTAAAAGGTGGTTTTTTGTGTGTATCCTTTCTCTCTATTTTACAAAATTAAAGTGAGGTGAGGAAAGTAAATATTACCCTCTCCCAATACTGGGAGAGGGTAGGGTGAGGGTTCACTCATCTTCTTTAAATATTGTTAAAATGCTTGCATTTGATTGTAAATTTTTGTATAATTTTTATATAAAAATACATAATTTCTTTAATAAATTTTAATCCACAAAGCAATTATTTAAGTGTCATGGTTTTTATATTTATATAGTTAATAGTAAAGGTTATTTTTAGTTTGAATAGAACAGATATTATAAAAGAAGAAAAAGAAGTTTTATATAACAAATCTATGGTATCTAACCCTATTGCTCATAAAGGTTTACCTAATCGTAATGCCGTTATTGCTAATAGAGGTACTTCAAACAGACTTTACTGTGGCTACAGTCAAGCTTTCGCTAATGTTTCTTCTACTTCTGAATTGGATTACAGAGAAGTTATTAGTTTATTAAACGAAGCTATCGTTGGTAAAACGGTTGTCTCTGATTTTTACAACTCATTACATAATTTTATGACTAAGAAAATCAACTGTTTCTTTACTGCAATTGGTTTATTCCAACCTCAATCAAAATGTATCAATATCAAATTGACTGATAAAGTTGGTGGTACTTATTCTTCAAGAATTTTCTTATCAGATGATTCTAATCCAATAGTTGAATGTTTTAATACTCAAAAACCAGTTGTTAAACACGATTCTAAATTCTTAAAATTATCATATTTGCAACAACCTAAAGTTGCTATCTTACCTCTAATGTCTGTTAATGAATGCTTAGGGGTTATGATTATTGGTGATAACAATGTTAATGAAAATCTTGATTTATATTCATTAATCTCTAATCACTATGCATTATTTATGCACAATTCAGATTTATTGGAACAAGCTAATGAACACGCAAATACTGATAGCTTAACTTCTTTACACAATCACAGAGGTTTCCAAGAAATCTTATCTCAAGAATTATCAAAAGCTGAAAAATCTAATACAGAAGTTTCTGTAGTTATGATGGATGTTAACAATATCTCTAAAATTAACAGAGAATTTGGTCACGCTAAAGGTGATGAAATCATCAAATTAGTTGCTCAAAAAGTTAAACAAAATATCAGAACTACTGATGTTGCTGGTAGATATGGTGGTGACGAAATCGCTATCATTTTACCTGAAACTTCTATTTCTGAAGCTAAATATATCGCAGAATACTTAACTTACAGCTTGTCTTGCTGTTTCGTTGACGATATCGGACCTGTTAAAGTTTCTGTTGGTATCGCAACTTATCCTCAATGTGCTAAAGATCAAGAAAAATTATTAATCTTAGCTGAACAAGCTATGTATATTTCTCAATCTAAAGGTTACAAAGACGGTATGAGCGCTATTATCAGTTCTTCTGATTTCAATTTCTGGGATGATATGGCTCTTAAATCTTTCGCTGATGTTGTTACTAAACGTCACTCTCAATTAGGTATCAACTTTGAAGAAGAATTATTACATAAATTCAATAATGAAGATATTATTTCTCAAACTCACTTAGAAGAAATGGCTACTTCTTTAGCAGGTGCTATTGATGCTAAAGACCCTTATACAAAAGGTCACTCAACATCTGTTTCTAAATACGCTGAAGCTTTAGCTAGAGCAATAAATCTTCCTGAAAATGAAGTTAAAAGAATTTCTTTAGGTGCTTTATTACACGATGTAGGTAAAATCGGTATTCCAGAAAGCATTTTGAAAAAACCAACTCACCTTTCTGATGAAGAATGGGAAGTTATGAAACAACACCCTACAATCGGTGCAGAAAAAGTATTGATGCAAAATGAAGCATTAAAAGACTTGATTCCAATGGTTAAATATCACCACGAACACTATGATGGAACAGGTTATCCTTGCAAATTGAAAGGCGAAGAAATTCCTCTTTCTGCAAGAATCGTAGCAGTTGCTGATACTTACCACGCTTTAATCAGTGACAGACCTTACAGAAAAGGTTTAGGCATTGAAAAAGCTTGCGAAATCTTGAGAATGGGTGCAGGTATTCAATGGGATGCTGAATTGGTTAGAAAATTCATCCAAATCGCTCCTTCAATTTCAACAACAATCTAATTGTTATATAAGGTTTAAAAGGTGCTTGATATCTTTGATATCAAGCACCTTTTGTTTGTTGCGATTTTGCCGAATGCAAAATCGCAACTTCCTATTTTTATAATTCTTTTGTAAAGAAATATTTCACTTTTAATACTTTTGGTGGAGAAATTTTACATTCGTAGGCTTGAAACCCCCTAGATATATGTTATAATGTAATATATATTAGTATATAATAATTAATAAAACGGAGATTTATTAATGGCAAGCACAATTACTTTCACTGGATTGGCTTCAGGTATGGATACTACAGCCTGGGTTGAAGAGTTAGTTAAAATTAAGAAGGCTAATAAATATGACAAGCTTGTTGCAAAACAAGAAACTGTCGGCAACCAACAAAAGGCTGTATCAACTGTGCAATCACAGTTTTCTTCTTTAAGAACTAGTCTTGAAAAAATTACTGACTCTACTTTAGGTGGAGCATTTGATTTGTTTGCCAAAACTAAAACTACTTCTTCAAGTAGTGATATTGTTACTGCAACATCTTCTTCTGGTGCAGTAAAAGGTTCTTATAAATTAAGCGTTAAGCAATTAGCTTCTGCTACAAAAGCTATGAGTGATGCTTCTGCTTTGGCAGTTACTGGTGATACTAAATTATCGACACTAAGTGATGATGTTAAAAAGTTATCAGATGGTGAAACTGCAACTTCAAGTATTTATGTAAATGGTAAAAAATCAGAAATTGAATTAACAAAGGAAGATACAATTGATACTGTTTTAGAAAAATTAAACAATATTGATGGTGTTAATGCATCATTAAAAGATGGTAAAGTTTCAATTACTGGTGAAAGTTCAGCTAAGATTACATTGGGTTCAAACTCTGATACTGCAAATCTTACAAAGGCTTTTTCATTATTAAAAAATTCTGAAACAGGTTCTTACGAAAGTTTTGAAACTTTGAGTATTGCGACTTCAAAAGACAAAGTTGTAGATATTTTAGGTTCAGATGCTAAAGGTACTTTCAAAATTGGTGGTCAAGAATTTACAATTGATGATGACACAACTTTTGATAGTTTAATAAAAGATATTAATGACAAATCATCTTCTTCAGGTGTGAAAGCTGAATTTGATGGTACAAATGGTCAATTAGTATTTACGGCAACAACAAACGGTTCTTTCAATATTAATATTGAAAAGGGTTCAAGCTCATTTACTGATAAAATGGGTTATACTCAAACAAATGCAGACGGCTCTGTTGCGCTAAAAGACCAAGAATTAGGTTCGTTTGCAATCTTCACTCTTGATGGTGAAACTAGAATGTCATCTTCAAATACAATTTCTAGCGATATCACTGGTATTGAAGGTGTAACTTTTAATCTAAAAGGTGTTTCTAATGATGATAATCCTACAACTACAATTGGTGTAAGCCAAGATACAGATGATTTGGTTTCTGCATTAAAAGGTTGGATTGAACAATACAACAAAACATTGGATATGGTTGATGAACAAACTGCATCTGATGGTGCGTTATCTGGCGAATCTTCTTTAGAAAACTTACGTCGTTCAATTCGTTCAGGTGCTTCTGCTAAGCAATCTGGCGCAGGTGAATATTCATTATTAGCTCAAATTGGTATTTCTACTGGTGAAGCATCTACTGATTTAAGCAAATTGACAGACCATTTAGAGCTTGATGAATCAAAACTTAAAGAAGCTCTTGAAAAAGATCCAGAAGGCGTAAAAGAGCTTCTTGTAGGTGGCAAAAATAACACTGGTATTCTTACAAACATGGAAACAACTGTTGATGATTCTTTGAAATCTACAGGTTATTTCACTACAAGAAACAACTCTTTAGATAGAGAAAAAACTAATTTGACAAGTAGCGCAACTGCTGAAAATACAAGAATTGAAGCTTACCAAGCTCGTTTGCAAGCTCAATTTCAAGCTATGGAAAATATGATTTCTAAAATGCAATCAGCTTACAGTTCTGCTTTATCTCAAATGGGTTTATCATAGAATAAATTTATAAAAAAGAGGCGAAATTTCGATTTTCGAAATTTCGCCTCTTTTTTTTGTTTATCATTTTAGCTAAATGCTTTTTCAATATCTAAATCGACTTCTTTAACAAATTCTGGTGCTATTGGAACGATAACTTTAATCTTATCGTTTTCAACTTTTTTATCAGAATACATAAATTTAATGATTTTATTTTTATCAAACATGTTTTGTTTATTTGTAAAACCGTATTTATTCAAGAATGTCAAAGCTTTTTCTCTATAGTTTGCATCAATAAGTTTCATTTTGTGTGCATAGTTGAAAATAAAGTACATACCATAAACTACAGCTTCGCCGTGAGTGAATTTATTGAAGTTTGTAATTTCTTCTAATGCGTGACCATAAGTGTGTCCAAAGTTAAGGATTTTTCTTAAGCCACCTTCTTTTTCATCTCTTGTTACTACTGCAATTTTCAATGCAAGTGATGTTCTTATGATTTTATCCAAGAAATTGAAATCTCGTGACATTATTTTTTCGTAATTTACGTTTAAGAAATCAAAGAATTTGAAATCATTTACGCACATACAGCTTTTTTCTATGAATGCGTATTTAAGAACTTCGCCAATACCTGATTCAAATTGTCTATTATCAAGAGTGTTTAAGAAATTTAGGTTAATAAATACTGCTGTTGGTTGAAAGAAAGTCCCCACCATATTTTTTGAAGTTCTTGTATTAATAGCAACTTTTCCACCTACTGATGAGTCAACGCAAGATAGTAAAGTCGTTGGAACTTGAATTAAGCCGATACCTCTTCTGTATGTTGAGGCTGCAAATCCTGCCATATCACCAATTACGCCCCCACCAACAGCTATAATATGACCTTTACGTGTGATATTTAATGCTTCTAACTTTTCTAAAATCTTACAATAGTTATTAAAATTCTTTTCTTTTTCTCCATCAGGAATAATAAGTGTTCTCGCTTTATCAAAACATAATTTTTTCGCATACAGATTGTGAACTTTTTTGCTTATAACAACAAGGTAGTTTCTGTCACTAGTTATTTCAAAAATCTTATTCTTTAGTTCTTCAATTGGTGCATCGTTTATATAAATGCTATAATTGCTCTCTTTTGATGGTATATTAACTTGAATATCGTTGTTCATTAAAGATTTCCTTCTTCTGCTTCTGCTATTCTTTTTACTATATTATATGGAAGCTCATTTTCGGTGTCAATTATGAAATGTGCTTTCTCATAATTCTTTTCTCGGCTTTCTAAAATTGATTTTACTTTTTCAACTCCAAATCCTTGTTTAAGAAGTGGTCTATGTGTTTGAGATTTTATTCTATCAAAAAGTTTTTCGGCTGTTGCTTTTAGATAAAATACTTTTCCGTTTTCTTTTAAAATCTTTCTGTTTTCTTCTTTTTCAAAAACTCCACCACCAGTTGAAATTATTTGATGGCCTTTTTCGCAAAGTTCTTTGATTAATGATGTTTCATAATTTCTAAAATATTCTTCACCGTATTTTTCAAAGATTTCAGAAATTTTCATTCCTGTGCGTTTTTCAATTTCTAAATCCATATCAACAAGGGTAAAACCCTCTAAAACTTTTTCTAATTCAAGCCCAATTGTAGATTTGCCAGCTCCCATCATTCCAACTAAAACAATGTTATTTTTCATAGTGAGCTTTCATTTCTTCAATACTGTCGCCACCGTATTTTTGAAGCAATTCATCTGCTAAAACACAAGCAACTCTTGCTTCTGCAACTACTGCACAAGATGGTACTGCGCATGCGTCTGAACGTTCAAAGTGTGCTGTAGCTTCTTCATTTTTTCTTATATCAATAGTGTTTAAAGGTGTTCTTAATGTTGGAATTGGTTTCATTGTTCCTTTTACGACAATCGGTTCTCCGTTTGTCATTCCACCTTCTAAGCCACCTGCATTATTTGTTTTTCTATAAACTCTTTTTTCTTTTGTGATATAAATTTCATCATGCATTTCTGCGCCAGTTTTTTCTGCTGCTTCTACACCACAACCGATTTCTACAGCTTTTACGGCAGGAATAGACATTACTGCTTGTGCTAATTTACCATCAAGTTTTCTGTCTGCTTGAACGTATGAACCCAAACCGATTGGTAAATTACCGTAGATAACTTCAAATTTACCACCAAGTGTATTACCTTCCATTTTTGCTTTGTCGATTTTTTCCTTCATTAAATCTGTTGCTACATCATCAGCACATCTTAGCTCTGAATGTTCTGCAGCCTCTTTTATCAAAGTGTAGTTTGGTGGTAAAATTTCTGCTTTCACGTCGCCAATTTGTGTTACGTGTGAAAATCCTGTGATATAAAATTCTTTCAATAATAGTTTAGCAATTGCACCAACTGCGACTTCAATAGCTGTTTTTCTTGCGCTAGAACGTTCTAGGACATCTCTTAAATCTTCTAGTTTGTATTTTATAGAACCTGCGTAATCTGCGTGTCCTGGACGTACGGTTGTGAATGATTTTTCTGCCACAAGTTTTAATAATTCTCTGTTTGTGAAATCAATTTCGTCAACGCTCATAGGAATTTTCCAGTTTTCCCAGTCTTTGTTTCTTACTTCGATACAAACTGGTCCACCTGTTGTTTTACCTAATCTTACGCCTGATGTGATTTCTACTCTGTCAGTTTCAATCTTCATTCTTGCTCCACGTCCATAACCTTGTTGACGCTTTCTTAGTTCGTTGTTTATAAAATCTCTATCAATCTTTAGACCTGCAGGAATACCCTCTATAATTGCAGTTAACTTTAAGCCGTGACTTTCTCCGGCAGTTAAATATCTAAATTTTTGTTCCATACTTTTTCCCTATTTATATTTTTTATTTTGCGTATTTTAAGAAAATTTGTTGTCTTGTTTGCATCATTTCTTCAACAATCATTGGTTTACCATTTACTGGTGCAATGATTTGATACATTTTTAAGCTATCGTTATCCATAGATGGATGTCGAACAGCGCTAACTTTATAACCCTTTGAAACCTTTGTTACTGTGATATTTGTGTATCTGTTTTTGTAATTTCTAGCTTTTGCAACACCCTCGCTAATTTTCATTTGTTTTAAATATGTTGCTGTGTTTGTATATGCGTTTACAAGTTGTCCGTTTGGCTTGATAACTTGTCTTATGATAACAGCGTTTGGTGCATACATTCTACTAATTTCATTGCTGTATGAATTTGCTTTTGTAACATAGTTATTAAAAAATGCTCTTGCATCGTTTTCTGTCATAGCATTTACTTGTAATGTTGTTAAAAATAATACTAAAATTGATAAAATTAATTTTTTCATTAGTTTTCTTCTCCGTCTAGTGTATAAAAATCCTAACATAAAAAAAAGAAGTAGTCTATTAACTACTTCTTTTTTTTTATATTAATTCAACTTTTCTTTTATTTTTTTAAGAAATCTGGAATTTCAATATTACCAAATGAAGGAGCTGTTTCGCTTACATTTGAATTTTTCTTTGGTGCATTAAATGCATTTGAGAAGAAATCTGCAGCTGATAATGATTTAGAATCAGAAGCTCTTTCTGGAGTTGAATTAGCTTTTAATTCAAAACCTGTAGCGATAACTGTAATTTGAACTTCAGTTTGGATATCGTTGTCAACAACTGCACCAATGATAACTCTAGCATCATCAAGAATTGCATCGTTAATGATGTTAGCAGCATCTGTAACTTCGTGCAATGTTAAGTTTGGACCACCAGTAATGTTAACGATAACACCTTGAGCACCGTTGATAGATGTTTCAAGAAGTTTAGAATCGATAGCGTTCTTAGCAGCTTCAACAGCTCTGCCTTCGCCTTCGCCACGACCAATACCCATCAATGCTGAGCCTGAAGATTTCATTACTGAACGAACGTCTGCAAAGTCAACGTTGATTAAACCAGGGATAGTGATGATATCTGAAATACCTTGAACACCTCTTAGTAATACTTCATCAACGATTGAGAATGATTCTTGTAAAGAAATTCTTCTGTCTACTACATCTAATAATTTATCATTTGGTATAACGATTAATGCATCAACGGCATCTTTTAATTTTGCTAAACCTTCAACAGCTTGGTTTTGTCTACGTTTACCTTCAAATGAAAATGGTTTTGTAACAACACCAATAGTAAGGATACCCATATCTTTAGCTGTTTTAGCTACGATTGGAGCTGCACCAGTACCTGTGCCACCACCCATACCAGCTGTGATAAATACCATATCTGCGCCTTCTAAAGCATCTGCAATTTCTTTTTGTGCCTCTTCAGCTGCTTTTTCACCAACTTGAGGTTCTCCACCTGCACCAAGACCATTTGTTAATGATTTACCTAATTGGATTTTATTTTTTGCTGTTGAACAGTTTAATACTTGTAAATCAGTATTCATTAAATAAAATTCAACATTTGCTAAACCTTCTTTAATCATTCGGTTAACAGCGTTTCCACCGCCACCGCCTACACCGATAACTTTAATGACAGCTGGGCTAACGCCACTGTTTGATGTCATTTTTGAGTCATTCTTTAAAAATAAATCTGAACTATAATTTTCCACTTATTTTTCCTCTTCTTTTTCTTCTTTAATAATAAAATGATATTTTAAATATAAAATTTTTACAAGTGATTTTATAAAAATATGCCTTAATACTAATATATTTTTTAATATTTTGGCACATTTGTAACAATTTCGTAATAAAAAAGAGAGAAGTTTTTAACTTCTCTCTTTAAATCTCTTATAATTCTTGTCTTAATTTGAATGATTCATACAAAAGATATGTTAGTAATGCTCTAACGCCAGCACCTGTTGCACCTTTAATAAAGTATTTTTGTGCTGAATCAAGGAAAGCAACACCTGCTATATCGATGTGAGCCCATTTTTGTTCAGGTTTTACAAAGTTTTCTAAGAATAAACCTGCTGTTGAAGCTCCACCCCATCTTGAACCAGTGTTTTTCATATCAGCAATTTCACTTTTTAAGCTATCTTTGTATTCATCATACATTGGTAATGGCCAATATCTTTCACCTGCATCTTCTGCTGCGTCAATCAAGTTGTCGATTAATTCTTCGTCATTACCCATAATACCTGCTGCTTGAGTTCCAAGTGCAACCATACAAGCACCTGTTAATGTAGCGATATCAATAACTTCATCAACGCCTAATTCACAAGCAAAGCATAATGCATCAGCTAAAGTTAATCTACCTTCAGCATCTGTATTATCAACTTCAATTGTTTTACCATTTCTTGCTGTTAAGATATCTCCTGGTTTATACGCTGAGCAACCTGGCATATTTTCGCAAGCTGCAATGATACCGTGAACTTCGATATCTGCGTTTAATTCTTTAATTTTGCTCATAACGGCAAGTACGCAAGCTGCACCTGACATGTCATCTCTCATTGTAAGCATTGATGATGCTGGTTTTAAATCTAAACCACCTGCATCAAATGTAATGCCTTTACCGATGATAGCGATTTTCTTTTTAACTTCTTTTGGTTGATATTTAATATGAATGAATTTTGGTTCTTCTGAGCTACCTTTTGCAACTGCTGTGAATGCTCCCATATTCATATCTTCTAATTCATAATCGCTATAAATTGTTGTTTGTAAACCTAATGATTGAGCAATTTCTGCTAGTTTAGTTGGTGTAACTAATGCTGCAGGTTCATTTGCCAAATCTCTTGCCATATTCATTGCTGAAATTGCAATTTCTGCGTATTGTAAGTCTGCTTCTTCAATATTTAAAAATACTTCGATTTCTTTTTCTTCTTTTTTATCTGATTTATATTTATCAAATTTGTAATCGCCAATTAAAAGACCTTCTGCAACTGCACCAATGTAATCTTCCATTTCGTCAAAATCAATTGCAACTGATTTTGCATGAATAGATTTTACTTTGTTTGTAATTTTTGCACCAATTTCTCTTGCTCTATCAAGAGTCATTTCATCTTTTTTGCCCATTCCAATTACAAGGATTTTTCTTGCAGGAATTTTGTCATAAGTTTGTAAAAGATATGTGTTTTTAAATTTACCTTTAAAACCATCTTCTTCTAATGCATATTTATTTGCTAATTCTTGAGAAGTTGTTTCACTCTCAAGCATGTTAATTACTAAAACGTCACATTTTTGTTCTCTTAAATTTTCACTGATAGTTAATTTCATGTCATTTATCCTTTCTTTATATAAATTAATAATAACATATAAATTTTTTTTGGTTATGGTAAAATTTTAAATAGTTAGTAGATATAAAACATTTTTGAAAATATATGCAATAAAATTTATTTGAATAGAATTTAGATATTGACCCATTAGGCTATATGTAGTGGGTATTGTGTGTATTATAAAAAATAGAAAAGGACAGATATGAACTTGACTTTAATGATTGCAATTATAGTACTTGTTGTGCTTGTTGCACTTTTAATTATTCAACAGACAAAATTCAAAGCTTTAAAAAATGAAACACAAAAAAACATGGCCGACTTAGCTGAAAAAGAACAATTACTTCAAAAAGAAGCTCTTTTAAAAGCTAAAGAAGCTCTTCAAGATGAAAGAGAACAATTTAACGAAGATGAACGTGAACGTCGTCAAGAATTACAAAGACTTGAATCTAAATTAGCTAAAAGAGAAGACGTATTAGAAGATAAAATTCAAGAAGCAGAAGAAAAATCTTCTTCTGCTCAAAGAAAAATGGATGAATTAAACGATAAAGAAGACCACTTAAATGGTTTAATCCAACAACAAACACATGAACTTGAAAGAATTTCTGGTATGTCAGCAGACGAAGCCAAAAATCAATTAATGGAACAATTAAAAACTGATTTAGCTCAAGAACAAATGCAATTAATCAGAGAAAATGAAGCTAAAATTAGAGAAGTTTCATTAGAAAAATCAAAAGAAATTTTAACAACTACAATGCAAAGATGTATGATGGATCAAGTTGTTGAAAGTACAGTTTCAGTTGTAAACTTACCAAGTGATGAAATGAAAGGCCGTATTATCGGTCGTGAAGGTCGTAATATCAGAACTTTAGAAACATTAACAGGTGTTGATTTAATCATCGATGATACTCCTGAAGCTGTTGTATTATCAAGTTTTGACCCAGTAAGACGTGAAATTGCAAAGCTTGCATTAGAAAAACTTATCGCAGATGGTCGTATCCACCCTGTAAGAATTGAAGAAATGGTTGAAAAAGCTCGTGAAGAAATCGAAAAGAAAATCATTTCAGAAGGTGAAAATGCAGCTTTAGATATGGGAATTATGGGCTTAAATAAAGAGTTAATCAAAAATTTAGGACGCTTATATTACAGAACAAGTTATGGTCAAAATGTTTTGAAACACTCTTTAGAAGTTGGTCATATTGCAGGCATGTTGGCAAGTGAATTACACGCAAATGTAAATGTTGCAAAACGTGCAGGTCTTTTACACGATATTGGTAAAGCTGTAGACCAAACTCAAGAAGGTACACATATTCAATTAGGTGTTGAACTTGCATCAAGATATGGTGAAAAACCAGAAATCTTACACGCAATCGAAGCTCACCACGATGATGTTACAGCAAATACAATTGAAGCAGTTCTTGTAAAACTTGCTGATGCTATTTCTGCAGGTCGTCCAGGAGCAAGACGTGATACTTTAGAAATTTACATCAAGCGTCTTCAAAAAATTGAAGAAATTGTTAATAGCTACCAAGGTATTAAACAGTCTTTCGCTGTTCAAGCAGGTCGAGAAGTTAGAGTTATTGTTCAATCAGAAATGTTTGATGATTTAGCCTCTCAAAAACTTGCTCGTGATGTTGCAAAACGTATTGAAGACGAACTTGATTATCCTGGTCAAATCAGAGTTACAGTAGTTAGAGAATTTAGAACTACAGAAATTGCAAAATAAATTTAGTCTGAAAGAATAAAGCTTGTTTGCTTTATTCTTTCGTTTTTTGAGGAGATATAGATGTCTGAAAATAAAGACATAAAAATTTTATTTTTTGGAGATATTGTCGGTCGGGTTGGTAGAACTGCCGTTATTCAGTATTTGACTGACTTAACTAAAAAAAATGAAATGCCCGATTTTGTTATTGCAAATGTCGAAAATGCTTCTCATGGTTTTGGTCTAACCTCTAAAAATTACGGAGAACTTGCAGATGCAGGTGTAAACTGTATGACTAGTGGTAATCATATTTGGGATAAGAAAGATATTTTCACAATTATTGATACTTCTGAAAAACTTGTTAGACCTTTAAATTACGAAAAATCTGTACAAGGTGAAGGACTAAGATATTTTGATGTAAACGGTAGAAAAATTGCCGTGTTAAATTTCTTAGGTCGTGTATTTATGCAACCTTTAGAGTCACCTTTTGAAATTATTAGAGATAGAATAGAAGAAATTAAAGCTGTTACTCCAAATATTATTATTGATTTTCATGCAGAAGCTACTGCTGAAAAAATTTGTTTTGGCAGATTTTGTTCAGAACTTGGTGTAAGTGCTGTTTTTGGAACACATACTCATGTTCAAACAGCTGATGAACAAATTTTAGGTAACATGGCTT
Source organism: uncultured Candidatus Melainabacteria bacterium (assembly GCA_934693165.1). Classification (GTDB taxonomy): domain Bacteria; phylum Cyanobacteriota; class Vampirovibrionia; order Gastranaerophilales; family Gastranaerophilaceae; genus UBA791. The sequence goes on from CAKUUX010000002.1 coordinate 90,751, forward strand.
ATATAACTGACGCAGGTTTTTGTGGTTCAGTTGATAGTGTAATAGGTATGGATTACGAAACTTCTATCAAACGTTTAATAACTCATTTGCCATACCGATATGATGTTGCAACTGGTTCTGTTGCTCAAATTAATGCTGTAGAAGTATCTATGGATTTGGATAAAGGTATTGCTACAGATATAAAAAGAATTAATTTTAATGTAGACATAAGTAATAAAAAGGAGATTGAAAGTGAAAAGTCAATTGAATGATTGGAGGTATGAATAATGAAAGGTGATTATCATATTCATACTTGTTATTCAGACGGCATTTATACGCCCGAACAGATTGTTGATTTGGCAATCGATAATGGGTTAGATGTTATCTCTTTAACTGATCATGATAATGTTTTATCATACCAAATCGCTCAAGACTATCTTGAACGTGAAAACAAGAAAGACAAATTAGAAATCATAAGAGGTATTGAAGTTAATACTATCTATGAAAATAACGAAGTTCATGTTCTTGGATATTTTATGGATGTAAATAATTCTGATTTTCAAGAAATGATTAAAACTCAACAACAAGCAAGAATTAATCAAACTCATGAAATTCTTGAATTGCTAAAGAAAAAAGAAGGTATAAACATACCTTTCGAAAATATTACAAAATTAGTAGCTGAAGGAGGAAGTATCGGACGTCCTCACATTGCAAAAGCTATAACATCAGTTGGTGGAACACAAAATGTTGTTGAAGCATATAGTAAATACATCAATGATAATTCTCCAGTGTATGTAAAGAGAAAAACTGTTTCTCCACAAGATGCTGTTGAAATTATTTATGATGCAGGTGGTATTCCAGTAATTGCTCACCCTCATGACATTGACAATAGTGCAGATTTAATTAAAGAATTAATGAACTATGGTTTAAGAGGTATTGAAGCTTACCATAGAAAACACTCACCTGCCATGGTTGAATATTTCTCATCAATGGCAGAAGAATTGGGACTTATTGTTACTGGTGGTTCTGATTTTCATGCTCCAAATCCTAACAGTGGTCAAATTCTTTTAGGTAAACATTTTGTTCCTGAATGGGTTTATGATTCTTTAATCAAAGAGAAGAAAAGATTGGACATGGCTAGATAATGAAACAAAAAGCTTTCACATTAGTAGAAATAATGATTGTTTTTGCACTAATTATGATTGTTTCAGCGTTAGTTATTCCTCTTGTTTTGAATGATTCAAAAACTGTGCAAGATGTTAGCAAATGGCGTCATTGTTATGACGATGTTTTGTATGCGTTTCAGTCTATGGATATAAACAATAATCCTGATTATAAGCAAACAATTAATACAAAAATTCTGAAAGCTAAAAATACTGATGAAGTTGAAGATATTATTCTTGAAGAATTTAGACCATATCTTAGAATTGAAGATAGATTTGAGAATAAAAAATATTCTCCAAGATATTTGAATTCTGAAAAAGTAAAAGATGGTCAATATTATCATTTTGTAAAACTATACAGAACTCAAAATGGTCAAATCGTTGGTATAAAGTGGCTTAAAGAACTTTATGACAATTCTTCATTAATAGCTTTGATGATTGATACTAATGGTGAAGAAGCTCCAAATGTTTGGGGTAAAGACATCTTTGGTTTAAATATTTATAAAACAAAAATTGAGCCTTTTGGTAAAGAAATGTCATCTTCAGAAGTTGATGCTGATTGCTCTAAAAAAGGCAGAGGTGTTTATTGTTCTTATAAATACTTGATTGGAGCTCAGTTCTAATCTTTTTTATCTTCTCTTTCTTTTAAGATTTTAGCTATTGCTTCAAAATCATCAGGTGTATCAATATCTATAGAAGGTTGAATATATACGACAGGTTTATCACCAATGAAGTCGTAACATTTTCTCATTGCTTCTGTTGTTACAATATAAATTGAACCTGTTTCACAGTATAACGGCATGTGCAAATGAGTATCTTGTCTACGAGGGCGATTTCTGTAATCATAGATACATTTCATTTCGCCTTTTAAGTTTTTATACCATTTTGCGTGAGTTATGCCCATACTTCTTACTGCAAAACAAGAATCGCAATCAGATTTTTGGAATAATTCAAACGCTTCGTCAATTTGTTTCGCATCACGTAATGGACAAGTTGGTTGTAAAAGTATTACAACATCTGGGTTGTAGTTTTCTTTATCTTTTAAATAATCTAAAACTTGGATTAAAACAGGAATAGTGTGTGTTTCATCCTGTGCAAGTTCCATTGGTCTATCTACAACCTCGCAACCAAAACTTTCGGCCACTTCTTTTATTTTTGGACTTTCTGTTGAAAGAACTGTTCTTGTCACGTATTTTGATTTTTGTCCTGCCTCAATTGAATAATAAATTAAGGGTTTTCCGTTTAAATCTTTAATATTTTTATTTGGGATTCCTTTAGAACCACCTCTTGCTGGTATAATTGCTAATACTTCCATTTTATTCTCCAAAATTTTCCATTAGGTCTAATAATTTTTTGTGCATTTTTACGTTGTGAACTCTTAAATAATCAATCTTTTGTTCAATTAATAAGGTTGATAGAGCTGTTGTATAAATGTCTTTTTCAAGTTCATCATCAAGTGATAGAAAAGATTTTCTTGAAATTCCTGCCATAATTTCACAACCAAGAGCTTTGAATTCTGACATGCGTTTTATAAGTTCAAAATTATCTTCTCTTCTTTTTCCAAACCCAATTCCGACATCTATGATTATTCTTGATTTGTCTATGCCATTTGAGATTGCATAATCAACTTTGTCTTTTAGATTTTTAAATATTTCATCAATAACGTTATCATATTTAGGGTTTATCTGCATATTTTCAGGTGTTCCTTGAGAATGTTGAAGAATGATTTTAACATCTGAATTTTTTATTACTTCAATCATTTTTTCATCATAATCAAATCCTGAAACGTCATTAATTATCTTCGCACCTTTTTCAATGCATTTTTGCGCAACTTCTGCACTACGAGTATCAATACTGATAGGTGTTTTTATATCTTTTTCTTTTACAAAAGCTAGTATTGGTAAAATTCGCTCTAGTTGTGTTTTTACATCAACTGGTTCAGAAAATGGTTTTGTGCTTTCGGCTCCAATATCAATAATATCAGCGCCATCTTTAATCATTTCTAAAAGATGCTTTGTAGCTTCTTCTTTTTCAAGATATTTTCCTCCATCAGAAAAAGAGTTTGTCGTAATATTTAAAATTCCTGCAAGTTTTGTTTTAGTCGTTTTTTCTTGCTGTATAATAATTTCTTCAATTTTTTCGCTTAAAATATTTAAACTAAATTGCTGATATTCAAGGCTTTTTGCAATTTTTTTCAGTTGAGAAATTGAGCCTGTTAAAATGCAATCAGTTTTATCAATATTGTTTATCAAAACATCTCTGTGTAATGCACAATCAGAACCCCAAGAAAGTGCAGTTTGTTTCAAAATGTTTGCTTGTGGAATTGTTAAATCATAAATTTTAATGTTTAAGTATTTGTATTTGTTTTGTGCAATTTTAGAATATGTTTTATCAAATCCGATGTTTTCTAATTCTTCTAAAATATCTGTATTATCAATTGTTTTAAGCGTAAAATCTTTCATAGGAAAATTGTATCATGAAAAAGTGGTATCAAAAAGACTAAAAAGGCGAAATTCGATTATTGAATTTCGCCTCTAAAAATATATTGTTTAAACTACTAAGCTTCTGTAGCTTCTTCAGCTGGAGCTTCAGCTTCTGCAGCTGCTTTAGCTTCTGCCTCAGCTTGTGCTTTTGCTTGAGCTTTTTTAGAAAGTTTTACAGTTTCTTTCTTTTTGTAGTTTAATGTACCGTCATCATTACAGTTATTGATTAAATATTTAGCTGTTTCAGTTGGTTGAGCACCTTTGCTAATCCATTCTAAAGCTGCTGCTTTATCTAATTTCATAACTTTAGTTTTTGGGTTGTAGTGACCTAATTCTTGAATAGGTAAACCTTCTCTTTTTGTTGTTGAGTTGATAACGATAACTCTGTAAGTTGGAGCTTTTTTAGCGCCTAATCTTTTTAATCTGATTTTTAACATTTTTTCTTTTTCCTTCTTAATTTGTTGTTTGTTATAAATATCTAGCCGCTTGATATTTATTATCGGATAATCCAAAGAGAGGAACGGACTACCCACGAGTCTATGTAACCATGAAAATAAATATTTATCAAGTTTTGTATAAGAAATTTTAATTATAAATCAGTTGGACCAATTGCTTCAAATGATTTAATTTTATCTTTTGTTTTTTGAATATCAGTAGCTATTTTTGTAGCTTTTTTAGGGTCTTTACATTTTTTTAGTTGAACATCCAAGACTAAAAGTCGTTCTTTTAATTTTCTAATATTTTGTTTATATTGTTCCCATTCCATAAAGAACCAACCTTCGTAACCACAATCTTCTGGTGGTTTTTCGTAAAAGTTTTTTATAAATTCACCATTGCATTTTCCACAATGCAAGCATAATCTTTCAGGTCTGTTTTCAAAAATGTTTTCCATAACTTTATTATAGGGCATTAAAAATCCTTTTTTATACTTTTGTAATATTTATTAACAAAACTTCTAAAAAGAGCAATAAATCATGGTTTTAAGACTTTATATAAGTGTAGTGATAGGTAAATAAAATTGCATGCGTGAATAAAGTGTGCAAGTAAAAGGGAATTATTATGACAATTTCTGCAGGTGTATCAAATGTCGCACAAAATGTTGCAAACAGTGCACAAAATGTTGCAAATAAAGCTAAGTCATTTGATTTTAATAAGGTTTTAGCAAAGGGTGTCGGTGTTGCAGGACTCGGTGCAGTTTTGTACGATGCTCATCAGTATGGTAAAATTCAAGCTCGAACAAGTGGTAAAAATCAGTTAGCCGATTCAGCTTGTGATGCATATATGGGTTCTACAACGTTGAACTCAACAAGTACAATTGATTCAAAATTACAAGATTTAAGATTTAAAGCCGAGATGAACGGTTCAATATTCGGTGGCATAAGAAAAGGTTTTGCACAAGCAAAAGGTTATGTTAAAGGTGCGTTGACATCATTAGCTGAAAACATCATCCCTCTTGCTTTATCAGCAACAACATTAATTACAAGTGGACCTGTTTCAAAGGTTTGTGCAGCTGCGACTGCCTTGTATGGTGCTGTTCGTGGTACTGCTGTTGCTTTTGGAATTGGTAAATCAAATCCATTAAACAAGTAAATTACAAATCATTTTAACCAATAAACTTAACTATCAAACTACAAAATTTACGGTAGAGTCTTTATGTACTCTACCGTTTTTTGTTAATCTTTTTCATACAATAATTATACATTTTTTAAATATAAATCTATATCTTCTTGAGAGTTCATTTCTGTTACAGAAACTAAAACTTTCTTTTCATCAAGTTTAAGACCACCTAAAATGCCTACTGCTTTTAATTTGTTTAAGTAGTTATCACTATTTTCTGTTTCAATAACAAATTCATTGAAAAAGTCTTTGTTTAAAATTTTATAACCTTTATTTTCAAGATTTTTTGATAATTCGTGTGCTTTTTCTGTAGAGTATAAACTCATATTATAAAACCCATTTTCACCAACAATTGCAAGATAAATTGTTGAACAAAGTGCAACAAGTGCTTGGTTTGAACAAATATTACTTGTAGCTTTTTCTCTTTTGATATGTTGTTCTCTTGTTTGGATAGTTAATGTATAAGCGACATTGCCATCTTTATCAAGAGTTTTGCCACAAAGTCTACCTGCTAATTGGCGCATATATTTATCTTTTGTTGCGATAAATCCTGCATAAGGCCCACCAAATGACATTGGAATACCAAGAGTTTGAACATCACCTACTGCAATATCTGCATCATATTCTGCAGGTGTTTTTAAAAGAGCTAAAGCCATAGGGTTTGTAACCATAACAAATAAGCAATTTTCAGGCTTTTTAAAGTCTTTTATTTCACCATAAAAATCAGGGTTTTGAACCATTACGCACGCATAATTTGAGCAATCTTCTGGAATATTGTCAAAATATTCTAATTCGATTTCAGATGCGTGAGTGTAAGTTTCAATAACCTTTTTGTATTCAGGATTTAATTTGTTAGAAACTAAAACTTTATTCTTTTTAGAAATTCTAACAGCCATAAATAAAGCTTCTGCACAAGCTGTTGCGACATCATAAACAGAGGCATTACATATATCCATGCCAGTAAGTTTGCAGATATATGATTGGAATTCGTACATAACTTGCAAAGTACCTTGAGATATTTCAGGTTGATAAGGTGTGTATGCTGTTAAGAATTCAAATCTTTCTGCAATTTGAGAAATTCCTGCAGGAATGAATCTATTGTAAACACCTGCTCCTAAAAAAGAAATATATTCATTATTCTTCTTTGCAAGTTCTTTTATTTTTCTTTGAACGTCCATTTCGCTCATTGAATCAGGTAAATTTAAAGAACCTGTACGAGCTTTTTCAGGAATTTGTGTAAACAATTCTTCTATATTTGATTTTGATATTGCTTCAAGCATTTCTTTTCTAATGCTATCGCTATGTGCAATTATGTTTTTCATATCTATTTTACTTCTTCTAAATAATCGTTATATTCTAATAAGTCTGAAAATTCTACTTGGTCAGCATCTGTAGATATTTTAATTAACCAACCTTCTTCGTAATTTTTTTCATTAAGAATTTCTGGACTATCTACAACAGCTTCATTTATTTCAATAACCTTACCAGATACAGGCATGTAAATTTCGCTTGCTGCTTTTACAGATTCTACAGTTGCAAAAACTTCGCCTTTACCAAATTTTGCACCAACTTCTGGAAGTTCAATAAATACAATATCTCCCAATTGTTCTACAGCATAATTTGTTAAACCAATTTGGTAAGTTCCTTTTTCAACTTCTGCAACATATTCGTGCGTTTTTGCGCATAACATATTTTCAGTTAAAGTCATAAATTCTCCTTTTTATCTTCCTAACTAATCATTGCTATAATGTTTTTTTACAAACGGTTTTTCTACAATTTCTGCATCATAAAATTTATCTCTAATTTTTACTTGAACAGTAGAACCGATTGTTAAATTTTTATCAGTTTTAATATATCCTAATGCAATATTATGTGCAAGTGTAGGTGAATATCCACCACTTGTAACTTCGCCGATTTTTTCTTCGTTGTAATAAATTTCTGTTTCGTGTCTTGCGATTGGTTTTGCTAAAATATTTAAACCTACAAGTTTTTTAGAAATACCATTTTTTAACTGGTCAAAAATAACTGTTTTTCCGTTATAGTTTTCAACTTTATCTTTTGCAACTGTCCATTTTAAACCTGCTTCAATTGGAGTTGTTTCGTTGTTTAAATCATTTCCATATAAAGGAAGTGCAGCTTCAAGTCTAAGCGTATCTCTAGCGCCTAAACCAATTGGCATTACGTTGAATTCTTTACCTTCTTCCATTAATGTGTCCCAAAGTTTTTCAACATCTTCGTTTTTAACCAAAACTTCAAACCCATCTTCACCAGTATAACCTGTTCTTGAGATGTACATGTCTATATTTAACAGATTATCTTTTTGAATATGGAAGAAATGAGGTTGTTTTGATAGCCCAATTTTTGCCATTAAATCTTTTGCTTTTGGTCCTTGAACAGCGATAAGTGAGTAGTTATCTGATTGGTTATCAAGTTTTACATCATATTCTTTGCTGTTTTCTTCAATCCACTTGTAATCTCCACCGACGCCAGAAGCGTTAACGATTAAAAGATAATGTTCTTCTTCTAATTTATAAATAATTAAGTCGTCAATAATTCCACCATTCAGGTTTGTTAATTGACAATATACGGCTTTTTTATTAGTAAGTTTGTTAATATCTTGAGGTACAAGTTTATTTAAAAACTTAATAGAGTCTTTACCTGTAACAAAGATTTCTCCCATGTGAGAAACGTCAAATAATCCCACGTTTTCTCTTACATTTTTATGTTCTTCTAAAATAGATGTATATTGAACAGGCATTTCCCATCCTGCAAAATCAATAATCTTTGCGCCTAATTTTTTGTGTTTTTCAAATAATATTGTTTTCTTACTCATAATTTTTCGTCCCTTATAAATTGTCGTTATAATTGCCTAATATGTCAAGATTTTTTTAAATAATTTGTAATATTTTTGTATTTTAAAAATGATGATGTTAAACTGATTGTAGAGGAGAATAAAATTGGGTAATTTTAATGCAAAGACTTTTTTGAAGCAAGCCGTAAAGACTGGTGCTTCTGACGTGCACTTACATGTAGGTGAAAGACCTGTTTTACGTAAAGATGGTAAAATGGTAAAAATTGACATGGACTTTCTTGACGATGAGGATATGGAAAGAACCATTATGACGCTTTTGCCGTCACACAATATTAACGATATCAAGAAAAATATGGACTTGGACTTTTCTTATGAACTTCCAGGCATTTCAAGATTTCGTGTAAATTTGAGTAGACAACTAGGTCACTTTGCATTAGTTCTTCGTGTAATTTCTTTTAACGTAAGACAAGTTAGTGAATTAAATTTACCATCTGTTATTCAAAACTTTGCTGATTTGAATAATGGTATTGTGTTGGTCACAGGCCCTACAGGTTCTGGTAAATCAACGACTTTGGCATCAATTATTGAACACATTAATATTAAATATCCAAAACATATTATTACTATTGAAGACCCAATTGAGTATATGTTCTCTAATAAGTTGAGTATTATTTCTCAAAGACAAGTAGAAATTGATACAATGTCTTTTAATGCAGGTATTAAATATGCATTAAGACAAGATCCAGATGTTATTCTAATCGGTGAAATCCGTGATAGAGAAACTGCAACTGCTGCATTAAAGGCTGCAGAAACTGGTCACTTAGTTTTGGCATCTCTTCACACAAATGATGCAATCCAAACTATAAACCGTATTATCAATATGTTTGAGCCACAAGATAGAGATTTAATCCGTGACCAAATTGCAAATACAGTTAGAGGTATTGTAGCTCAAAAACTTGTAAAAGTTGCTCACGGTGGTGGACGTCGTCCGATTGTAGAAATTATGGTTTCTACTCCTACAATTAAAGATTATATTACTAAAAATCAATTGGAAGAAATTTATACTATCATGCGTTCTGGTAGTGATGATATGCTTACTATGAATGCGTCATTGTTCGCACTTCTTAAGGAAGGTATTATTTCCCAAGAAGACGCCCTTGAAGTTTCTGATAACAAAAACGAATTTAACCAAATGCTTCGTGGTGTATTTAGTGGTACAAATAATCAAGGAAATAGTTATTATGGCGAATAATTTTGTTTGTGATGCTATTAATTTAAAATCTTATCCTCTTTCTGAATCAGATAAAATTGTTGTTATGTATTCAAAAGAAAAAGGACTTATAAAAGGTGTTGCAAAAGGAGTTAAAAAGCCTAAAAGTAAACTTGGTGCTAGAATGGATTCTCTTGTTGCGAATAGATTAATGCTTCATAAAGGTAGAAACATGAGTACGATTTGTCAGGCAGAAGCTTTGAATACTTTTTCTAAAAGTAGAAAAGATGTAGATAAATTATTCTATTCTATATACTTATCAGAATTGGTTGCAAATTTTGGAGTAGAAGATGATCCATCTTCGGATGAAGTTTATACTTTATTTTATAAAGCTTTAGAAAGAATTTCTAACGCAAAATCTAAAAAAGATGTTTTGATAGCAGTAATTAAATTCCAAATGAAACTGATGCTTGTTGCAGGATTTGGAATAGAATTAGATTCGTGCCTATGCTGTCGAGAACAAATCTTGAATGAAGATATGTATTTTTCTACTCAAATGGGTGGTGTAATTTGTAAAGAATGCAATGATACTTTCAAAATAAACAAGAAATTACATTATAAAATAAGAGATTTCTTGCAAGCAATGGAACAATTCGATTTTAATTACGAAAGTGACTACGATAAAAAAGCAACAGAAAAAGTCTGCAAAGTTTGTTATGATATGTTAAATACATATATTCAATCACATTCTTCTAAAAAGATTAAAAGCGTAGAAGTTATTGATTAAGATTTGAATTATTAATAAAATGAACTCTCATGAATTTCATGAGGGTTTATTTTTTGCTTTAATAAATTGTTAAGTATTGTAAAGTTGAACTTAACATCTTGAAACTCAATAAGCAAGCCTGTTTTGAGGTTTTGATATCCTCGAAACCATGATAAACATGGAGTTTTAGCTAAAGTTTAATAAAAGATGTGCCGATAATACATGTGTTAGGAAAAATATGTACATTAAGGAGTACAGAATATGGGTGTATCAGCTAACCAATCAAGGTTAATGACTCTGACAGCGAGAATGCATGATCTCGAATTAAGAGCACAACAGATTTCAAACCAAAAAGTAGTTATGTCTTTACAATCAGAGGCTATTGCTTTGCAATATTCAGATAGGATGAATGAGGCAACAAACTCAAATGATGGTTCAGTTAATGAAGGAATGTTAAAAAGTGCTCAAGGTGAGTATGAACATGCTTCTGCAGAACTTTCATCAAAAGAAAAACTACTAGACTTAGAGTTATCTCAAATCAATACAGAACACCAAGCAGCAACTACTGAGTATGATTCTGTAAAATCGTTGATTTCGGATAACGTAGACAAATCTTTTAGCTTATTCGGCTAACAAGACCCTAAAATTATTTACCCTTATTCCCTTCCTAACTAACGTTTTATTTTAAGCCTTATCAAAGATAAGGCTTTTTATTTTGTTAAAAAAAATAAGCACTAAAAAAGCGGAAGACGGGACTCGGACCCGCAACAACCTGCTTGGAAGGCAGGGACTCTACCAATTGAGTTACTTCCGCATAAGATATTTAGTTGTAATTCGCTTCGTTAATATATACATGTATTTAACACTAAAAATAATTTTAAATCAAGATTTTAATTTTTTTTCAACTTTATACACCTTTAGATTAATACAAAATTTCAACCCTAGGGTTGATGTCTATTTATAAAAAAGAATATACACTAGATGAGTAATCGTTGAGTAGGAAAAAATACTTTAGAGTTTAAAGAGTAAATAAAGGGGTAAATAAATTGAAAAAGTTATTATTATTGTTAGTTATAATATGTTTTTCAAATGTATGTGTACAAGCTGCAACTGACAATGTGTTGCAATCAATTCAAATTGACACTTTTAAAGATACATACAATATTATTTTAAAATCAGATGAAAAACCTGAAGCTAAAAGGGTTATCAATGATGAAAACAAAATTATGTTAACTTTAAAAGGTGTTAGAGTTTCTCAAGAATTAAACACTGTATATAATGCTACAAATATTGATAGTGTTACTGTAGAACCTGCAGGAAACGATACTGTTAATGTTTTAATTCAAGCTCAAAATGCAAGTCATGCAAATTTGATTTTTGATACATTAGATACTCCACTAGGTGTTTTAAGAGCACAAGATAATAAAAAAGCAGATGAACCAAAACAAGTTAAAAAACATAAAAAGAAAATTGTTTTAAGTCATCCTGTAAGAGATTACAGACCTGTATTTGAAGAAGATGACGAAGATGCTATGTCATTAGATTCACTTATGTCAAGCGAATATGCATCATCAGTTATTTCAATGTTCAAAGATGACGGCATTACAAATGCAATTACAATTTTGTTAATTGGTTTAATTATTCTTTGCACAGTAAGATTATTTAGAAGAAATTCTTGTAAAGAAGAAAATATGAAAGTTGGTTTAACTCAAAGTTTGAACTTAAGAGATAGAGAAATGGGCTTAATGCAAGATATGATGTCTAATCAACAACAATATCAAGCACAACAACAAATGCAACAAGCTCCTCAACCTCAACCTGCTGTTATTAGACCTGAAATGAATTACGGTATCAGAAGTTATCAAAATGCAAATAAGACTCCATATCAACAAGCAACAAGAAGTCCTTATATGTCAACTGATATCAAGTTTAACAACCAATCATTACAACAAAAGATGCAAGAAATCAGAAACAATGTTCAACAACAAACAGCATCAATACAAAATTTACAAGAAAAAGCACCTGCACAAGTTGCATCAGCTCCATTGAGAGCGAATAGAACAACTCAAGCAGGTATGCAACAAAGACCGATTTCAAGTAGTTCAAGAATGACAACTCCACAACAAAGAGTTACAAACATGGATTCTATGAAATTCTTAGATTCTATGGCAAAAATTTACGAAAAGAATGGTCGTTCAGATCTAGCACAAGGCTTAAAAGCTAAAATTAGCAGAGTATAAGCCGAGTGATTAGAAAAACTAACTAATGGGATTATGTATTTTAAGGAGTGGTAATAACCACTCTTTTTTTTGACAAAGCGAACCATTGAAACATTTGAGCGTAGCGAAAAGGTTGAAATGTGTGAGCCTGTCTCCGTAGTTGACTTTGAGCCGTTAGGTATGTTAACAAATTGAATACCTTACGGATAAAAGGAAACAAAGGTAAAAGCGAAAACATAAGTTGCCATTTTAGAGCTTTTATTATAATTGTTAAAAATTTGCCCACTTATTTTATGCTGTTAAAATAAGTATATGGCTAAAACTAAGATTTTATTTTTATCAGATAATGAAGAAAAATTTAATGAAATAGACACGCTTTTAGGCAGAAATACTTACGATTTATATTTTGAAAATACTGAAGAGTCTTGTTTAAAATTTTTAATGACTGAGGCTCCAGAAGTTATCATAATTGATAATGATTTAAAAAATGTTGATTTAAGATTTTTGCCTAAAAAAATTACTTCTGCTCGTGATGGAATTATTGTTATTATTGTTTCAAAGGAAGATAACATTCCTCAAGAGATTTTACGTTGGGCAGATGCATTTTTGATTGGTGAGTTTTCTGGTAAGGTTTTGGCTTCTACGATTAATTCAAATCTTAGAAACAAGTTATCATACAATTTACTTGCAGAAACTAATAAAAACAATACAAAAAGTTTATATACTTTAAAGGTTTTGTATAACATTAGTTCTGAATTTGCTGGTACATTGGAAAAGGATAAGCTGATTGAATTAATGATGGAAGGCATTAATCGTTCTTTAGAATTCGATTTATGCTATGTTTTGTCTTTTAATTCTAACAATCAACCAGTTTTAATTATTCATTCAAAATACACGATTTCAGATGAATTGATGGCGTCTTTAAAAGATCACGCTTGTATTAATTACAACAATCTTTTTAAGAATAAAAAAGCTCCTTTTGAGTTGAATGTTGATAAGCTTCTTTGCGAAAAACACATAAAAAGTGATATAGATTGTCATACTTTCTCAATTTATAGATATGATAATATGTTTTCGCCAATAAGTTCAGGAGATAATTTCTTTGGTTTAGTAGAAATTTACAAAGAAAATGGTTTTACATCAACGGATGTTGAAATCTTTAGAACAATTATTCAACAAGTTTCAATGCCTTTAAAAAATGCGTCTTTATACCAAGAAATTATTGAAACAAACAAAAAACTTAAAAAATTAGAAAAGATTAAATCAGAATTTATTTCAATTGTATCTCATGAATTGAGAACTCCTTTGACTGTAATAAAAGGGATGATTGATAATATAAAACGATTTTTTACTCTTCCAGAAAAAATGCTTCCTGCAATTGATACAATTTCAAGAAACATAAAACGTTTATCAGGAATTATTAATGATTTGCTTGACATTTCTAAAATCGAAGCAGGTAAGATGGATTATAAATTTGGCATAACAACTATAGATGACACAGTTAGAGCCGTTCAAACATCGTTACAAGGACTTGCTAGTGATAAAAATATATCTTTGAAATTGGATATTCAAGATAATGGTGCTAAAATTTATGCTGATATTGATAGGGTTGAGCAAGTTTTAGTAAATCTTGTTAATAATGCCATCAAATTTACACCAAATGATAGAAATATTACTATAAAAACTTATATTAAAAACTCAAAGGATATTGGAGATAAACATTTTGAGGATGTACTAAATACTTTGAGTGGAGATTATTTAATCGTCTGTGTATCTGATGAAGGTGTAGGTATTGCAGAAGAAAACTTGAAACACGTATTTGACAGATTTGAACAAATCGAAAACTCTTTGACTAGAGAAGCAGGTGGTACTGGTTTAGGACTTTCCATTGCTCGTCAATTGCTAGAGGCTCATAACGGTGCTATCTGGTGTGATAGTGAGCTAGAAAAAGGTTCAAACTTCTATTTTGCACTACCGTTATCAAATGATAAAAATAATTTCTGGATTTCTCACAAACAACGAATTAATCAGGCAAAAGCCCATAATGAACATTTTGCAACTGTTCAAATTTCTGCAGAAACTGAAATTATAGAAAATCTTTTAAAAGAAGAAAATCTTTTAAATAAAAATTATCTTAACAATTCACTAAAGGAAATTAACGGAAATACGACGACTTTAACCCTTGTAATTCCAGATGCAGACCGTAATTTCACCAAATTACTTAAACAAAAGATAGATGATACAATGGTTAACAATAAAACCCGTTATCCAAAATGTGATATAATGTATTCATACACGATTTATCCAGAGGGGATTAATTAATGAAAAAAATTCTTATTGTAGATGACGAAAAAGATATAGTAGAAACTCTAAAATTTATGTTAGAAGCATCAGGTTATACTTGTTTTTGTGCATATAACGGTGAGGATGGTCTACGAATGGCAAAAGAAATTATTCCAGATTTAATGATTTTGGATGTAATGATGCCTAAAATGAATGGTTTTAAGATTAGTAGACTGTTAAAATTTGATACTAAGTACAAAAATATTCCTATTTTAATGTTGACAGCTCGTTCTCAAGAAGCTGATAAACAAATAGGTGTAGAAACAGGTGCTAACGAATATATTACAAAACCTTTTGAAATAGATGATGTGTTAAATAGAGTAGCAAAATACTTAGGAAATTAAAATGATTGAAACAGAAGGCACAAACAAGACTTTAGAAAGATTAAAATATGACCTTGTAAAAGAAGGTCTTATTGAATATGAAACTTTAGAAAAAGCTCAAGAATTAGCAAATGCACAAAAAATTAATGTAGGTCAAGCTCTTATAAATTCACATATTTTGACAGAAGATGCCCTATTAAAATTTTTGGAAGCAAAATTACATCTTCCGTATGTTAATTTAGATGAGTATTCTTTAGATGAAAAATGTTTAAAATACATTAAATTTGCAGATGCAAAAAAATACAAAATCATTCCTTTGTTCAAAATTGAGGATGAATTAACTGTTGCAATGGCAGATCCATTTGATTTGTTTGCTATTGATAGAATTATGGAGCTTGCTGAATGTTCAATTGCTCCTGTTATTGCGTCAGAAGCAAGTATTTTAAGAAAAATTGATGAGTATTATAAAACAGGTAATACTGTTGGTGAAATTTTTACTGACGAAGATGCAGTTGAATTTGATTGGCGTGATGAATTAAATTCAGATGATATAAGCGAAGACCATATTCAAAAAATTATTAGTGCAATCTTAAAACAAGCTATCATAGAAAACTTGCACGAAATTTCTTTCACACAAGAAGAAGGTGGTCTTGGTGTAAACTTTAAATCTTCAGATAATGATTCTCATAAAGGTTGTATTCCTTCATTATTGATGGCTCCTTTTGTGAATAAGTTAAAAGATTTGGCAAACTTAGATGCTTCTGTTTGTGAAATTCCTCAACTTGGCAAATTGTTCTTTATCGTTGACGGAATTGGTTTGTACGCTAGAATTTCTACATTCCCAACTGTTATGGGTGAAAGAATTTCTTTGAGTATTTACAAACCTCCAAAAGCTCTAAGCCAATTTATCAAAGATGAAAATAGTCTTAAAATTATTAAAGATGCTATAAATGAATCAGGTATTGTTCTTGTTTGTGGCTCTCAATTGAGTGGTAAAACTCACGTTATTTATTCACTTTTGAATGAATTAAGTGAAAACTCAAATGATAAAAATATTATGACAATTGAATCTATTTCAAAATATGAGTTGCCAAAGATTAATCAATGCGAACTTAATGAAAGTATCGGTTTTAATTTAGATAAAGCCTTGAGATTTATTGAGTTCCAATCTCCAGATGTGATTTATTTTGAAAATATTAGAAATAAAGATACTTTAGACTACTTATCAGGTCTTGTTTTTGCTGATAAAACTATTATTACTGAATATGTTGCAAATAACATTACCGAATTAAGCAGAAAAATGTCTTATAGTGATTTGTCTACTTTTAAATCTTTAATTTCTTGTATGATTTTCATTCACTCAAAAGATAGTATTGAAGTATTTGATAAAGAAACAGTTCAAAAATACTTAGCATAAAGGTTACAGAATGTTTGCATATTATAAAAAATACGCACCATACTTGTTTTTATTACCAGCTGTGGTAGTTTTAGTTCTGTTCTTCTTTATTCCTTTTTTTCAAACTATTGGTTTGAGCTTTTTTGGATACGATAGTTCGCTTTATAATCCTGATTTTGTTGGATTAGACAATTATAAAAAACTTATAACTTCACCTGTTTTTTATAAAGTTATGGCAAATACTTTTATCTATTTAATTTTTGCTGTACCGTTTTTAACAGTGTTTCCACTGTTTTTAGCTATATTGATTAACCAAAAAATCAGATGTGTTACTTTGTATAAAATATTAATTTATTTACCAGTAATTGTTTCAATTGTCGTTGCTGCAATCGCTTTTAAATGGTTGTATGCCCAAACTGGTATATTAAATTACTTTGTAGAACAATTGGGCTATAATCCAATAGGGTGGCTTACTGATCCAAAATATTCTTTGTATTCAGTCGCTATCGTAACTATTTGGAAAGGTGTTGGATATTATATGATGATTTATCTTGCATCTTTGATGAGTGTACCTCAAGATTTGTATGAAGCTTGTGATATCGATGGGGCAAGCTTTTTTAGAAAACATTTAACTGTTACTGTTCCTCATCTTATGCCAACGATTGCATTAGTGTCTACAATCAGTGCAATTTCGGCAATGAAGGTTTTTGCAGAAATTTACGTTATGACAAAAGGTGGACCTTTAAATTCTAGTAAAACAATTGTTTACTATATTTATGAAAGAGCGTTTGAAAATCTTGATTTAGGCTATGCTTCTGCATTATCAGTAGTTTTACTTTTAGTAGTTTTAGCATTTTCTATAATCAACGTAGTTTTCTTTGAAAAGAATAGGTATCAAATATGATAAGAAAATTTGTTGAAAAATTATCTATACATTCAATTTTGATATTCGTATCATTATTATCAATCTTTCCTTTTATATGGCTGATTTCTACTTCATTAAAAGGTTTGGATGAAAATATTTTTGCATATCCACCTGTACTTATGCCACAACAATTTACGTGGGATAACTATCTTGGTGTATGGGACAAAGTTAATTTCATGGGGTATTTTATAAATTCCATGATTGTTGCAGGTTTGACTGTATTTTTAAATCTTTTACTTTCATCTCTTGCAGCTTATCCTCTTGCTAGAATGAATTTTGCAGGTAAAAAGGTTGTGTTTTTTGCTATTTTGGCAACTATTATGGTTCCATTTCAAGCAATTATGTTACCTGTTTATTTGATTACTATTAAATTACATCTGCTTGATAGTGTTAATAACATTATGGGTTATATTGGTCTAGTAATGCCTTTTGCTGTAAGTGCTTTTGGTATATTTTTAATGCGTCAAGCTTTTCTTACAGTTCCTAAGGAAATGGAAGAGGCTGCAATTGTTGATGGATGTAATGTTTTTCAAGTATTTTTCAAGGTAGTTTTACCAATGGTTAAACCGACTCTTGCCGTTTTAGCTATTTTTACATTTATTGGTTCTTGGGGTGAATTTTTATGGCCAAGTATTGTGCTTACAAAAGATGCAATGTACACTTTGCCTGTTGGAGTTAACAACTTGCAAGGTATGTTTTCTAGCAACTGGAGATTTATCGCAGCTGGTTCAATCCTGTCTACAATTCCTATTTTAATATTCTTCCTAGCTCTTCAAAAATACTTTATTTCAGGCGAAAATGACGGAGCTGTTAAGGGTTAGAATAATTTGTTCATAAGAGTTTCAAATTCTGGGAATGAAATATTTACCCATTGAAATTCGTTGATTTTTATAGATTTTTCACAAATTAACCCTGCAACGTACAAGCTCATAGCAAGTCTATGGTCGTGATAAGTTTCTATTTCGGCATCACCTTTTAGAGATTTTTTTCCGTTGATAATAAATCCGTCTGGTGTTTCTTCAATATCAGCGCCAATTTTCTTTAATTCTCTTACTGTTGCAGTAATTCTATCGCTTTCTTTGTTTCTTAAATCTTGTGCATCCTTGATTATAGTTGTACCTTCTGCTTGAGTTGCTAGGACTGCTATAACAGGTATTTCGTCAATAAGTTTTGGTATTACATCACCTTCTATTGTAGTTGCTTTAAGGGCTGAAGTTTTTATTCTCAAATCGCCAACTTCTTCTTTTCCAAGAAGTCTTTTATCCAAGATTTCAACATCTCCACCCATTTTTTCAACAACTTCTAAAATACCTGTTCTTGTAGGGTTTAGACCAACATTTTTAATTATGATGTCAGAGTTTGGAGTAATTAACCCTGCAACGATAAAGAACGCCGCACTTGAAATATCTCCTGCAATTTCTATATTTTTTGCTTCTAACTCAGATTTTGTAATTGATGTTGTTGTACCATTTACTTTTATATCAGCTCCAAGATATTCAAGCATCAATTCTGTATGGTTTCTTGATAAAAATGGTTCTGTGTATCTTGTTACACCTTTTGTATTTATACCAGCAAGCAAAATACAAGATTTTACTTGCGCAGATGATAATTTTGAATTGTAATCTATTGCTTGTAAATTTTTTCCATGTATTTTTAATGGAGCTTTGTTATCGTTTGAACTGATTTCAGCTCCCATAAGAGATAGTGGCTCAATAACTCTTTTCATGGGTCTTTTAGAAAGGCTTTCGTCACCAATAAGAACAGAATCAAAATTACGAGAGGCTAAAATACCACTCATTAATCTCATTGTAGTTCCACTATTTCCACAATCTAAATCTGAGCTTGGAGCTTTTAAAATACCGTCAGATACGATTTCAAGTGTTTGTTCGTCCAAAAATTTATGTTCAATTCCAAGTGATGAGAAAACTTTCAATGTTGAATGACAGTCTGCACCCTTAGAAAAATTTTTAACTAAAGTTTTACCTTTTGCTAAAGATGAAAACATTATTGCCCTATGTGAAATTGACTTGTCAGAAGGGATTACGACCTCTCCTGATAACTTATTTTTCTTTTCTACAATTAAATCCATAAATTTATTTTAGCATAAACTACACCATTTGGAGGATATTCAAAACAAAAGTGTAAAGATTAATTTTCTATGGTCGATATATAAGTCATAAGAAAACCGAAAGGTTTTACTTACCTCCTCCCCAAGTCTGGTAGCCGCCCTCGTGACGGCTTTTTTTTTATTAATTTTCGACTTTGTCAACCCTAGGACTATTCTAAATAATCTTTAAACGAGCTTAGCTCTTTATTTTTTCTTAGTTTTTCTAAGGCTTCATTTTCGATTTGTCTTATTCGTTCTTTTGAAAATCCTAAAATTTGTCCTAACTCTTCTAAAGTTTTAATTCTTTCTCCATTTAGTCCAAATCTATGTATAATTATGCTTTGTTCTCTTGAATCTAGCGATTTTAAAATTTTACCAATATCTTTTTTTAGACCGTGTTTAGTCGTTTCAAAATCAGGTGATTTATAGCTTTTATCTGCAATGTAATCTTGTATGCTCAAGTCTTCTGTCACTGGTGTATCAAGGCTAATTGGTTCTTTTATCATTGATTTTTTTATTGTTTGTATTCGTTTTGGATTAATTTTTAAAACCTCTGCAATTTCTTTTTCTGTTGGTTCGTGTCCATTTTTTAAAGATAAATCAACGTAAGCTTTTTTATATTTTCTAATTTTGTCGTTCATGTGAACAGGTATTCTAATTGTTTTAGAGTGATTAGAAATAGCTCTAATTATTGCTTGTTTTATCCACCAAGTCGCATAAGTAGAGAATTTTAACGCTCTTGAATAATCATATTTTTCAGTAGCTTTGATTAGTCCAAGTGAGCCTTCCTGTACTAAATCCATAAACAATACACCCTGTCCTATGTATTTTTTTGCAATACTTACAACAAGTCTAAGGTTTGATTGAATTAGTTTTTTTTTTGCGCAAATTCTTTTTTCTTTTTTATCTTCCTTGATAATTTTTCCCAAGTACTGTTCTTCATTAAAAGATAGAAGTTTAATTTTTCCTACATCTTTTAAATAATTTTGCAATAAGTCATCTTCTTTTGAAATAGAATTAAATGTTTTAGGCCCAACTTCTCTAACTTCATCTTCTTCTAATAAACCTAGTTCTTCCTCAAGTTTATACTCCAATTTGCTACCCATAATATTTCCCCTCAAATCTTTTTCAATACACACATGTATTGACGGGAAAAATAGAAATTTGTTTCCAAGGAATTAATTATTAATTTTCAGGAATATAATATTCAACAAATTCACATTTAATATTCATTTGGGGTGCAAGAATTTGTCCAATTGGAGAATTTATAAGGCCTTTAAAAGCTCTCAATGTGTTATTATACTCTACAACACAAGGTTGAAGCATTGTTTGAATATTTATAAACTCTTGCAAATATTTGTTCAAATAAACATTTGATTTTATTTCGGGATATTTCATAGCAGCTGTAAACAATGTATTTAACTTAATATCCAATTCATTTTCAAGTCTAAATCTATCTTTATTATTGTTCCAACGAGCAGGTAATTTATTTATTTCAATAATAAGTTTTCTCACAGCAAAAATAATGGCTTCGTCATTAACCATAACACTTTGTGCTGAATCAATAAAAGTATTAACAGCCTTATGTCTTGCTCTTAATCTTGCATCAACACCTGCAAGTCTTTGTAAAATACGTTCTTTATAAACTTTCAATCCACCGTAGGTTGCATAAAAAGCTAAACCTACAGCTAAAATAATTGCTATTACAACAAGTACTGCAACCATATTAATCTCCTGCTAGAATAACAGTGAAATCACTCTTTGGACAGAAGTTTTTAACTGGATCATATACAAATTGAATATTTTGCATATTTGAAACTTTTTTCTTTATCCAGTTAAAGAAATCGTTTGAAATAGATGATGATTGAGCGATGAATTGAGAATGTGTTATATCAGCTCTATAGAAACAAGATACTGTCATTCCAAGTTCTTCCATTTCAGACTTCATTAGTTTTGCTTGGTCAGCTTTTTTAGAAGCATAAATGATACCTGCAACAACGTGATTGTTATCCACTGATGTTCTATCTCTATAAATCATTCTGTTAATAACTTCTTGAGTTTTTTCTGGGTCAAGAATCCAGTAGCTTATAGAACCTTTTTGGTTTGGAGCTCCAGGAAGTGTTGCAACCTCAATCTTATTCATATCAATATTCTTTGACAATGTTGCCAATTGAGAGATTTCATATAAAGATAAGTCTGTTTTTACATAAGTTGTTACTGTATTAATCAATTCAGGAATTTTTGGAATAACTTGAGGTGTTTGTAATTTTTCCAATAATCCTCTTAAGAACCATTGTTGACGTTGAGTTCTACCGATATCTCCAAGTCCATCTTTTCTAAATCTCAAGTATCCAACAGCACCTCTGCCGTCTAAAATATTTAAACCCTTATTCAAGTTTACGTGTAAATTACCAGAATAATCGTGGTAATGCATTTCTTTTTCTACATAAATTGGTACGCCACCTAAAGCATCTACAGCTTTTTCTACGGCTGCATCATTAACCATAATGTAGTGGTTAATCTTGATACCAAGAGTTTCTTCTAATGTTTCTTTTGTTAAATCAATACCACCAATAGCGTGTGCAGCGTTGATTTTTTGAACACCGTGGTCGTGTGGAATATAAACTTTACTATCTCTAGGTACAGAAATAGCATTAACAGATTTTGTTTTAGCATCAATGTTTAAAAGAATAATTGTATCTGTTCTTGTTCCAATCCAAGGGTCTGAAGCGTTTTGGTTAGCGTCTGTACCTACAAGTAAGATTGTTTGTCTTCTTGTAAACAACGGCATTGTAAATGGTTGTTTTTCTCTCTTTTTAAAAGAAAATTTTGAAATGAAATCTGCAAACCATGATTTTTCAGTTTGATTATTTTCATCCCCAACAACAATATCAGAATCGCTCAAAAGCAAGAATCCAATTACTATTCCACATAAAATGGAAATGATTACAAGCATAATCTTTGCAAAATTGGAAGTTTCTTGTTTTTCTTCTTCCAAATGTTTTAAAAATACGCTATATTCGTCTTTTTCACGTTGTTGATTGCTATTCATGTAAAATCTAATCCCTAACTATTAATGTAATTATAAGATAAGAATAAAATAAAATCAATTAAAGTTAAGTATTATAAATCTTCTTTTTGATAAGCCCACGCAGAGTGGTTATGAATACTTTCAAAAGATTCACACGCAAGCTCAAAGCTTCTGATTTCAGGCTTTTCTTTAATTTTTATAATAACATCTCTCAGCAAATCTTCAACAAATTTCGGATTGTTATAAGCTTGTTCTGTTACAAATTTCTCGTCTTCTCTTTTTAAAAGTGAGTAAATTTCACTAGATGCGCAAGTCTCAATATCTTTTACTAAATCTTCAATCCAAATATGCGCATTGTCATCATAGCTTATTTTTAAAGATACAATACTTCTTTGGTTATGTGCGCCATTGTCAGAAATTTCTTTTGAGCATGGGC
Source organism: uncultured Candidatus Melainabacteria bacterium (assembly GCA_934693165.1). Taxonomy (GTDB): domain Bacteria; phylum Cyanobacteriota; class Vampirovibrionia; order Gastranaerophilales; family Gastranaerophilaceae; genus UBA791. The sequence continues at coordinate 113,561 of CAKUUX010000002.1, forward strand.
AAAGCGTTGTTACTGGAACTTTTACACCCAAATAAAATTTATATACATCATCATAATATGTGCCTGTAAACGAACAGTCATAGCACATTGGTGATACTAGTTTTGATACAGGTGAAAGTTTGTCGATAAAATATTTGAATTCAAATTCAAGTTCACCACTTTTTGCGTCAAGTTTTTCAATGATTTCTTTCAAACAACCTTTGATATCAACGCCTAACATGTTTTTGTTTCTCCATTCTGTTAGAACTTCGATAAAACGTGACATGTGAGTGCCTTTGTAATCTCTAGGTAGCGAAACACTTGCTGTTGCTTTTGCCCAAACTACACTGTCAGTATCATTTTTGCGTTGTATTATTAATGGTAATTCGACATCTTTTACGCCTACTTTTTGTATGTCGATACCTCTTTTATCTTTTGAGTTTTGTACGTCTTTCATTATATTTTGTCTTTTTTCAAGTTTAATGTAAATTTACTAAAATCGTTTTCTTCAATTGCAAGTAAGATTTTTAAAGCTGCTTCTCTTTGTGTTTTTGCAGGTGCTAATCTTAATAATTCAATTGCCTTCATAATTACAGGGTCTGAATCATACCAACGATTACCTTTTCCTTGGTATTTACCCATCATATCATATACGTGATCTAACACTTCTGAAGCAACTTGTGTTTGTAATTGTAAAATAAATTCTGCTGCTTCATCTTTTGTTTTGGCTGGTGATAATTTCAAAAGTTCCAATGCTTCTTTCAAGATTGGGTCTTTGTCGTACCAACGTCTATTTTCCATATCTACCTCGTGTTTATTATACGTTCGCTTTCTTTTTGGTTATTCTAGCATATATCTTAAAATTTTTATAGGTATTATATTTTTTATTTTTATTTTTATTTTATTTGTGATAAATTTTTCTATGTTAACTTAATTGGAGAAAATGTATGAAATTACTTGTTTTGAATGGTCCGAATTTAAATATGTTAGGTAAAAGAGAACCTGAAATTTATGGAAAAAATACTCTAAATGATGTACAGAATTTAGTGGAGTCATACTGTAATTCAATTGATTGCTCTGTAGAATTTTTTCAATCTAACCATGAAGGTGATTTAATAGATAAAATTCAACAGGCAGAAGTTGACGGTATCGTATTTAATGCAGGTGCTTATACACACACAAGTATTGCCCTAAGAGATGCAATTGCAAGCGTAAAAACTCCAGTTATAGAAGTTCATATTTCAAATGTTCATTCTCGTGAAGAATTCAGACACAAATCAATGATTGCCCCAGTATGTTTAGGTCAAATTTGTGGTTTTGGCTTAGATAGTTATATACTAGCTATTGAGGGTTTGAATCGCTTTCTTTCAAAGGACGCAAAATAACGATTGAGCTTAAGTTCAATTGAATAAAATCGTGAAATTCTGCAGGCTTATTTGGAATAAGTCTGTTTCTAAGTTCGCAATTTTTGATTGCAACAAATTTTTTTACGCCGTTTAAAATATCACTCAAAACACGGTTTCTTTTACCAGTTTTTGGCATAAACACAGAACCTCTGATTTCATAGTCTTGGGTTATTACTAAAACTCTTTCTGACCATACTCCTGAATTAAAATCATTAGCTGAAAATTGTCCTGTCATATTAATTATTTCCTTTCGTTATTACATTTCGTATGATTGGAACAATGGTAAGTATAAAGCTAAAGCAAGTACCAATACAATACCACCAATTACAATAAGCATTATTGGTTCAATAGCTTTTGTCATTGTGTTGATTACTTTATCCAAAGTTTTATCAATAAATATTGTTGCTTGATACATCATTTCGCCCAAACGACCTGATTGTTCGCCTGTTGCTATCATAAATAAAATCATATTGGGAATAGCTTTTGTAGCCCTAAGTGCTACAGATAAGTGTTTACCTTGTTGCACTTCTGCTGTAGCCAAACTGATTTTGTCTTTCAATGTTGAATTTGTCAATGTTATATTTGAAAGATACAAGCAGTCTACAACTGGAATACCAGCATCGTAGGCAACTTGCATTACAGATACAAAGTTCGAAAAATTCGAAAATTGGATTAATTGATTGATAATAGGAATTTTTAATACATATTTATCAATCATTCTTCTAGATGGTGTCCATCTAAGCAAGAACATACTTCCAAAGATTACTGTACCAAAAATCAATGGGATAGCAGGCCAATATGTCTTTAAGAATACACCCATATCCATTAATGTTTTTGTAATCCACGGAAGTTCTTTGTCTAATGTATCAAACATTTCTGCAAAAGCTGGGAATACGAATACCAACATTACGGTTGTAACCAACATCGCCAAAATGATTACAAAAACCGGATACATTAAAGCTCCGACTACCCTACTTCTGATGTCTTCTTCTTTTTTCAAAAGTTCAAGTAGACGTTCCATTGTTTTTTCAAGTTCACCGGCATCTTCACCGGCTCTTACTAGACCGATATAAATCTGACCAAAAACTTCGGGATACCTAGCAACCGTATCTGCAAAGGTTGATCCTGACATAATTTGTCGTCTTAATTCTTGAGCTACAGCTTTTAATTTTTTATTTGTTGCGTCCTTTTCAATAAACGTTAAGGCTTCAATTACAGGAATACCTGATTGTACAAGAATTTGAAAAGTGGAAGTAAATTCAACTCTTTCATTAAGCTTGAGTTTATTAATTTTTCTATATTCAACCTTGTTTTCATTAGAACTACCTTTTCCTGTTTCCAAAATTTTTGTAGGAATGTAACCCATTTTTCTAATGAGATCTCTTGCTTCCTTATGGTTGGAAGCTTCCAGTGTTCCTTTGATAACGTCTTTATTTTTTAATGCTGTATAACTGTATATTGGCATTTATAAAATCCTATTCATTAACTAAACCTAAAACTCTGACATATTCAGAGATAGTTGTTTCACCATTAAGTATGTGATTTAGGCAAGATTGACTTAAAGTTTTCATACCTGTAGCAATTGCAGCATCTTCAATTTCAATATCGTGTGCCCCTTGTGAAATCAATTTTCTGATTTCTTTTGAAATAGGAAGAATTTCGTATACTCCCATACGACCTTTATAACCTGTCATATCACATTGTCCGCAACCTTTTGCTCTATACAATTTTGTTTGCATAAGTTTTTGTATGTCTTCTTCGTCATTGAAAATTTGGGCGGCTTCCTCGTGTGACGGATAATATTCTTCTTTGCAATCAGCACAAAGGTGTCTAACAAGTCTTTGCGAAATTACACCTATCAATGTTGAAGATACTAAATAATCTTTAGCACCCATTTCGATTAAACGCGTAAGTGTAGATGCTGCTGAATTTGTGTGAACAGTACTTAGTACTAAGTGACCGGTAAGAGCTGCTGAAATGGCAACTTCAAGTGTTTCGTAGTCACGGATTTCACCAACAAGTATAATATCAGGGTCTTGTCTTAGGATTGCTCTCATACACGATGCAAATGTAATACCTGCTTTAACGTTAACTTGTGATTGGTTAACACCTTCAAGCTTAATTTCTATTGGGTCTTCAATTGTAGTAATATTTACGCCCTCTGTGTTTAAGTTTTTAAGAATTGAATACAAAGTTGTAGTTTTACCAGAACCAGTAGGACCTGATGTTAAAATGATACCGTTTGGACTTGTGATAAGTTTTTTTATCTTTTGAATATCTTTTTCGCTTGCACCCATCAATTTAATATCTTTTTCAGAAGAATTTAATGTAACAGCTGGTGCAAGTACACGAATTACCATTTTTTCTTTGCCAGAAACAGGAAGTGAGTTTATACGGAAATCAAACTCTTTGTCTTTATAGTTAATAGTAAAAGTACCATCTTGAGGTCGTCTGTGTTCTGCAATATTCATTCTTGAAAGAACTTTAAAACGTGTTAATACAGGTTGTTCTATTTTTGCCGGTAAATCAAGGGCGTGTCTTAAAATACCATCTATTCTGTATCTTATTACGTGGTTTTTTAGTCTTGGTTCAATGTGAATATCAGATGCTTTTAAATCAATAGCATCTGTTAAAATTTTATTTACGAATTCAGCAACTGTACCTGAATTTTCTTGTAATTCTTTATCAATTTGTTCCCACAAAGAATCTTCAACGCTTAGTTGACTGGCTTCTGCTTCTAATTTTTTTAAGATACTATCAGATTGTTTTTTCTCTTTAGAAAAATATTTATCAACTGTTTGTTCAAATTCATAAGAAGTAATGATGTATGGTTTTGGATTTTGACCTGTTATATAAACAATTTCTTTTAAAGATGCCGTATTATATGGTTCTACAACTCCAACTTGCAAAATTTTTCCATCTGAAAACATTGGTAAAATTTTATTTTCTCTAATAAAATCTTCTGGAAGCATTGAAATATTTTTATCTAACGCTTTAAACATTTCTGTTGTAACGTTTTCCATATTAAAAACTTCTGCTAAAACTGTTTTTAGTCTTGGTAAAGCAATAGCTCCCATTTGATAAAGAATTGTTCCAATCGGTTCCATTCTTTTTTTTGCATCTTCCATCGCTTCTGCAAGTTGAACTTCTGTGATTTCACCTTTATTATAAAGAATATCTCCAACCTTTTTATTCATTTCAGCAAAAGTTTTTGGAACAGTTTTATTTTCTTGTCCAGAATGAGTATTAAGCTCTGTTGGAGTTTCTTCTGTTGCTTGAATACCTTGTGCTGGTTTATCCATTGTTGGAGGATTTATACTTACAAACAATTCATCAAAAGCTTCATTTGGTAAAAATATAAACTGAGTATCGCAACCACAAACAGCCTTAATTAATTCCCCAGCTTCGTGTTTACGAGTATGCTGATTTCCGACAGCAAAAAGAGTAGTGTTTTTTACATTGATTGGCAAAAACTGGAATTCTTTCAATTTTGCAAGGTCAAATTTTGAAACAACTTCTTTGTTTATATTCGCTTTTAACTTTTGTATTTTTTCATCCATTATAGTTCACTGCTTCTTTTAGTTCTTGGAATTCTTTTGTAAGTTTCAATATCTTCTTCGTCAAAGATAATTCTAGGTGTAACCATTACGATAAATTCTGATTTACTTCTTGAAAGATTTGAAGAACGGAATAAAAATCCTATTACTGGAATATCACCTAACACTGGAATTTTAGAAATCCCTTTAGATTCTTGTTCGTTAACAAGACCACCTAAGATTAACGTATCACCATCTTTTACACGAATATTTTTCAAATCAAGGTTTCTTCTTGCAAGTAATGTTGCTTCTACGTCCTCCCCTTCACCTAATTGACCTGCAACTACTGTGTAGTTTGGATTGATGTTGAATGTAACGTATCCTTCAGGGCTTATTTGAGGGGTTATAGAGAATTTCAAACCTTTATCTTCCCCAATTTCATAGTTTTTAGTTAATTTGTATGAACCAGTTGTTGTTGCATTTGTTCCAGAATCAGTTGTAACTTTTTTGATATAGTCTTCTGTTAAGTCAATTGTTGAAGTTTGACCGTTTGTTACTAAGATACGTGGATTTGATAACAACTTGCCTTTTGTGTTTGTCATCAAATAATTAACAGCCCATTCAATTGTCGTAGCATAGTTTTGTTTTGTACCACCTTCACCAAGAATTGGTACAGGACCTCTTAATAATATACTTGTAGCTAAGCCACCATTCATTGTTACCCTTGTATTACCGTGAGCGTATGCCCATTGGTTTGTAAGTTGTTTTGAACCATTTTCATTTGATTCAACAATTGCAATTTCAAGATATGCCATTAATTGTTTTTTATCGTGTTCTGCAACGAAATCTCTAATTGTTTCAATTTGATTATCGTTACCACCTATAATATTAATAGTACCAATTTGTGGATAGTAAGATACTGTCAATGATTGAGTAGGAAATGATGAAAAAGATCCTGCTTTTACGTCATTTTTAATTTCGCAAGCTACAAAACCTTCCCCAAGTTTGATATCTTCTGCACCACCAGTAGGTCTTGACATAAATAGGTCACTAGCTCCACCAGTACTTTTTACACCAAATGTTGTTGGTACTAAAATTTTACATATTAAGTCTGCCATTTCTTTTGGTGTTGTGTGATTTAATATGAAAGTTGTTGATTTTGGTTTTTTATCAAATTTATCAAGTATTTTTTGTGCCATCAATACATCATTTTTTGTTCCGAAAATCAATAATTCGTTATCAAGAGGGTTTGTTGTTACAATATCACCTGTTGATAAGCCTGGAAGATTTTGAGAAAAGATATTTTTATTTAAAAAGTTTGCAATTAAAGCTGCGTCCAAGTGTTTTACTGGAAGAGCTGTCATTGTGTGTCTTGAATAAGTTAAATCTTTTGCATCTTTTGCATTCGCAACAATCATTGTTCTATTGTCGATATAATAAGTTAAATCAGAAACTTGTAAAACCATTTTAAAAGCGTCATTTAATGGTACATTAACCAAGTCTAAAGTGATTTTTTTATCTTTAGGTACAGAATTGTGGAACATAATATTTAAGCCTGCTTTGTCAGCAAACATTCTAAGTACTTGTTGTACATCAGAATCTCTCAAGCTCAATGTAATTCTTGGATTTGAACTAGTGAATTGAATATCACCTTCTAATTTCATTTGAGAAGGTTTAGTATCTCTAAGTACTGGTTTTTGGTTTGCAGCAAAGGCTGTAATTCCACCCAAAAGTATTACTGCTAATATTGTATATAATATTAAATTTTTTACTCTAACTTTTATCATTTATTTTTTATCCCTATAATCTTTGATGTGAGTTGTAAATCATTCTGTCGATTCCTGCAGAACCTCCAAATTTGTTTCCTAAATTAGAAATAGTATTGTATTCCAATTTACCATTAATTTGTTCACCAACACCTGCGCTATATACGTTAGAACCTAATCTAACTGTTACAGTTGAGTTAGTGATGTCCAAAACTTTAAATCTGTTTATGATATCGCCTTTCTTTACAAGATAATCAGAACCTTGAATGTTCAAGATTGCAGAAGGACTATATCTATCATATAAAATACCTGAAATAGTTGTAGTAAGAACTTTTTGAGCATCAGAATCTTCTGGAACTTGTGGAACAGGTTCTGGATAGCTTACTTTTTTCGTAGCACCAAGTGCATTTGTATAAGGTACAAATGGATTTGTTCTTTCTTTATCTGAAATAGAGAAAGAAACTTTTTTCTGTCCTGTTGCAATAGCAATATCAGCTCCATCAATGTCGTCATCTACATCAATAATTTTTCTACCTTTTCTTGGTACGTAAACTCCTGAAACTCCACCATCATTTGGCGTTGGAGATTGACCGTATCCTGTATTCATAGGGGTTGGTAAAGAACCAGTTGTTTGGCTTGAGCTTGCACCCATGCTATAGAGTGCGTCTAAATCAGATACGTCGCTATTTGCCATTCCTGTATCGGCTACAAATTCTTCTTTGATATTAATAGGGTGTGAATCTAATTGATACAAATCGTAAATATAGTAAATTGTATATCCTGCTAATAGGGAAAATAAACTGATTAATACAGCGATTGTGCCGTACATAATTTTTTCATTTTTAAAGACATTATTAAATCGAATTTTGAACACATTAACAGTGTCATGGCTGATTTCAAATCTATCAGTCATGGCTGTTGGCATGTTAACATATCTAATGTTAACGTTTACTTTATCGTTGCTAAACCCACTTATCATGGCTTTTTCGCACCCCTATATTCATCTTCCGATTTGTAGTTGGTTTTTACTTTCCCCTAATATTAATTTATATTTTACCACGGCTTTATTCAAAAGACAAAGTTTTTAACATATTTTACGTTTAGTTTTAAACTTTATGCTCATGATTAATGAAATTATTTTTTATTATGTTAAAATAAGAAGGTAATTGAAAGGAATTTTTATAATGAAGAATAAAATAATTATCGCAATCGTAGTTTTTGTATTAGGCTTTACTTTTAGTTCTACACTTTTATCTGTTAATGCAGAAGGACAAAAGGTTCAAAAGACTACAGTTACAACTGTTGAAAAAAGTGAAAAATCAGTTTTAAATAAAAAGCTACAAAAAGCTCCTCAAATGCAACCTGCGCAAGTAGAAGCTGTTTCAGTAAAACCTTTAGATTTGATTGCAAATCCTGATAATTATTTGAATAAAAAAGTTAAAATAATAGCAAATTTTGATAAATTTTCTATTCTCGGTTTAGATTACAAGCCTGCTATGAGAAGTTCTGAAAATTATATTACTTTTTTAGTTCAAAGACCAAATGTAACTAACGATATTCCATTATCAGAATTGAAAAACTTCTTATCAAGAGATATGGCAGAAAAATTTATTGATTTAAATAATGGTGATGTTATTGAATACACTGGAACAGTGTTTTCATCTGCATTAGGCGATGCTTGGGTAGATGTAGAATCTTTAACAGTTATTAAGAAAAAAGAAGTTAAAAAATAATTTAAATAAATCATATATATGACAAAAAAATAAACATTCTATGTTACACTCATAATATAATAGGGAGATAATATTAGATGAGTGATAAAAAGAATTTTTTGACTATACATGGGCATTTTTACCAACCACCAAGAGAAAATCCATGGTTGGAATCTATTGAAAAACAAGACAGTGCAGCCCCTTTCCATGATTGGAATGAAAGAATTTGCTCTGAGTGTTACAATCCAAATTCTGTGTCAAAAATTGTTGATAGCAGAAATAAAATTTTGGATGTCGTAAATAACTACGAATATATGAGTTTTAACTTTGGTCCAACATTATTGTCTTGGATGGAAGAGCACGCTCCTCACGCTTATGATAGAGTTATCAAAGCTGATATTGAAAGTGTTATTGAACATAACGGACACGGTAATGCTTTGGCTCAAGTTTATAACCATATTATTATGCCGTTAGCAAACAGACAAGATAAAGAAGCTCAAGTAAAATGGGGTATTAAAGACTTTTTCTATCGTTTTGGTCGCCAACCAGAAGGTATGTGGTTAGCTGAAACTGCTGTTGATGATGAAACTTTGGAAGTTTTAGTTGAAAACGGTATTAAGTTTACTGTTTTATCTCCATATCAGGCTTTAAGATTTAAAAAGATAGAATCAGATAATTGGCAAGATGTAAGTTGGGGTAATATTGATCCTGCAAGACCTTACAGATATTTCTTGAAAAAAGGCAAAGGAAAATATATTGATTTATTCTTCTATGATGGAGCTATCTCTAAATCAGTTGCTTTCGATGAGTTATTGAAGGATGGCAACAAATTTATTAGAAGATTAAAAGAAGGTGTTTCTCCAAATAGAGAATATCCTCAATTAATAAATATTGCGACTGATGGTGAAAGTTATGGTCACCACACTAAATTTGGGGATATGGCTTTGGCTTATGTCGTAAAAGTAAGAGCTAAAGATGAAGGCTTTGAAATCGTTAATTATGCTGAATTTTTAGATAGATTTGGTGTAAAATACGAGGTTGATATTAAACAAGCTTCAAGTTGGAGTTGTTTCCACGGTGTTGGACGTTGGTCTGATGATTGTGGCTGTTCAACAGGTGGTCACCCAGGTTGGAATCAAAAATGGAGAAAACCTCTTAGAGAAGCTATGAATTTCCTTCGTGATAAGTTAGTAGAAATTTATGTAAAAGAAGGTAAAAAATATTTTAAAGATGTTTGGACTGCAAGAAACAATTATATTGATGTAATTCTTGATAGAGCTATTCTTAACGTAAAAAAATATCAAAAAGCTAACTTTATTGATGGTTTATCAGGCGAAGACAAAATTTCTGCAATGAAATTGTTAGAAATTCAAAGACAAGCTCTATTGATGTTTACAAGTTGTGGTTGGTTCTTCTCAGAAATTTCTGGTATTGAAACTACTCAAATTATGAAATATGCTGCAAGAGCTATGCAACTTGCTAAATCTTTTACTGATGAAGATTTAGAAGAAGAATTTTTATCTATCTTAGAAAAAGCTGAAAGTAATATAAAAGAATACGGTAACGGTCGTCAGATTTACGATAAGTTTGTAAGACCAAGTATTGTAAGTATCAAGCAACTTGCTGCATTATGGGCAATAATGTCATTGTTTAAAGATTTTGACGAAGAAGAAAACCTTTATTGCTATACTGCAAGAAAACTTGCATATAAAAAAGTTTCAAAAGGTTCTACAAACTTTGTAATTGCTCACGTTGAAATTAAATCAAATATTACGTTAGAAACTTTTGATACAATGGTTGCTTTAATTCAATATCAAGGTGGTGATTTCCACTGTGCAATTAAAGATTTCACTAATGAAAAAGATTTCTATTGCACTCAAGAAGATTTGATTAAAACATTTATGGATTTACCATTGACAGAAATTATCAGAAAAATTGATGAATACTTTGGTGAAAAATACTTTACTCTAAAAGATATTTTCATTGAAGAACGTAGAAACTTGTTGGCTATGTTGTTGAAAGACCAAATGGGCAAATTCGCAGAAACATACCAAAAAATGTATTATGATGGTAAGAGTTCAATTTCTCAAATGCAATCTTTAGGTTTGGCAATTCCTCCAGAATTCAAAATCTCTGCTCAATATGCATTGACAAAGAAATTTAATACTTTGTTCTCTGATTCAAAAGGATATTTTGATGATGAAAGTATTCAAGAGGCAATTGATATTGATTCAGAAGCTAAACAACTAGGGCTAGAAATTGATAAAATGCCGACAAGTAAGATTTTCTCTAAAAAATTACTTCAAAGCGTAAGTAGATTGGCTGAAAATCTTGATTATAGTCAAGCTGAAGCGACATTGGATATTTTTAATCAAATTGAACATCTTGATATGAAAGTAGAAATTTCAGAGGCTCAAAATATTTATTTCAGTAGAATATTTATTCAAATGGGTGATATACTTGAAGAATTTGAAAAATCTCACACTGAAAGAGATAAAGACTACTTAGAAGTTCTATTTGCAATTGGTTCTAAATTAAATATTAATACTGAATTTTATAAAACAAAATTTACAAAAATTCTGCTTAATGCAATGGAAGAATAATTACAGTAGAAATGACTTTTTTAAACAAAGAGGGCGAAGCCGTAGGCTTCGCCCTCTTTGTTGATTATTTTTTAATCTTATAATCCAAAAAATTCAGAAATAAGTTTTTCAATTTTTTGAGAAGATTTTCCGTCACCATAAGGGTTTTGAACGCTCAATCTTGTTTCTGCTTTATCTTTAGATAAAATTTCGTCACTTAGTTTAACGATTTTATCATATTCTGCGCCAACAAGAGTTGAAACGCCTGCCTCAATACCTTCTTGGCGTTCAGTTTCGTATCTCATAACAAGCGTTGGACAACCGAAAGAAGGTGCTTCTTCTTGAATTCCACCACTATCTGTTAGGATAAGTTTAGCGTTTTTCATTAGGTACACAAGATTTGGATAATCAAGTGGCGCTAATAGATGAATATTTTTGATATTGTCTAAGTGTTTGTAAATCTTTTCTTTTACGTTTGGATTTGGATGAACAGGAATTATAAAATTATGAGAAGTATGTTTTTCTGCAAGAGTTTTTATAGCTTCAATAATTCTATCAATTCTTTCACCGTGGTTTTCACGTCTATGAGCTGTAACTAACACTGTATTGTTATCAATTTTTATACCTTGTTCTTCGTAGAATTTATTTGCATTTTGCATTGTTTCTTCTGATAGGCAGAATAACGCATCAATTACTGTGTTACCAACCACGTGAATTTTATTTTTATTAATATCTTCTTTTAATAAAGCCTTTTGATTTTTTTCTGTAGGACAGAAGTGTAAATCAGCCACACGAGAAGTCATTTGACGCATAACTTCTTCTGGGAATGGTTCAAAAATATCGTAAGAACGAAGTCCTGCCTCAACGTGGAATACAGGTACTCTGTTATAATAACTTGTTAATGCACCACAAAGAACTGTCATTGTATCGCCTTGAACGATAGTTGCATCAATTTTGTTTTCATCAAAAACTTTGCTTAGGGAAGTTAAGATTCTAGCTTGTACTTCTGCAAGTGTTTGATTTGGTTTCATACAATCAAGATTGATGTCAGCTTTTAAGTTAAAATATGACAATGTTTGGTTAGAAAGTTCCTTTTGTTGTTCGGTGTTACAAACGATTACGTTGTATTTTTCAGGTGACTTTCTAAGTTCTAGTATTACAGGTGCTAATTTAATAACTTCGGGTCTTGTTCCGAATACGACTAATATATTTTTCTTGTTCATATTGTCATTTTACACTAAATAAATTTTTTTGCTATACTAAGTTTATGAAAGTTAAAATTATAGGTGCAGGTTTGGCTGGATGCGAAGCAGCATTGCAACTTGCAAAAAGAGGTATAGAAGTAGATTTGTATGAAATGCGACCAGTTAAGATGACTGGTGCACATACTACTGAAAAATTGGCAGAATTTGTTTGCTCAAATAGTATGGGCTCTTATGATTTGTCAGTTGCAAGTGGTTTGTTGAAAAAAGAAATGGAGCTTTTGGGTTCAGAACTTATAAAGATAGCTTTCGATGTTAAAGTTCCTGCAGGTAATGCGCTTGCTATTGATAGAGAAGAGTTTTCAAAAAGAGTTACTGAATTGATTGAGTCAAATCCTTTAATTAATTTGGTAAGAGAAGAAGTTAATGAAATTCCAGAGGGTGATGTTATTATAGCATCAGGGCCTTTGACTTCTGATGATATGGCAAAAAGTATTCAAGATTTTACGCAAGAAGAACATTTGCATTTCTTTGATGCTGTAGCACCTATTGTTGAAAAAGATAGCATTAATTTTGATAAAGCTTTTTATGGTTCAAGATATGATAAGGGTGAAGCTTCTTATATCAATTGTCCTATGAATAAAGAAGAGTATGAAAAGTTTTATAATATTTTGATTAATGCTGAGAGAATTGAACTTAAAGAATTTGAAAAAAATGCAAAATTCTTTGAAAGTTGCTTACCAGTGGAGGTTTTAGGTTCTCGTGGTGTTGATACTTTGCGTTTTGGACCTATGAAACCCGTGGGCTTAGTTGATAAGAGAACAAATGAAATCTCTTACGCTGTTGTTCAACTTAGACAAGATAATGCACTAAAAACTTTATATAATCTTGTAGGTTTTCAGACTAATTTGAAGTGGAGTTTTCAAAAAGAACTTATTCATTCAATTCCAGGGCTAGAAAATGCTAACATTGTACGTTATGGGGTTATGCATAGAAATACATTTATAAATAGTCCAAAAATTTTGACAAATAAATTAAATACTAAAAAGAGAGAAAATCTTTTCTTTGCTGGTCAAATTACTGGTGTAGAAGGTTATACTGAAAGTATGGCATCAGGTTTGATTGCAGGCATAAATATGGCAAAATACCTAAAGGGTGATGCTATGTTAGAATTGCCTTCGGAATGTATTTTAGGTGCTTTATTGAATTATATTACTGATGAGAACCATAAACAACTTCAACCTGTTAATTCAAATTGGGCGTTGATAAACAATATTGAATTACCTAAAAAGATTAGAAAAGATAAAAAAGCAAAAGCTGAAATTCTTGCAAATAGAAGTTTAGAAGCTTTAAATGGAGTTTTAAATACTTTATGAAAAGGGATAAAATTGCTTTAATAATTGGTGCAGGCCCTGCTGGTCTTGCTGCTGCTTACAAATTTTTGACTGAAACAGAGGATATTAAACCAATTGTTATAGAAGAACTTGATGAGGTTGGAGGAATTTCAAGAACTGTTGATTTTGATGGTTCAGGTGTTGACTTAGGTGGTCATAGAATGTTTTCTAAATCTCAAGAAATTTTAGATTTATGGGAAGAATTTTTACCATTGCAAAGTGAAAAATCCATTGATGATGTGATTTTAAATAGGGAAGTTAATAATTTATCAAAAACAAATAATGCAAATCCTAATGAGATGGATGATGTTATGCTAAAACGTCGCAGATTTTCAAGAATTTATTATACTCGTAAGTTTTTTGACTATCCTGTTTCTCTAAAATTAAGTACAATTCTTAATTTAGGTATTATAAAGACTCTAATTGCTGGCTTTAGTTATTTAAAATCAACTGTTATAAAAAGAAAAGAAAAAAATCTTGAAGATTTTATGATAAATAGATTTGGAAAAGTTTTGTATGAAACTTTTTTCGAAAATTATACTGAAAAAGTTTGGGGTAGACATCCTAGAGATATTTCTAAAGAATGGGGTGAACAAAGAATTAAAGGTTTATCTTTAATTAAGGCTATTTTGAACGCTCTACATTTGACTAAAAAGAAAGAAATAACTTTGATTGATGAGTTTTTTTATCCAAAATTTGGATGTGGTCAACTTTGGAATTTGATGGCTGATTATATTAGAAACAATGGTGGTGAAATCCACTTGAATTCTAAAGTTACTGCTTTGAATAATGAAGATAATAAGATAAAATCTTTGACTGTTATTGAAAATGGTAATGAGTATGAATATTATGGCGATATTGTTGTATCGTCTATGCCTATTAAAGATTTGATTTTAGGTTTAAAAAACAAACCTAATGATGAGATTTTTGATACAGCAGAGGATTTGCCTTATCGTGATTATATGCTTGTAGCTTTGTATTTAGATGAACTAAAACTTAAGAATAACACTGACTATAAGACAATTGGTAATATTTGTCCTGATAATTGGATTTATATTCAAGAACCTGATGTAAAAGTAGGCAGATTACAGGTGATGAATAACTGGTCACCATATTTAGTAAAAGATTTTGAACATAAAGTTTTGGTTTCCTTAGAATATTTCTGTAATGAAAATGATGAATATTGGAATATGTCAGATGAGGAATTTATTGAGTTTGCAATTTCTGAGGCTGAAAAAATCGGTATTTTAGAAAAGAAAAATGTTTTGAAGGCTCAAAGAGAAAAGGTCAAAAAAGCTTATCCTGCATATTTTGATGCTTACGAAAACTTTGATAATGTGAAAGAGTATTTGATGACCTTTGAAAATCTTTATTGCATAGGTAGAAATGGTCAACACAAATATAACAATATGGATCACTCTATGTTAAGTGGTTTTGAGGCCGTTCGAGTTATAAAAAATAATTCTGATAAAAATATTTTGTGGAAAGTAAATACTGAACAGGAATACCATGAAAAATAAACTATTTATAATTTCAATGGTGATATGGATAGTGGCGACATTATTTAGGATGTTGAACCATATACCGTGGCTAGATGAAGCACACGCTTGGACAATAGCACAAGATTTAAGCATTGTAGAAATTATTAAATTAATGAAAATAGAGGGGCATACATTAATTTGGTACTTGATGTTAATGCCTTTTGCCAAAATGAACTGGGGTTATCCTTATGTAATGCAAATATTAAATTGGATATTTTGTTTTGGAGCAATAGTTCTATTGTGGAAGAAAGCACCATTTAATAATTTGGTAAAATTTTTGATAACATTTTCGTTCCCATTTTTTACAGTGTATCCAATAATAGCGAGATGTTATTCTATAGGAATATTCTTACTATTTCTACTAACAATAATGTTTAAAGATAAATTAAAACATCCTATTATATATTCAATTTTACTTGTTTTGTGCGCAAATACATCAGTAATGGCATTATTTGGAGCGACAGCATTTGGAATATTGTTTTTGTATGACTTTTTTAAGGAAAAATGTGAGATTAAAAATTTAATCATTCCATCTATAATTTTTATTTTAGGTGGAAGTTTAATTTTGTACCTTTTACGTGGAGCTGATTCTACTTATTTGGATGAATTTAAAGGCGTTTCTGCTTTTTTAAATAATGTTGTATGGTGGTATTTTATACCAACTTTAGCTTGTATTATAACGTCAATATTTTTGATGAGAAAATCTAAAAAAGCGTTATTCTTTTTAGGATTTACGTATCTAGCATTAGCGTATTGTTCAATATTTAAATATTACGGACATTATTGGAATCATTATTTTTACTACATATATTTAATACTAGCTATATGGCTAGTATCTGATAGAGAAAACCTTTCAAAACCTTTGATGGTAATTCTTACACTGGTTTCGCTTTTTAATATCTCAACTTACGGGCATTTGAGTGATATTGTGAATAAAGAGATTTTTTCTTATCAATCTCAAAATATTTTTAAAACAATTGTAAAAGATAATAACCTTCAAAATAGTAGAATTATACTTGATGATGTAAATTATATAGGATATGTTTTAAAACCTTATAGCAATAAGAAAGCATTTGACCTGAAAAGTTACTGTTCAGAGGAAGCCTATTCGACTGATACAAAAAATCTTCCAAAAGAAACGGAGTGGTGTTATTTTGAGGATGATAAAAAAGATTCTTATATTCAAGTTTATGATAGTAAAAGATTATCAAGTTTAGTTGATGATAATGCGTTCTTTGTTGCTTATTTTAAACAAGAACTTTATCCTGAAAAACTGAAAGGATTATTATTATCAAATCCAAGAGCTATTGTTACTATGGCAAGATTTGAAAATGGTAAAATAATGGGTAATTCTATGCAGTGGGATAATTTGAAATTGACACCATACAAATGTTTTTCTTATGATAAAACAGGTATAAAATGCATTTGGTATGTTGAAAAACTGAAAGATTAGTGATGAAAAATAAAGTATTCATAATAACAATAATAGCTTGGGTTGTGGCAACATTACTTAGAATGTTAAATCATATTCCATGGCTAGATGAAGCACACGCTTGGACAATAGCACAAGATTTGAGCATTGTGGAAATTATTAAACTAATGAAAATAGAGGGTCATACCTTAATATGGTATTTAATGTTAATGCCATTTGCCAAAATGAACTGGGGTTATCCTTATGTAATGCAAATACTAAATTGGATATTTTGTTTAGGTGCAATAATATTATTGTGGAAGAAAGCTCCATTTAATAATTTGGTAAAATTTTTGATAACATTTTCGTTCCCATTTTTTACAGTGTATCCAATAATAGCGAGATGTTATTCTATAGGAATATTCTTACTATTTCTACTAACAATAATGTTTAAAGATAAATTAAAACATCCTATTATATATTCAATTTTACTTGTTTTGTGCGCAAATACATCAGTAATGGCATTATTTGGAGCGACAGCATTTGGAATATTGTTTTTGTATGACTTTTTTAAGGAAAAATGTGAGATTAAAAATTTAATCATTCCATCTATAATTTTTATTTTAGGTGGAAGTTTAATTTTGTACCTTTTACGTGGAGCTGATTCTACTTATTTGGATGAATTTAAAGGCGTTTCTGCTTTTTTAAATAATGTTGTATGGTGGTATTTTATACCAACTTTAGCTTGTATTATAACGTCAATATTTTTGATGAGAAAATCTAAAAAAGCGTTATTCTTTTTAGGATTTACGTATCTAGCATTAGCGTATTGTTCAATATTTAAATATTACGGACATTATTGGAATCATTATTTTTACTATATATATCTAATACTAGCTACATGGCTAGTATCTGATAAAGAAAAATTTTCAAAACCTTTAATGATACTTTTGGCAATTATTTCACTTTTGAACATAAATTGTTATGGTGCAATAAATGAAAATACTAAAAATATATCATTAAAAGGTATCTCAGATATTATGATTAAAGAAATTATATCAGATTCTAATTTTGAAAATAAGACAATAATTCTTGATGATATTGATTCTATCGGATTTAAATTGTTGCCGTATTCTAAAACAAAAAATATTAACGAAGTTAGTTATTGCTCAGGTAAAGGTTATGATAGCAATATAAAAGATTTTCCACCAGAAAATGAATGGTGTCATTTTAAAGATAAATCTACGATTGTTCAGAATAATTCGTCAAAAAGAATTTCTTCTCTTATGGAAAAAGAAGCATTTTTGATTCTTTATTTTAAACAAGGTATTTACCCAGAGTGGTTAAGAGAAACATTGAAAGAGAATAATAATACTATTGCAAAAGTAGCTGACTTTAAAAATGGTAAAATTATAGGTAATTCATTTGCTTGGGATAATTTAAAGTTAACACCTTATAAATGTTTTTCTTATGAAAAAACACAGGTTAAATGTATTTGGTATGTAGAAAAATTCTAATTGTTTTCGTTAGTTTCAACATTTTCTTTTTTCATATTTTTCAATAAGAAGATAAATGGAATAACTACGAAACACGCAATACCACAAATTCTGAATGTTTCTATAAATCCCCAAAGATTGGCTTGTTTAACCATTTCTCCATAAAGAGAATATTGTGCCATATAATTTGCCATATCCATTGAAGTATATTGACTTAATGCGCCCCAGGTTGCTTGTAATTTTTGTTCAAAAACTGGGTTTAGTGGGTGAAGATTTCCAACCAAATATGCTTGGTGAATTTGTGCAAATCTTGTAATCAATGTACCAACAAGAGATGTACCGATTGAACCACCAATATTTTTAAGCAAGTTTTGAACACCACTTGCGTTTGTCATTTGGTCGTTACGTAAAGTCATTACTGATAAAGAAATTACAGGAATCATTGCAAATCCCATACCAAGACCAAATACAAAGTTTGGTATAACGATATTCATACTTGAAATATCAAGGTTCAAGTTGCCTAGCATTAAACCAGATGTACCAACGAGTACGAAACCTATTAGAATTAATAATTTGTTATTAACTTTATTTGTAAGCTGTCCGCAAAGTGCTAGAGATATAAAACTACCAACGCCACGTGGCATGATTGACAAACCACTTAAGAAGGCGTCATATCCCATTAATGATTGTAGAAATTGAGGGAGAATAGCAAGTGAAGCTAAAACTACCCCTTGGATTATTACTTGAACGAGTGTACCGATTGAGTAGTTTTTATCTTTGAAAATACTTAAATCAACAAGTCCATTTTTATTTTTTATTTGAGAAAAGATAAATATTATCATTGAAATAACTGATACTGCAGTTAATTTGCAAATCCAAGATGCATTGAACCAATCTGCATTGTTACCTTTATCTAATACTATTTGAAGTGATACAATCCACAAAGCTAGAAAGAAAAATCCTATTGCATCTAGTTTTACTCCTTTTTGCTTTCTTGCATAAGGAGGATCTTCAAGTAACGTTTTAGAAATATATAAGGTTAAAAAGCCGACAGGAATATTTATAAAGAATATCCATGGCCAATTCCAGTTATCTGTGATATAACCACCAAGAACAGGTCCAATAATTGGCGCCATTACGATTACTAATCCAAATGCTGCCATTGCTTTGCCACGTTGGTCTTTTGGAAAGGATTCTAGCAAAATTGCTTGTGAAATAGGTAATAATCCTCCACCACCAAAACCTTGGCAAATTCTTGCGGCAAGTATCATTTCTATTGAATTAGCTATCCCACAACAAAATGAAGATATTGTGAAAATCATAATACTTAGCATAAAGAAATTCTTTCTGCCAAGTAGTTTACAGAACCAGTCAACAGTCGGAACTGTGATACCACTTGCCACCAAGTATGATGTTAAAATCCACATTGATTCTTCACGGCTTACAGAAAATGTTCCTGCCATGTGAGGAAGAGCAACATTTGCAATTGTTTCGTCAAGAACGAACATAAATGCTGCACACATTGTCGGTATTGCGGCTATCCAAGGTCCATACTTAGGCTTCCATTCTTCAGTTGTAGTCACTACTTCTGACATTTTTCTACCTGTTTAATTTTACAACCTTTATTTTCTTTTACATTATCTGCAACTCTTACCTTTGGAATTACTGACATTCCTGGGACAAGTAGGTATTGTTCTGGATTTATTTCTTCTGTGAAAATAATTTTTACAGGGATTCTTTGTACAATTTTTACGAATGACCCTACTGCATTTTCAGGTGGAAATAAGCTAGCTTTAGCTCCTGAAGCTCTTTGGATACTGTCTACTTTACCTTTAAATTTATGTTTTGGATATGTATCAACTTTGATTTCTACGCTTTGACCGACACGCATTTTTTCTAGTTGGTTTTCTTTAAAGTTTGCAACTACCCAAACTTCATTTGGTACTATTACAAATAAAGGACTTCCAACTTGTACATAAGCACCTTTTTCAACTCTTTTGCTTGAAACTGTACCATCTTGTGGTGCATAAATTTTTGTATATGATAAATCTAATTGAGCTTGATCTCTTTTTGCTTTTAAAACTTTTATGTCTGCATCAGCAACATTTGTTTGGCTTTTTGTTAAAATTGCTTGTTCTGCGTTTTCTTGTCTTGCCTTTACAGCTTCGTATTTTGTAATTGCATTATCGAGCGTTTGTTTTGATACAGAACCTGTTTCGTACAGTTTTGTATATCTATCTACATCTTTTTTAGCAAGTGCAATTTCTGCATCAACAGCAGAAAGGTTTGCTTTTGCTATGTTTTGAGATTTTAATGCACTTTGATAATTTGCTTCTGCTTGTTCAAGCTTTACTTTGTAATCAGCATTATCTATTTCTGCCACCAAATCACCCTCTTTGACGGTTTGGTTATCTTTTATATATACAGCTACAATTTGACCTGCAACTTTTGGTGCAACTTGAACTGTGTGATTTTCAATGTATGCATCTTCCGTTGATTGATATTGCATTGCATCAATAATAGCTATAACCGTTGCAGTTACAAGTAAAATGGCTACAATTATGCCAATAGACTTTTTATAACTTTTCTTTAATTCATTTTTTAGTTCTTTATCTTCTGTCATTTTATAATTTCTCCTATGACGTTAAATATTAAATTCTACAATTTCGGATAATGCTTGTTCTAATTGAATTAGAGTATCTCTCAAATCAATCATTTTTTCTTCTGAAAACTTTTCCAATAATTTATCCATAACCTTTTCCATTATCGCAAATTGAGTTTCGTAAAGTTTTTTCCCAGCTTTTGTAACTCTTAATCTTCTAACTAATCTATTATTCTTTGTATCATTTGTTCTTGTAATATAACCCTTTTCTTCAAGAGAATTAAGTATTCTACCAGTTCTAACTCTATCTCTTAAAATTAATTTTGCTAAGTCTCGTTGACAAATATCTGGATTATTTAATATTTGATTAACTGCGACAAACTCATCATGAGTTATATCTACACCTCTAATTTCAAAAAAATTCTTTGAAAGTTGATCAGTATAAATTGCAAGTTTTTGTATCATATAAAATGCACATTTGCTAAAATCTTTTTTTAATTCTATAATTTCTTGTTTTGCCGTCATTTCTTACCCCTAGTCTGTTTGAGTTTGTTACATAACTAACTTGTTTCAAAAAATACATGTTGCATTTGTAACAAAGGTATGGTAACATGTACACATCAGGTTTGTCAAGTATGAGGTAAGATAATGAATTTGAAAAGATTTACGGCAATTTTAATTTTGGCATGCTTTAACTTCACTTACGTAATGCCAGTATTTGCGATTACCGAAAATAATAATAAAAATAATCAACAAACTGTTTATAATCATAAAGTTAAAAAATCTAAAAAAGAAAATGATGATTATAAATATGCTTATGTAAATATGGATTTTTGGAAAAAGTTCAATGATGATAACTTAAATCATTATATTGATTTAGCTATTAAACAAAACTATGACCTTAAAATTGCGAGTTTGACTGTAAAAGAATATTATCAAAATATGAGATTACAGTTTGCTAATGAATTACCATCAGCAGGTGTTGGTATTTCTCCAGCGTTTGTAAATGTTATGGGTATGCAACCAGATGATTTTGCTGTTAGCGTTCCTGCAATGTTTAATTATGAGGTTGATTTATTCTTAAAAAATAGAGATAAAACAAAATCTGTAAAAGAATTATACAAAGCTTCTCAAGACGATGAAAGAGCTGCATATATTTCTATTGCTTCAGCCGTAGGAAATGTGTATTTTAATATAGTTAAATTAAACGAAATTATTAAATATCAAGAAAAAATTGTTAATTCAAGACTAGATATTTATAATATGATGCTTGCAAGCAATAAAGAAGGTATTGTTTCAACGGCAGATACTGTAAAGGCAAATAAGGCTTATGTATACGGAGTTTCTGACTTGATTGATTTGAAAAAATCTAGAGCAAAATTATTAGATCAATTTTGCGTGTTGATTGGAGAAGATCCTAAAAATGGTGAAAATTTAGCTTTCACTCCTTTAAATCAAATTAAATTTACTGGTACTATTCCAAAATCAATTTCATCGGAAGTTATTGTTGATAGACCGGATTACTTAAAAGCAGAAAAGATGATTAAAAAGGCAGGTATTGACGTAAGAGTAGCTAAGAAAGAATTTTTACCGTCAATTAATCTTACAGGTTTAGCATTGTTAGATGTTAAAAATAGTATGTTTTCGAAAGAAACAACTTTGGCAGCTTTAGCACTTGGTGCTATGTTACCAGTATTTACAGGTGGTTCAAGAATAGCTAACTTGAAGTTGAAAAAAGTTCAATATGATAAAATGCTTGAAAATTACTACAAAACAAATTTAACTGCAATTCAAGAAGTTAATGACGCTTTGGCATCTGTAAAATATGATACAGATAAATTAAACGAACACATTAAACAACATCAACTTGAAACAAAAGATTTTGGTTATACAAAAGACAAATATAATCAGGGTGTTATTTCAAGACTTGATTTAGTTCAAATGGAAGAAAATTTACTGAATGTTGAAAAATTGATAAATTCTACACGTTCAGAATGCTACATCAGCTATATAGGTTTGTATAAAGCTGTGGGTAGTAAATTATAATATGTTCTGATTCCGAGAGATATATATTTGCTGAAATTTAAATAGCAAATGAAGCCCTTTCTAAGGGCTTTTTTATTATGTAGAATTATTCAATAAAATACGGTTGAGGAATGGAATATATATGTCATTGCGAGCGAATGCGAAGCAATCCAAAAAAACTATTTAAAAAACTTATAAATCTCAATATCTAAAGCTTCTGATATTTGGATTAATCTTTTTATGCTAGGTACTTTTTTACCACGTTCAATTTCTGATAAATAATCAGCCGAAATGCCAGCAAGTTCACTTAATTTTTCTTGCGTTAAATTTTTACTTTCTCTAAAAGTTTTAATATTATTTCTTAAAATATCAGTCGTGCTATTTGCCATAATTTAATTTTAGTGATATTTTAATTTATATTTAACAGGCAAATAGCACGGAGAAAACAAAATGCAAAAATATGAAGACGTATTGGCTGACGTAGAAAAGTACTTTGACCAATTAATAGATTTACTAGATTTAATGATTGAACATGATAATGTATCTATCAATAATGTAATGACTTTAAAACAATTAGCAGAAAGTGGATTAAGCTCAATAAAAACTTTAAATATGTAATAATTTTATTGACCACTTCTCCCAGAATTGGGCGAGGATATTTGTTTTGAAATTTCGCCCTCTGCTCACTCGCTCTGTCTTGCTCGTTCGCGTTAAACGGCAATTTCGCGTTTTGCAAAATAGTTTTATCAACTTTTGCAAAAGCGCTCCAGCCTCTGCTCACTCGCGCTAAATAGCCAATTTGATTTTAAATTCTGTCAAAACGCCTTCTTCACTTGTTACAGAAATTTCGCCATCGTGGGCTTCAACGATTTGTTTTGACAGATACAAGCCCAAGCCTGTACCAATTTTTCTATATTTTTTAGATGTTGAATAATATTTATTAAAAATTAAGCCGATATCTTTTTGGCTAATACCTTTACCATAATCTATTACTGATATATAAACATTTCCACCTTGAATATTTGTTTTTATATCAACATCAGTTGATGTTTCTGAGTATGATAATGCGTTTTGGATAAGGTTTTTAATAACACGTTTAAATTGCATTTTATCAATATTAATATTTACATCTTGTGGAGCTACAAAGTTTAATTTGATATCATTTTTGTCTGCAACTGGACGCATTTCATCAATTGTTTCTGATAAAAATTCGTTCAAGTCAGTATTTTCTTTATACAATTCAATAGTTGTATTATTGCTCTTATAAGTATCTAACAACATGTGTACTAAATCAATTAACTCTTTGTTAGAAGATTGCATTTTATCTAGTACATCTCTTTGTTTATTATTGATTTCGCCAAATGTTCCGTTGATTAAAAATTCAAGCATATTTGATTCTGCAACGATAGGGACTTTTAAATCGTGCGTAAGAGTTGCTACGAAGTCTTCTTTCAATTTTTCCAATTCTTTTTGGTTAGTTACGTTTTTAATCAAGATAATATATCTACTAATTCTATCTTCAATATTCAATCTCAAGGCTGTTGCTTCAAAAAGGTCTGAAGAATAAGTTTTTATATAAACATCTGTATTGTGAAGATTTTCAATAGGTGCTTGGTTAATTGGTTCAATAAAATCAAATACATCTTGACCAATAAGCTTTTTGTTGCTTTGTCCAAACCAATTTGAAATCTTTGGAGTTACTTTAATAATTTTAGAATTTTTATCGACAATAATAAGACCGTCAGAAAGAGAGTTCAAAACACTTTCTAAAAATCTATTTTGACGCATAAGTTCTGTTTGTTGTTCTCTAACTTTTTCTTCTGATTCTTTTAAAGTATCGATAAGTTGGTTAATGCTATCTGCAAGAGCTTCCCCCGATGTAGAATTAATTTTTCCAATTTTCTTTGACAAGTTACCAGAACGGATTGATTCCACAATGTTGGCTGCATCTTCAATAAACAAGTCTGTTTTTTGCCAATATTTGTTTGTTGAACGTACAACAAGAAATAATAGGACAAGAATGAATATTACAAATAAGTTTAATGAATACCAAAGCATAATTTATCCGAATAATTTTTTTTGTGTTATATATATATTATGAATTTATTATAGGTATTTTAACATGAAAAAACTTTTAAATTACATGATAATTTTTTTAATGACTCAACAAACTTGTTTTGGATATTCTGTTGACGATTTATTAAATCCTCAATCTACCCACGAAACTAGTTTCTTTACTGTAATTGGAGCTTTAGCTTTTGTAATTGCTCTAATTTTCTTAACTGGTTTTATTTATACAAAACTTAACGTTGTTGGTTCAAGTTTAGCAAAAAAAACAAGACAAAATGATATCGAAGACAAAGTTTTAGTTTTATCTTCAACTCATTTGAATAATAACCAATCATTGCATGTAGTTGAAGTTAATGGTAAAAAAATGCTTTTAGGCGCAACTCAATCTTCTGTTACCGTACTAAAAGATTTGGGTGAAGTAAAAAACAGTAATAATGATGTGACAGATTTTACTTTTGAACAAGAAATTCCTGAATCTTCACAAAAGGTTGAAGAAGAAAAACAACCAATTGATGAAATTTTTGATAAAGAAAGTTTGAAGGAAGACTTAAAATCAGAAATTGATGATGAAGAAGATTTTGGTCTTTATAAAAAATACTTATAATTATATAAATAGCAAATGAGGTTTTATGAGAAAAACTATTAGCATAGCTGGAAAAGTTATCGGGGACGGACATCCTTGTTTTATTACAGCCGAAATTGGTATCAATCACAACGGTTCTGTTGCATTAGCTAAAAAGTTAATAGATATAGCTTGTGTTGCCGGATGTGATGCTGTTAAATTTCAAAAAAGAACAGTAGATGTTGTTTATACTCCTGAAGAATTGGCTCAACCTCGTCAAAGTGTTTTTGGTGATACAAATGGCGATTTGAAACGTGGGCTTGAATTTGGTTATGACGAATATAAAGAGATTGATAGTTATTGCAAAGAAAAAGGTATAATTTGGTACGCGTCATGTTGGGATGAGGCTTCTGTTGATTTTATAGAACAATTTGATGTTCCTTGTTATAAAATCGCTGCTGCATCGTTAACAGATGACAATCTTTTGAAATATACAAAATCAAAAGGTAAACCAATCTTCTTATCTACTGGCATGAGTACTATGGAGCAAATCAGACATGCAGTAGAAATTTTAGGTGAAGATAATCTAGTTATTTATCAATGCACTTCAACATATCCTTCTGATGAAAAAGAAATCAACTTAAAAGTTATTGAAACTTTTAGAAATGAGTTTGACTGTCCTGTGGGTTATTCAGGTCATGAAAGAGGTTTAATGCCTACAGTTATTTCTGTTGTATATGGCGCAAATGCTGTAGAAAGACATATTACAAATGATAGAACAAATTGGGGTTCTGATCAGGCTGCAAGTTTAGAGCTTGACGGTATTCATAGAATCGTTAGAGATATTAGAAAAATTCCTAATGTCGCAGGTGACGGTATAAAAAGAGTTTATGATAGAGAATTACCTATAATCAAAAAATTGAGAAGAGTTCAATGAGTAAATTAAAATTTTCAAAAAATATTAAAATGGTTATAACTGATTTTGACGGCGTTGTTACGGATAACAATGTTTATGTTGATGAAAATCAAAATATGTCAAGAAAATTGAACTTTAGAGATGTTATGGCATTTTCTCTTTTGAAAAAAAATGGTATTAAAATAGGTATTATCTCTGGAGAACAAAATTCGGCTATGGATTTGGTTGCTGAAAAATTTGGTATTGAAGATGTTCATGGCAACATCAGGATAAAAATTGATGTGCTAAATACCATAATCAAAAAATATAATTTGAAAGAAGATGAGTATGTTTATATTGGTGATGATGTAAACGATAGAGAATGTTTGGAAAAAACAAAGTTTAGAGTTACCGTAAATAATGCTCATAAATCAATTTTAAAAATAAAAGATATACAAGTTACCGAAAATAACGGTGGTGAGGGAGCTTTTAGAGAAATTGTAGACAGAATCTTAGAATACAAAAAATAGCCTAATTTCTTTTAAAAATCTTATTTGTTACTACTTGCCAAACTAAATTTATAAGGTTATAATTATTCTCGATATATTATTATACTAGTATAAAGAGTGAAATTATGACAAAGAACGTAGTCGTACAAAAATTTGGTGGAACATCAGTTGCAGATACTGACAGAATAAAAAAAGTCGCAGAAACAGTAGTTGCAGAAAAGAACCGAGGCAATGACGTTGTTGTAGTTGTTTCAGCAATGGGACATACTACAGACCATTTAGTTACTTTGGCTAAAGAAATTTCTGATGTACCATCTCCAAGAGAAATGGATATGTTGCTATCAACTGGTGAAGGCATTTCTATTGCGTTATTAACAATGGCAATTCAGGCTAAGGGTTATGATGCAGTTAGTATGAATGCTATGCAAGTTGGTATTATAACTGAAGATTTACATACAAAAGCAAGAATTTTGAATATTGAAACTTCAAGATTAAAACAAAATTTAAATGCAGGAAAAATAGTTGTAGTAGCAGGATTTCAAGGTGTAACAAAAGACGGTGAAATTACAACTTTAGGTAGAGGTGGTTCTGACACTTCTGCTGTTGCAATTGCAGCATCTTTAGGCGCAGAACGTTGCGATATTTACACAGATGTTCAAGGTGTTTATACATCAGACCCTAGAATGGTTAAAAATGCTACAAAATTAGATACAATAACTTACGATGAAATGCTTGAACTTGCAAATGTTGGCGCTGGGGTTATGCACCCTCGTTCAGTGGAAACAGCTAAAAAATATAGCTTACCATTGAGAGTAAGAAGCAGTTTCTATACAGACGATTTAGGCACAATGATTACAGGAGCAAATGGCATGGAATTAGATAAACCAGTCGTTGGTGTCGCTGTTGACTTTACACAACTTCGTGTTGTTGTTTGCGACGTTAAAGACGAACCAGGTGTTGCGGCTAAAATCTTTAAAAGATTGGCTCAAAACAATATTACAGTTGATATGATTATTCAATCTTATGCAAGAACTTTCAATAATACAAACGACATTGCCTTCACTATTAATAGAGAAGACAAAGATAAAACTATGGAAATCTTGAATGAAATGAAAGATGAAGTAGGCGCAAATGAAATTCATTTAGATGAAAATACAGCAAAACTTTCAATTGTAGGTGCTGGAATGATGGATAGACCAGGGGTTGCAGCTACAATGTTTGAAACTCTTGCAGATTTAGATGTAAATATTAAAATGATTTCTACATCAGAAATCAAAATCAGCTGTTTAATTGATGGTGAACAAGCTGAAATGGCTTGCAATAAAATTCACGAAGCTTTCAAATTAAACAGTAATGATATAGTAGAAGTTAAAGGCACTTTGCCTCCAACATTATAAGGAAAGGAAATAATAATGGAAAAAACAATTGAAATTAAAATTTCAAAGAAAGCAATTTTGTTTTTACTAGCTATTCTTGGTTTAGTAGCAACAGTTGCTTTAGCAGTTGTTTATAACAACGCAAACTTTAATCCTGCAGCAGGTCCAAGTTTTTGTACAGATGCAAATAATCCAGTTGTAAACTGTGATGGTGTAGCAAAATCTGTTAATGCACAATTTTTAGGTATTCCTCTTGCATATTGGGGTATGATTTTCTATTTAATCGTACTTGTGTTGCTTGTTGCAGACAAACTAAAAAATATCAAATTTTTATCTTGGTTAGAAGTATTTAAAAACCCTTGCAGTTATATCGCTGTATTAGGTTTATTCTCATTTTTAGTATCTATGATTTTAGCTTTAGTAAGCTTTATTTCATTAAAAATGATTTGTGTACTTTGCGTAGTAACATACTTTATTAACCTATTTATTGCATTATTTGCATCAGAATTTGCAGGCGAAACATTTGGTGCTTCAATTAAAACATCTATTAATGATTTTAAAGAAGCTCTTTCAGTTAAAAAATATGCAGTTGCGTTTGCATCAACAGTTGCAGTTGTTGCAGTATTCTTAACAGTTTCAAGTACAACTTATGTATTCGCTCCACAAGTTAAAGATATTAAATTTATGGATCAATTATACAAAATGGAAGGTAACGAATATGCTGATGTTGCAAATGGTAACACTTTAGGTAGTGAAAAACCAAAAGTAGTTGTTAAAATGTATTCAGATTTGATGTGCCCATATTGTGTAATGGAAAATAGATTGATGCACAAAGTTGCAAAAGATTTCTCTAATGTAAAAATTGAATTTGTTCAATACCCATTAGATAATGCTTGTAACAAAAACATTCCAAATCCATTCCACGTAGGTGCTTGTGATTATGCTAAATTAGCTTTAGCAGCTCAAAAACAAGGCAAATTCTGGGATATGGTTAACTTATTATTTGAAGAAAAAGCAGGTTCAGTAGAGGATGTTTATTCAATCGCTAAAGAACAAGGCTTTGATGTTAATAAGTTAAAAACTGATATGAATGCAGCAGATGTAAAAGCAACATTGTTATCAAATATTGATGAAGCTACACAAATGCAAGTTGGTGGTACACCAGCATTCTCAGTAAAAGGCAAATTATATATGGGTCTAAAACCATATAATGAAGTAAAGGCGATTTTAATTGAAGCAGGAGCAAAAGCAAAATAGAGTTTTACTCCATGCTTGCTGTGGTATCTGTTCAGGATATCCAATCGAATACTTAAAAGATAATCAATATTTACCGGTTGTGTATTTTTATAATCCTAATATACAGCCGGTAAATGATTATATAAAGCGATTGGACTCTCAAAAAACTTTATGTGAGCATTTAGGAGTGGAATTAATAGAAGAACATTATGATACTCAGGAATATGAGAATTATATTCTTGGGTACGAAAATGAGCCAGAGCGAGGCAAAAGATGTGATAAATGTTTTGAGCTTCGTTTAACTCAAACTGCAAAAAAAGCTAAAGAATTAGGGATAAATATTTTTACAACCTCTATAGCAATAAGTCCTCACAAAAATTATCAACATTTAAAAGAAATTGGGGAAAAAGTAGCTAAAGATTTTGATTTAGAATTTATGGCTGTAGATTTTAAAAAGAAAGACGGCTTTTTAAAAACAAATAAAATAGCAAATTCTTTGGGTTTATATAGACAAAATTATTGTGGATGTAAGTATAGTTTTAGAAAATAAATTAAAATTTAGTATTAAGGAGTAAATCATGGAATGTAGAAGAGATGAAAATAAAATTGGTTGCACATGCACATATACAAGTTGCTCAAAAAGAGGTATGTGTTGTGAATGCGTAAGCGCGCATAGAGAAAATGGCGAAATCCCAGGCTGTTTCTTTACTGCAGCAGGAGAAGCAACTTATGATAGAAGTGTTAAAAATTTTGTAAAAATCATGAAGGATAGAGTGTAGATAAAGCTTTATTAACAATTATTAAATAAAGTAAACAATTTGAAAAACGTTATGTTGACACTAAAAAATGTTTGATATACGATTTTTAATGCACAGAGCTGTATATATTAGTATGCAAAAGGTTAGACAATAAGTAAGAAAAGGAAATAAGCAATGTCAACTACAAACAGACAAAGAATAAGAGTATGTTTAAAAGCATTTGATCACAAATTGATTGATGTTTCAGCAGAAAAAATTGTAGAAACAGCAAAAAGAACAGATGCAAAAGTAGCAGGACCAATTCCTCTACCAACAAAAAGAAGAATTTACTGTGTATTACGTTCACCACACGTAGATAAAAAATCACGTGAACACTTTGAACTAAGAACACACAAAAGAATTATCGACATTTATGATGCTTCTCAACAAACAACAGAAGAATTAAGCAGATTAGATTTACCTGCTGGTGTTGATATCGAAGTTAAATTATAATTTTTGAAAACATAGCTCAACTCGCCTTATAGGCGAGTCAAAACAAAAGACAAACAAATCATTTATGCGTTAAGCAATAATGCGAACTACGACTCTAAGCAGTTTAGAGGGTAGCAATCACAAGAAGAACCCTTGAAGGGGAAGAAAGGACAAAATTATGACACTTGGTGTAATAGGTGAAAAACTAGGAATGACTCAAGTTTTCGATGAACACGGTCTAGCAATTCCAGTTACAGTAATAAAAGTTTCAAAAATGGTTGTAACTCAAGTTAAAACTGAAGAAACAGATGGTTACAATGCGATTCAAGTAGGTACAGTTTCAGCAAAAGAAAAACACTTAACAAAAGCTCAAATTGGTCACTTGAAGAAAAATAATGTAGAAAACTTAAGACATCTACAAGAATTCAGAGTAGAAAATCCTCAAGATTATACAGTAGGACAGGAAATTCCAGTATCTGTATTAGCAGATGTAGAAAAAGTTGATGTAACAGGTACATCAATTGGTAAAGGTTTCCAAGGTACTGTAAAAAGATGGAATTTCTCAAGAGGACCAATGGCTCACGGTTCTAAAAACCACAGAGAACCAGGTTCAATTGGTGCAGGTACAACTCCAAGCCGTGTTATCAAAGGTAAAAGAATGGCTGGAAACATGGGTAACGAAAGAGTTACAATCAAAAAATTAAAACTTGTAAAAGTTGATAACGAAAAACAATTAGTTTTAGTAAAAGGTGCTGTTCCAGGTCCAGAAGGTAAATTGGTAACAATTAAACCATCAATTACAAAATGGAACTAATAGTAAGAGAATTAACTAGATAAAGGATATAAAAAAATGTCAAAAGAAATATTAAGTACAAAAGGTGAAAAATTAGGTGAAATTACACTAAACGAAGGTGTATTTGAAGTAGAACCTAACTTACACGTAATGCATTTAGCATTAAGAAGACAATTAAATAATGCAAGACAAGGTTCAGCATCAGCAAAGACTAGAGCAGAAGTATCTGGTGGTGGAAGAAAACCTTGGAAACAAAAAGGTACAGGTAGAGCAAGAGCAGGTTCAACAAGATCTCCATTATTTGCAGGTGGTGGTGTTTCATTCGGACCAAAACCAAGAGATTACTCTTTTGCAATGCCACAAAAAGCAAGAAAATTAGCTTTAAAATCTGCATTGTCAGCTAAATTAAGCCATACAATTATTGTAAAAGATTTTTCAGCAATTTCTGAACCAAAAACAAAATTAATGATGGATGCTTTAAAATCATTAAAAGCTGAAGGTAAAATTCTAATCATCGCTGATACAAAAGCAGCTGAAAACAAATACTTAGAATTATCAGCAAGAAATATTCCATCAGTAAAATTGTTATTACCTTCAAACTTAAACGTTAAAGATTTAATTGAAGCAGATACAGTTTTATTGACAGAATCATCAGTAAACGAAATCACAGAAAGACTTGCATAGTCTAAGTTAAAAAGGATAAAGCAATGAGTAAAGAAAGAACAAACAAAGAAAAATTATTTGACATAATTAAAAAACCATTGATTACAGAAAAATCAATGATGGCTACAACAATTGGTCAATATACATTTGAAGTTTCTATGGATGCAACAAAAGTTGAAATTGCTCAAGCAATTGAACAAGCATTCCCAGGAAGAAAAGTTAAAAAAGTAAGAACAGTTTACATGCCATCTCATGCAAAAAGAATGGGATACAAAATGGGTAGAACTGATTCTTCAAAAAAAGCAATAGTAACAATAGATGGTGAACCAATCGAAGAATTAATTGGTGCATAGGAAAGAAAAAAGGTAGAAAACAATGGCAATACGTAAAATTAATCCGACATCTCCGGGACAAAGAGGTATGACAAAGAGTGATTATTCAGAAATCACTACATCTACACCAGAAAAAAGTTTATTAAAACCAATAAAAAAACATGCAGGTAGAAACAACACAGGTAGAATTACTTGTAGACATAAAGGTGGTGGAGTAAAACAACACTATCGTATTATTGATTTTAAAAGAAATAAAGTAGGTGTTCCAGGCATAGTAATGACAATTGAATACGATCCAAACAGAAACGTAAGAATTTCATTAGTAAACTATGCAGACGGTGAAAAAAGATACATCTTATCACCAGAAGGTTTAACAGTTGGTTCAACAATTGTTTCAGGTGCTGAAGCTCCTATCCAAGTTGGTAATGCATTACCTTTAGACGTAATTCCTCTAGGTACAATGATTCATAACATTGAATTAGAACCAGGTAGAGGTGGCAAAATGGTTAGAGCAGCAGGTAACGCAGCTCAATTAATGGCTAAAGAAGGTAACTACGTTACAATTAAATTACCATCAGGCGAAATGAGAATGGTAAGAAAAGAATGTATGGCTACAATCGGTGTATTAGGTAACCATGAATTCAAAAACATTAAAATTGGTAAAGCAGGTAGAAAACGTTATATGGGTGTTAAACCAACAGTACGTGGTGTAACAATGAACCCTTGTGATCACCCTCACGGTGGTGGTGAAGGTAAAACTGGTCCTGGTGGAAATCCAAAAACTCCATGGGGTAAACCAGCTCTTGGTCAAAAAACTAGAAAATCTACTAAAGCTTCTAATAAATTAATCGTTAGAAGAAGAAAAACAAGATAATTAAAATAAGAAGGAGAATAAATTAATGGCACGTTCATTAAAAAAAGGACCATATATCGAAGAAGCATTAGCTAAGAAAATTGCTAAGATGAATGAAAATTCAGAAAAGAAAGTTGTAAAAACTTGGTCAAGAGCTTCAATGATTAGTCCAGATATGTTAGGACACACAATTGCTGTACATAACGGAAAAACTCACGTTCCTGTATATGTAACAGAACAAATGATTGGACATAAATTAGGCGAATTTGCACCTACTAGAATGTATAGAGGTCACGCAGGTTCAGATAAAGTAAAAAGAAAATAATAATTGAAGGATAAAACAATGGAAGCAAAATCAAGACAAACAGACATAAAAATGACTGCAAGAAAACTTCGTAGAGTAATCAACGAAGTAAGAGGTAAATCTGTAACAGATGCTCAAAAAATGTTAAAATTTATGCCATACTTTGCAGCAAGAGTAGTTGAAAAGAACTTAAAAGCAGCAGTTGCAAATGCACATGAAAAATTTGGTGCTAATGCTGATGCATTAAAGATTTCTGAAATCTTCGCTGACGAGAGCGTAACTTACAAAAGAGGTAAACCAAGAGCTCAAGGTCGTATTTACAGAAGATTAAAAAGAACATCACATTTAACATTAGTAGTAAGCGAAAAATAAGAAAAAGGAATAAACAATGGGACAAAAGACACATCCAACTGGATTTAGAGTAGGCGTAATTCAAAATTGGGCAAGCAGATGGTATGCAAAATTTAAAGATTACGGTGAATTCGTAGCAGAAGATGCTAAAATCCGTAAATACATTAAGAAAAAATTATACAATGCAGGCGTTTCAAAAATCTTAATTGATAGAAAAGCTCAAAATACAATCATTACAGTTGTTACAGCAAAACCTGGTATCGTAGTAGGTAGAGGTGGACAAGGTATTGAAGAATTAAAACAAGATGTTTCTAAATATTTAGGCAAAACAGTTGTTTTAAACATTGTAGAAGTTGCAAGAGTAAATGCAGATGCACAATTAGTAGCAGAATCAATTGCTCAACAACTAGAAAAACGTATCGCATTCAGAAGAGCAATGAAATCAGCAATGCAAAGAACAATGAGATCTGGCGTACAAGGTATCAAAGTTATGGTATCAGGTCGTTTAGGTGGTGCTGAAATCGCTCGTTCAGAATGGGCAAAAGAAGGTCGTATTCCACTTCAAACACTAAGAGCTGATGTAGATTACGGTTTCACAGAAGCAAACACAATAATGGGTAAAATCGGCGTAAAAGTTTGGATTTTCAAAGGTAACTTAATGCCAGGCGAAAAAGCTGATATGAACATTAAAGCAAAAGGTGCTAAAGACGGCAACGAAAAAGGTGGCAGACGCCCAAGAAGAAAAATCGCTACTGAAACAGCAGCAGAATAGAAATTAATAAGAAATAATATAACAGGAGAACAATAACAATGTTAATGCCTAAAAAAACAAAACATCGTAAAATGATGAAAGGTAGAATGAAAGGTACTGAAACAAGAGGTACACAATTTGAATTCGGCCGTTATGGTTTAAGAGCATTAGAACCAGGTTGGATTACAAGTAGACAAATAGAAGCAGCAAGACGTGCGATGACTCGTGAAATCAAACGTGGTGGTAATGTTTGGATTAAAATTTTCCCAGATAAACCAATTACTGCAAAACCTGCTGAAACTCGTATGGGTTCTGGTAAAGGTAACTTAGAATACTGGGTAGCAGTAGTAAAACCAAACAGAATGTTATTTGAATTAGATTACTTTGACAGAGAAGTTGCAATTCACGCATTAGAATTAGCAGCACAAAAATTACCAATCAAAGTTAAAGTAGTTGAAAAAGAAGCACAACAATAGTTTAAAAGGAAAATAAAAATGAAATCAAAAGATATGCGTGAAAAATCAATTGAAGAACTTAAATCTTCAGTAGTTGATTACAAAAAACAATTATTTGATTTAAGAGTTCAATTGGCAACTCACAAGCTTGAAAATACAGCTTTAATCAGAAAAACAAAAAAGAATATTGCACAAGCAAAAACAGTAATTAAAGAAAAAGAAAATGAGGTAAAATAAAATGCCTAAGAAAGAAAGACAAGGCGTAGTAGTAAGCGCAAAGATGGATAAAACAGTTGTAGTAAAAGTTGCAACATACGATCCACATCCAAAATACAAAAAAATTATGGAAACAACTACAAACTATAAAGCACATGATGAACAAAATCAATGTGAAGAAGGCGATGTAGTAAGAATTGTAGAATCAAAACCATCATCAAGAGATAAAAGATGGACAGTTCTAAATATTGTAGAAAAGAAAAAATAGCTTGAAATAAAAGCTCTTTTGGATTTTAATAAAAGAAAAGACGAAAAAGGAAAAAACAATGATACAACAAGAATCAAGATTAACTGTAGCAGATAATACAGGTGCAAAAGAACTTTTATGTATCCGTGTAATGGGCAGTTCAAATAAGAAATTTGCTCATGTAGGTGACGTAATTGTAGCAACAGTAAAAGATGCAACACCAAATATGGCAGTAAAAAAATCAGAAGTTGTAAAAGCAGTTGTTGTAAGAACAAAAGCTGACATTAAACGTAATGACGGTTCAGTAATCAGATTTGACGAAAATGCAGCAGTTATTATCAACAAAGACGGCAACCCAAGAGGAACACGTGTATTTGGACCAGTTGCAAGAGAATTAAGAGATAAAAACTTTATGAAAATCGTATCTCTAGCACCTGAAGTTATTTAAGAAGGAAAAAAGAAATGGCAGATAAGAAAAAATTACAAGTAAAAACAGGCGATAGAGTAATGGTTATCGCAGGTAAAGATAAAGGTAAAGTTGGCAACGTTACAAAAACAATGCCAGCTGAATCTAAAGTAGTAGTTGAAGGTGCAAACATGGTTACAAAAGCACAAAGACCAAACCCAATGGCTG
The DNA here is from genome assembly GCA_934693165.1 of uncultured Candidatus Melainabacteria bacterium. Taxonomy (GTDB): domain Bacteria; phylum Cyanobacteriota; class Vampirovibrionia; order Gastranaerophilales; family Gastranaerophilaceae; genus UBA791. Next base: position 149,689 of record CAKUUX010000002.1, read on the forward strand.
GTGTACAAGGTGGTCTTGTAAAAATGGAAGCTCCTTTAGATAGCTCAAATGTAATGATCGTATGTCCAAACTGCGAGAAAGTTACAAGAGTTAAAACTGAAGTAAAAGATGACAAAAAAGTTCGTGTTTGCAAAAAATGCGGCGAAAAATTAGATGTATAGTGCAAGGTAGTTCTTGGCACGAAACCATCTTAAGGTAGAGGAAAGAAAAATGACAGTAACAAAAAGCTTAAAAGAAAAATACGAAAACGAAGTTAGAAAAGCTATGAAAGAAAAATTTGGTTACACAAATGACATGGTTATTCCAAAACTTCACAAAATTGTTTTGAATATGGGTGTTGGTGAAGCTTCACACAATTCAAAAATCGCAGAAGTTATTGATGCTCAATTAACAAAAATTGCTGGTCAAAAAGCAGTTGTTACAAAAGCTAAAAAATCAATCGCTTCATACAAATTAAGAGAAGGTATGCCAGTAGGTGCTATGGTTACTTTACGTGGCGAAAGAATGTATGACTTCTTACAAAAATTAATTTGTGTTGTATTACCAAGAATTCGTGACTTCCGTGGTATTAGCGCAAAAAGTTTCGATGGTAGAGGTAACTACACATTAGGTTTAAAAGAACAAACATTGTTCCCTGAAATTTCATACGACGAAGTTGATTTAGTTAAAGGTATGAACATTTCAGTTATCACAACAGCAAATACTGATGAAGAAGCAAGAGAGTTGTTAAGACTTTTAGGTATGCCATTCAAAGGTTTAAAATAAGAAGTAAAAAGTAAGAAAAAATAAAGGAGAAAATCGTGGCTAAAAAAGCGATGATAAATAAAGAACAAACTAGAAGAGAACTTGCAGCAAAAGGCAAATACCCAACTGTTAGATTACATAACAGATGCAGTATTTGTGGTCGTCCTCACGGATATCACAGAGATTTTGGTATTTGCAGAATTTGCTTAAGAAAAATGGCTCACCAAGGTTTATTACCAGGTGTTACAAAAGCAAGTTGGTAGTTTCCGTTCTTATAAAATGTACGACTATACTGCCTAAACAGTTTAGGTAAGTAGCAACAAAAAGGAAGAAAAAATGAACACAGATCCAATAGCAGATATGCTAACAAGAATCAGAAATGCAAACACTGTTTCTCACGAAACTGTTGAAATTCCTGCTTCAAAATTAAAAATCGAATTAGCAAAATTATTAAAAGAAGAAGGTTTTATTGAAAACTATGAAGTTGTTGAAAACGGCAAATTTAAGGCTATCAATATCACTTTGAAATACACAGATAAGAAAAAACCTGTTATTACAAATTTACAAAGAATTTCAACTCCAGGTTTAAGAACTTACTGTAAATCTAAAAAATTACCACAAGTATTAGGTGGTTTAGGTATTGCTATTATCTCTACAAGCAAAGGTCTATTAACAGATAGAAAAGCTCGTAAAGAAAATATCGGTGGCGAAATTCTTTGCTACGTTTGGTAGTTAATTAAACTTTAAAAAGACTTGCCTTTGAGGTAAGTCTTTTTTATAATAATTTTTGTTAGGTGAAATTGGTAGAAAAGCCTAACTTGATAGAATATACCATAAGGAGAAATGAAAATGTCAAGAATCGGTAAATTACCTGTTGAAATTCCTGCAGGCGTTGAAGTAAAAATTGACGGTCAATTAGTTACTGCAAAAGGACCAAATGGTACTGAATCAGTAGATGTAAGACCAGAAATTTCAGTAAAAGTTGAAGATAACCATATTATCTTAACTCCAGTAAATGACGAAAGAAAAACAAATGCTTTACACGGTTTATCAAGAACTTTAGTTGCAAACGCAGTTAAAGGTGTAAAAGATGGTTTCGAAAAGAAATTAGAAATTGTTGGTGTTGGTTACCGTGCTAACATGGAAGGCAAAAACTTAAACTTGGTTTTAGGTTATTCTCACCCAATTTTAATTGAAACACCAGAAGGTATTACAATCGCTGTTGATGCTAATACAAAAATTTCTGTAAAAGGTTCAAATAAACAATTGGTTGGTGATATTGCCGCTTTAATTAGAAGCAAACGTCCACCTGAAGTTTACAAAGGAAAAGGTGTTAAATACGAAGGTGAACACATCAGACGTAAAGCTGGTAAAGCTGGTAAGAAATAATGCGTGAGCCGAAGTGAAGCCTTTATGATTTCACAGGAGCAATAAACGAGCGAGCAAAGGTGGTGACCTTAGCAAACTCAAAAGTAAAAACAAGTAGCCCATAGAAACCCTTGAATTTATTCAAGAAGGTTTAGGTAAAAGGAGAAAGAAAATGATTAAACAAGAAATTAGAAAAAACAAAGTTCAAAAAAGACACCAATCTATTCGTGTTAAAATCTCAGGAACTTCAGAAGCTCCAAGATTAGCAGTTTATAGAAGTACAAAACACATCTATGCTCAAATCATTGATGATACAAAACACGTAACATTAGCATCTGCTTCATCATTAGACAAAGATTTAAAAGAAACTTTAAATCATGGTGGTAATATTGAAGCTGCTAAAGTAATTGGTAAAACTGTTGCAGAAAAAGCTTTAAAAGCTGGTATCAAAGACGTAGTTTTTGATAGAGGTGGTTTCTTATATCACGGAAGAATCGCTGCATTAGCTGATGCTGCAAGAGAAGCAGGTTTGAACTTCTAGTTCAATGTAAAATCTTTAGAGGCGACTTTGTTAAACAAAGTCGCCTCTTTTTTATGAAAAATCCTATATTCAGATGATACTTTTTCCTTCAAAGCGTGTGATTATATATATTAGATATAGGGATTTTAAGGGGGTATATTCGTGAATTTTACTGCGATATTTGCGCTTGTATTCGGTATTGGTGTAATGTTTGCGTCACAAATGTTTGATGGTGCTTCATTATCTTTGTTTGTTCAACCAGAAGCGTTTTTTATTGTTGTCGGTGGCAGTTTTTGCGCAATTCTGTTAAACTTTAACTTTAGTATTGTGCTAGGAGCTTTAAAATCTTTAAAAGAAGTCTTTTTAAAAGATGAAAATAAAAGTGTTAGAATAGTCGAAGAAATAGTTCAAATTTCTTATTTTGCCAGAAAGAATGGCATGTTTGCTTTACAAGGTTTAGTTGATAAAGTTTCTGATAATTTTTTAGCACGTGCTTTGCAACTGGCTTTAGACTTGAATAATCCTCAACTTTTATATGATATTTTAACTTCAGAAATTTCTTATGAGGAAGAAGAGGAATTGATTAATTCAAGAGTTTATGAAGCTCTTGGAGGTTATGCTCCAACTTTTGGTATTGTTGGTGCTGTAATGGGTTTAATTCAAGTTATGAAAGATATTAATAATTTTGAATTACTAGGCGTAGGTATTGCAACGGCATTTGTATCTACTCTATATGGTGTCGGGATTGCTAATTTAATTTTCTTACCTATTGCTGGAAACTTAAAACATAAAACGAGAGAAAAAATCTTGTTAAAAGAAGTTATGGTGCAAGGTGTAATTTCTATTATGATGCAAGAAAATCCTGCTATTATTGAGGAAAAACTGATTGCATACTTAAAGTATCACAATAAAAGACGTTTAGAGGTTCCAGCATAGATTATGAGAAATGATTATTACTCAAATTCAAAAGATTATATTAATAGATGGGTAGTTTCTTACTCAGATTTTGTAACCATGCTTTTAGCCTTGTTTATTGTTATGTTTGCTATTTCTCATAATGTAAATAAAGAGCAGGCAAAGATTATCGAAGATAACAATCTGAAAGTTGTAGAAAATATCTCTGAGGCTCCGACAAAAACAGCTGACGAGCTTATAAAAGAATTAAATGAAAAATTGGCAAACAATTCTTCTGTTAAATTGGTGAAAGATGACAGAGGCTTGATTGTTAGGATGAATAATAGTATACTTTTTGATGAAGGTTCTGCTATAATAAAGAAAAATGCATCAAAGACTTTGGATGAAGTAATTGGTGTTATATCACAAGTTGACAATAAAGTTTTGGTGGAAGGACATACTGATTCAACACCTATAAATACAAAAACTTATCCGTCAAACTGGGAATTATCAACAGCGAGAGCAACAAATATTATCGGTTATATCTTAAGAACTGGTAAAATTGCGCCACAACGCTTGTCAGCAGCAGGTTATGGAGAATATATGCCAATCGCAGATAATACATCAATTGGTGGACGACTTTTGAACCGAAGAGTTGATATAATTATTTTAAAATAGATTTAAAATTAATCGCAATAGATTGGAGAGTAATATGGCTAAACCAACAGCACCAAGAGATAATAAACCTCAAACTCGTGAAGAAGAAGAAAATAAAGATAAAAAGCCTTTTCAACTTGATTCAAATGTCAAGATGATTTTGATAGTTGTTCTATCAATGTTGTTAGGAGGTATCATTTTCTTGTGCTTGAACTACGTATTAATTGACAATTTATTAGGTTCAAAATTACCACAACAAACTCAAACTGAAGATAATGGAGAAGATACTTCTGATGAAGAAGAACAAGTTGAAAAAGGTATAATTGTTGACTTAGGCGACTTTGTTTTAAACTTAGCAGATGTTGATTCAAAAAGATACTTAAAGGCAAATGTCGCTTTAGAATTATCAAAACTTCCAACAGATCCTGATTTGTCAGCTAACCAACCTGCAGAAGGTGATGGACATGGTGGTCACGGTGGTGGCGAAGCAGCTGATCCAATGAAAGCTGTTGAAATGGAAATGGCTCAATATAAGCCAGCAATTAGAGATGCTATTATTACTACATTATCTAGTAAAACATCTTCAGAAGTTGCTACGACAGTAGGTAAAGAATTAGTTAAAGAACAAATTGCTCAAGATGTTAATGCAATCTTTGCAGGCACAAGAGAAGTTATAAGAGTAAGCTTCGGACAATTTATTATTCAGTAGAAAGGATTTTAGTTTAAATTGGCTACATCAGATTATGATATTGACAATAATGGAATACTTGATGACTTTGGTGATTCTTTCGCTGGTTTAGGTGATGAGTCTGACGTTAAAAAGTCTTATAAGTTGTATAACTTTAAAAGACCAGACAAATTCTCAAAAGACCATTTAAGAGCGTTGCAAGATTTACACAGAGAGTTTTCAAGACAAATTTCATTGGTTTTAACAGCATATTTGCGTATGCGTGTTGAGATTGATGTAGTTTCAACCGACCAATTGACTTATGACGAATTCATTCGTTCTATGCCAACACCATTTACTATTGGTATTTTTGAACTTAAACCACTACCAGGTCAAATTCTTTTGGGTACAAGTTTTGAAATTTTATCTTGCGTAGTTGACCGTATGCTAGGTGGCTCAGGTTTAAGTGAAACTAAACAACGTGAATTAACAGTAGTTGAAGATGCTTTAGCGAGAAAGATTTTTGAAAAAATTATTAAAACTGTTGAAAACACTTGGGGTAATATTTTACCAGTACAAGGCGAATTAATTGGTTTGGATAGCAGTTACCAAATGGTTCAAGTTGCAGGTGCAGGTGAAATCGTAGCCTTAATTACATTTGAAGTTCAAATAGCTGGTAAATATTTTGGCTTAATGAGCTTATGTTTCCCATATCCTGTTTTAGAAAATGTAATTGGTAGCTTGTCAGCACAACATATTTTCCAAACAAAAGGTATTGTTGCAACAACAGAAGAACGTCAAAAAATGATTCAAAAATTGAATACATCAACAGTTGATGTAGATGTTTTATTTGGTTCTACGGATATTACATTGGAAGAATTTTTAGAACTAAAAGAAGGTGATATTATTAAACTTGATAACAAAACAAAGGATGATTTGGTTGTTAAGATTAATAATGAAAAGAAATTTTTCGCAAGACCAGGAATTAGAAAAAATAAAGTATGCGTAAAGATTTCAGATATTTACGACGCACAAACTGACTTTTTAAAAGATTTTATGTAGAGGAGAGGGTTAATTTATGCCAGAAGATGATAAAGAAAAAAATATGCTAGATGATTTAAATCTAGATGATAAAGATGAAATTCAAGAAGAAGTTGATAGAATGGAACAAAAAGCTTTTGACGAAGAATTAAAAGGTGAACCTGATCCTGTGACTGTTCAACCAGTTCAGTTTGCTTCTTTTGAAGAAACAGAAAATTCTCAAGGGGATGCTACAAAAAACCTTGATATATTGATGGATGTAAAATTGCAATTGACAGTAGAGTTGGGTAGAGCAGTTTTACCGATTAAAAAAGTACTTGAATTGACAAGAGGTTCAATTATTGAGTTAGAAAAAGTTGCTGGTGAACCAGTAGAATTGTATGCTAACGGTAAATTGATTGCTTATGGTGAAGTTGTTGTAATTGAGGATAACTTCGGTTTAAGAATTACAAGCATTACAAACCCAGATGAAAGATTGAAAGGACTAAATTAGATAAAATAAAAAAAGTTCTTGAAAAATAAAAATATTTATGTAAAAATTAAAATACAGCAGAGCAGAAGATAAAAAGAAAAATGGCTGGGTAGCTCAGCTGGCTAGAGCGTACGGCTCATACCCGTGAGGTCGAGAGTTCGAGTCTCTCCCCAGCTAAATTTTAGAAAAATTCCACCTCGGTGGAATTTTTTTATTTACTTAACCACGACTGTGGAAGAATGTAATTTAATGAGTAGTTTGATATTTCCGGTTAGATTGATATTTTTGACAAATAAGGCACTATGATTGACTTGTACGGGTTGGAAGATTCTTAATCTACCCGATTCAAAGTGCTCCAAAAGTCCCATTTTGTACTCACTAACGGAAATATTTTCAAGAGGTTTTAAAGAGAAATATAGCCTGTGTTTTAGCGTTTATTTATTTTTGCACGGATAAAATGATTATTTCCGAAATGAGACATTTGAAATTTGAGTCCGAAAGAGTGCCGAAAAATTAGGAAAAAAATTTTTTCAAAATTCCTGTGATATGAAAATTTCTAATTGATTCAAAACAGACATAGGTCATTCTTAGCGAGATGAAATCGAGCCATAGAAGGACGAATGCAAAATACTAACATTCCAGCAATCTCTGATTGCGTAAGAATGTTAAGTGTTGTTGCCAAAGCTCGGAATTGGTGTTCCAATTCTCTTAATTCAGTTTCTGTGTAAAAATAAAATATTCATAGAAAATACTGTACCACAAATTTTTATTTTTAAGTATTAGAGGCTCAAAATCCTTTATTATTAAGTTTATTTAAGCCTATATTAGGCTAGAATGGGCAATTTAAAAGCGTTTTTTAAAAACCTATCCTCATGGGTAGTTGTTTTTTCTACTGTAACCTTTATTATTGACAAATCAATATTTATGGAAGTGATGATATTAATTTTTGTATGAATTCTAGGAAAATGCGTCAACTTTAATGTTTATATAAAATAAAAGGAAATTGTCGATGAAAAATTCTAAACTGATATTAAAAAAAGTTATTGTAGCGATAATACTATTATGCAGTATATTATACATTACCAATTGTATTAAATTTAGATATTTTTCAAGTGGACCTAAATTAAATACGTTTCATTACAAATATAATGTTATAAAATTAAAAGATGATAGACTGTTTTTATTTGGTGAATATAGAAAAGACAGGTCTATACCTAATGAAATATATGACCCAAAAACTAATAAATTTACATTTAATTTCATACGTGATTTTTATTATGGGCCGTATGGATTTTTACTAAAGGATGGAAATATTTTATTTACAGGAGCTTACTCCTTACAAGATAAAAAACAAGATGAACAAGTTATATTTGTATATAATCCAAATACAAATAAAGTGATACAATCCGCAAAAAGACACGAATCAAGATATGGAGAGTGTATTATACAACTAGATAATAATCAAGTTTTATTTAGTCACGGAAGTTCAAGAAAAGGTTATGTGAAATATTCAGAAATATACAACTTGAAGACTAACAATTTTCAAAAAATTAATAAACCTTTAATAAATAGATTTGGAGCAACATGTACGCAATTAAAAAATAATGAAGTACTTATTATAGGTGGTTATGAGAATAAAACTGTGGAGATTTTTAATCCGATATCTAAAAAATATAAACTTGCAGAAAAATTAAAAACTAATCGAAATTTTTTTAATTTAATACAAAACGATCAAGGAGAAACTTTTATTCTAGGAAAATACCCTGAAGGAAATAAATCTATTCTTGAAGTTGAAAAATATAACGAAAATAATGGAACATTTAGTGTTATAAACCAAATTTCTGAAAAAGGACTTCATAATTATTATTTAGTGCCTTTAAAGAATAATAAGCTTTTGTTAATTGGAACTTTTAGTGCAAGTGGAATGTCACTTCCAATTGGAAAACTATCAAAACAAATCGTTTTGTATGATTATAAAAAAAATAAATTTCAAATACTTGGAGAATTACCAAAATATTTAACTCCTGTAGATGCTATTCAGCTACAAAATGGAGATATATTAATATTTGGAAATTATCCTAAACTTTTGGATGCAAAATTAACAAGAAACACAACAATATTTCATTTTAAAAATTTAAATTTAGACTAAAGAAATACTATTAAATAAAAAGGAGTAAAATACTATGGGAATACCAAGTGATACAAGATACGCACAATTGACAATAGAAACACCACAAAATCCTCAACGAGATTGAGGAAGCAGGTATTTCATCTATTAATTTATTGCAAAAATTTATTCATTGGAATTGCGAGATATAGAAAAACTCATATTAAAATTATCTATAATAATTGATTTTTTACCCAATAATAGTATTTTATGTTTACCGTTTATAGTGGATTTAATAATTTTAAACGTTTATCATCCTAATATATACAACTATATAAAAATTAAATCTCCAGCTGATAATTATTCTGATTATTCTGCAGAATGGAAAAACTTAAGAAAAGAAACTTTTTTTATTATAAAGCATTTACATTCTAATAGTTATACGGAAGATTGTATTGATGAATGTCGACATGATTTAAAAAAATATTTTGAAATGATTGATTTTGTTCGAGCTTTTAATACGTAAAACTAAAAATACAGATTTGAAAATAAAGCTTAAATATTGTTTGATACATTAATAATGTATATTTTATGAATTTATTTACATCTGTTTTTTTAGAAAATAAGTTATATAATTATTCTTGAGACTCTTGAATATATTTGTAAAAATCGTCTTTTACATACTTCAAGATAGCATCTGTGATACTTGAAATGAAAGCTGTTTTATCTTGTTCTGTAATTTCATTGCTAAATTTATAAGAAAATTTACCAATGAAATCAAGTATGCTTTGAAAGAGTGGTGTATTTACAATGTCATATCCCAATAGTTCTTTTAAATGCTTTTCTACTTCAATCTGAAGATCTGTTTTTAGCGGATTTAATTTATAATATAAATTCATTATTCTAGAAATATCTTTTTGAAGATTTTTTCTTGCATATTCAAAATTTTGTTTATAATCTAAATCTTGTTTTAAATTGTTTAAATTTGTAATGATATTACACTTAGGAGTAAAGGAAGTTTCATTTAATAGATTATATCCATATGAAAAATTAAAATCATTGCCATCGTAATTCTCTTTTAGTATACATACATATGGCGTAACACTAAACAACTTTATGTAAGCAATAATTTTTCCATATTCGCCTGCAACATAAATAAAGTGAGATATTTCGTCAGGAATTTCTTCAAATAAAGGTTCTTCTAAATTATAATATAAGCATTTATTAAAAATGTTTTCTGATTTATTTTTCAATAAATCAATTATTACATCCTCATCAATCTCAATATCTGGCTTTATCTCTTTGAAAAACAGATATGCTATTTTCAAAATTCCTAATGCAACATTTTTCCCACCATATACACTTCGAAATGATAACCTATCAGGTTTAAATTCCAAAGTGCTAGTTGATATCATATCCCAGTTTTTATCAATTTTTTCTTGAGCATCCTTAATCGTTTTTTTATAATCTAATCCTAATTTAGAAAGTTCCTCTTTATTTGATGCCAATTCTTTTCCGATTGCATTTTTTAATCTTTTTTTATCAATTGGAGCTTCAAATCTTAATTCAAAACCATTTTTATTGCCTTTGTACATTTGACATTCAATATCAGCTAACTCGTAAGTTCCATCACTTAAGATTCTGTATTTTGTATTATTTTTAGTATCTGTTGCAATAAAAGGTTGTCCTTTCCCTCGTTCTCTCTTTATTTTAAATAAATGAGTAATTTGTGAATATACCCCATCAAATGCGATGTCAATATTTTCGCCTAACCAAGAATTACAATCTTTGCAAATTAAGTTTTTTGATTTAAGTCTTCCACATAATACGTTGGGAATAATATGTTCCTCTGATAATTCATCAAATTCTTTTTTACAAAATACACATGTTTTTTTGTTATTCATAATTTTTCAAGGATTAAATTTCCAGATCTGTTTGTTTTATTTTAAAAACAGATATATATCTAAATCTCATAATTAAATAATAACATAGATGTAATGATATTACCGAACTTTAAAACAAATTTATTTTAAAATGTAAAAATAAATCAATAATAAATAATAGGATTTAAAAGTTTTCAATACTCGATTGCCCAAAATAATCAAACCAAGTGTTACAAGAAATCATTTCATGTGTTCTTTTACAGCATTTGAGGGGTCGGAAAAATCATTTTAACCGTACATCAAACTGAGCCAAAACGTGCTTTCTCTAAGATGTACGGGTAAAACGATTTAATTGAGCAACGCATTGTTATTAGTGGATTTCAAGGATATATTTAAGAGTTTTATTTGCATTAATTTTTAAGATATCACCTTTAACACCCTCTTTATTTTTCGCAGTAGCATTAACCTTTTTTCCTGTTTTGGGGTTGTGATAACTTAAGACTTGCAAGCTAAAAGCAAAAAAAAATAGAGGCGTAATGCCTCTATAAATTAAGAATAGCTGGAAGTATGAAAAAGATTTAATATACTTATATTAAACCCCATCAAAATAAAAATATTATACCCCAACTGGTTAGTATTTTTTTTCAGCCTTCAAGTATTCTAAAAAAGCTGTGCAACCCTCAACAACATTTTCGTAAGTTTCATCAAAATTGCCTGTGTACCACGGGTCTTTTATGTTGCGTGGGTTATTTGTATAATCCAAAAGTCTTTTAATTTTATTATCTGTATCTTCACCTACAATGTATTCAATATCGCTAATATTTTCAGAATCCATAGCTATAATATAGTCATAATATTCGTAATCATGTTTTCTTATTTTACGAGAATAATGTTCTTTAAAATATATACCATTTTTACGTAAAACTTCTTTTGTTCCTCTGTGAATACCTGCTTGGCACATTTCATTATAACCTTCTGTGCCAGCTGAATCTACTTCAAAATTGTCTTCAAGTCCTTGCTCGTTTATCATGTTTTCAAAAATTATTTGTGCCATTGGTGATCTGCAAATATTACCAAGACAGACAAATAAAACTTTTATCATATACGCTCCTTTTTATTAGATTATAGGTTAATTATAACATTGAAATTTTATTATACGTAATCAAGATTACAGTTTAAGAATTTTATAATTATAGTTTAAATACAATATAATATATGATATATTGTATTTCTGATATAATATATAAAAAATAACTATCATAAGGATAAAAAGTATATTTGTATGAATGAATTGAGAAAAATTAGAAATATAAATATTGACGTTATAAAATGCATTGCTGTATTTTTAGTCGTTTCTGTCCATTTTTCTTTGTACAATGGTTTTTATCAAACACCAGTTTCCTGTCCAAGAATGTACATTATGACAGCAATAAGAACTTTTTCTATGATGTGCGTTCCATTATTTCTTTTGATTACTGGATTTTTAATGTACAAAAAAGAATTTTCTGCGAAATTTTATATGGGTTTAAAAAGAATTATTGTTCCGTATATTATTATTTCAGTAATTACTTTAGTTGTTCGTGTGCTTTTGCATCCTTATGGATTTTTTGATGATATAAATTATATAAATGGATTTATTGACTTTAAACTATCAGGTTATGCTTGGTACGTTGATATGTACATTGGATTATTTTTATTAATTCCATTTATCAATAAAATGTTTTCCGATTTTAAGAAGGATACATTTATTGTATCAACTTTAATTTTTCTGACAGTTTTGCCATCTATTTCTACAAATCCAACATTTATTCTTGGTGAATGGGGTGGAATTTGGCCAATAATGTATTATGCAGTTGGTGCTTATATTGCAAAATATAATTCAAAAATAAATAGAAAATGGCTAAGTTTATTGTTTATATTTTTCTTTGTAGGATTTACAGTTCTAAATTGTATTTTGTCACATAATTGTCCTTGGAATGCTCATTCCTTGGATGAATGGTGGGGTATAGAAAATTTCTTAACTTCTGTACTTTTCTTTATTTGTGTATTAAATATAAAATTTAATTTGCCAGAAAAGATAAAAGGTGTAATTTCATACATTGCAAATCTTAGTTTAGGGATATTTCTATCCTCATTTATATTTGACAATATTTTCTATCATTATTTGAACGCAAATATTTCAGATGTGACAGAAAAATTGAATTGGTATATAGTAATTGTTCCAGCAGTTTTCGTATCTTCTGTAATTTTGGCAATCGTTTCTGATTTTATATACAAAATTATCGATAAAGGTTTATTAAAAAATAAAGTTTAAGATTTCATAAATTTAATTTGTTTGTGATAGAATTACTAGAAAATAGTATATACAAGTAAGATAAGATTTTAAGATTAAGTAATGTTTAATTTAAGTGAATTTCTTTTATATTTTAAATATAAATTTGTTAAAATTTTAAAAAATAAAAAACTTGCAAAACGATATAAATCAATAGAGCAAGAAAAATTGCTTACTCAAAAAGTAAAATCTCTAAAATGGGGCTGTTCTTATTCTGTTTTTGATGGAATAGAATTGCTTGAAAGAAGCATTAAAACAGTACGTAAAAATTGTGATTATATAAATGTTGTATATTCGGATATTTCTTGGTATGGAGTAAAGACGGAAGAAAATATCTTAAAATTTTTGGAAGATTTAAAAGATAAAGGATTAATAGATGAAATTATTTATTTTGAACCTAATTTAAAACTTTTGCCAGTACAAAATGAAATAAATAAACGTAATTTAGGCTTAAAATTTGCTAAGAAGGCTAAGGTTCAGTATTTCATGACAATGGACATAGATGAATTCTATTTGACTAATGAATTGGAAATAGCAAAACGTTATATAATTCATAATAATATTACGCATTCTTTTTGTAATATTGTTAATTATGCTGTATTACCAACTAAAAGATATAAAAAAACTCCATCTTATGTTCAAATCTTTTCAAAAATAAATAAAAAAAGTATTTTAAAAATAAATAAAAAAATAATAACTATAGTTGATCCGACAAGGCAATTAAGCCATTTTTGTAATGCTAAATATTTTTTCTTACCACAAGTAGAAATGCATCATATGACTTCAATAAGAAAAGATTTGCTAAAAAAAATTAAAAATTCAAGTTTTACTTCTCACTACGAACAAGTTAACTCTATTAGTAAGTATATAGAAAATTCTTTAGAAAATACTATTCCAACGCAAGATTTGTTTAACCTTACAGATTTGGCAACTGAATATTTGAAAGGACAATATAGTGAAAGAATATGATTTTATATGTTCACTGGGAGGTAATTGCTCAGTAGCTCACAACCTTTTATATAGAAAGTTAAGAAAATTTTCTCTTCCTTTTGATTGGACGTATTTCTTAGATTCAAAAGCTATATATAATTTGGCAGATAGTTTTGCTATCAAGTTTTCTAATCAATTAAAAAAAGAAAATTTAAAAGAATTACCTAAAAATGCGATGCATCCTGATAAAATTCAATATGAAGATATGGCGACAAATATTATTTGGCCAAATCATTTTGAATATAAAAAAGATGCAAACAAGAATTTTATCGATGTAAAAAGTAAAATAAATAGACGTTTTCAAAGATTGTTAGCTTGTATTAATGATGCCAATAAAATTTTGTTTATATTTGCTACAACGTTTGAACTAGATCTCCAGCCACTTTTATATTTATATGAAAAATTAAAATTTCTGTATCCAGATAAAGAAATTGATATAAGAGTTTTATCTTTTAACTGTGAACAGGATGAAACAATTATGGGAGCTGATGATCATATTACTTTATGTTGTTATAAACGAGACAAAAACCTTTATGATTTCATTATAACAAATATTGAATGGTCTTTTTTGGATGAAATAAAGCTTAGCAAAAATTTTAAAAAAATAAGTAATAAATATGCAAAACATAAAGTTATTGAAATAAAGAAGATAAAGCGTGGTCTTGAAATTTCATTGATACCATTTTCTTCAACCTTATTTATGATAAAAACCTACTTGTTTGGAATAAGTTTTAATCTTTCAATTGGGCGTTTTAGAGACTAAGGGAGGAATATCATGTCTAAAACTTTAGTTTCTGTTATTATTCCTGCTTACAATCATGAAAAATATGTTCAAGAAACAATCAAATCTATTATTAATCAAACTTATCAGAATATAGAATTAATTGTTATTGACGATGGTTCAAAAGATTTCACTTGGCAAAAAATTCTGGAAATGAAGGATGAATGTGAAAGACGTTTTGAAAAAGTGCATTTTGAAACTAAGCAAAATGAAGGTACTTGTAAAACACTAAATAAACTTTTAAGTTGTGCTCAAGGTGATTTTATCTATCTTATTGCGTCAGATGATTTAGCAAAACCTAAAGCTATTGAAAAAGAAGTGGAATTTTTATCTAAACATAAAGATTTCGCATTATGTGTTGGAGATAATGAAATAATTGATTTTGAAAGCAAAGTTTGCTATTGGGATAAATTTAGAAATATAGAATATAATAAAAATAAAGCTTATTTTAAAACATTTGCTGAATTTCTTCATAAATTAGTTAAATTTGATTTTAAATCTGGTAAATTCGGAAGATATGATAAAGTTTTACTAGATAATCATATTCCAAATGGTTATATGATAAGAAGATCTATTTTTGAAAAAATAGGCTATTTCACTCCAGAAGCTCCACTAGAGGATTGGTGGTTAATGCTTCAACTTTCAAAATACGCTAAAATGAAATACTTGAACGAAATTTTATTTTCTTATCGTTGGCATAGCGCAAATACAATAAAACAATCTGAAAAACTTGAAGGCTTTGGAAATAGAACCCAAAAATACGAAATGGAAATTTTAAAAAATTTAGATATGAATTCTTTGCCAACGACCAATAGAAAAATAGTTGAAAAAGTCAAATCAGAAGGTATTTGTATATCTTCTATAGGTATTCCACACGTATTTACATTTGAGAAATATAAATGTTTTTCTAATAAAATTAGAAAAATTAAAATATTTAATTTTACAGTTTTAAAATGGAAAAAATAAATTTTCGCAAAAAAAAAAGAGGCGTAATGCCTCTTGAATTTAAGAATAGCTGGAAGTATGAAAAAGATTTAATATACTTATATTAAACCTCATCAAAATTAGAGTGTTATACCCTAACTGGTTAGTATTTTATTATTCTATTGATTTATGCAGAAAAATTTAAACTAGATGTAAAAGCATAATAAAATTTTAAAAGAAAAAGAGGTTAGAAATAACCTCTTTTTTTTATGCTCTTTTTAAAATGAGTGATGTATTTATTCCTCCGAAAGCAAAATTATTTGTCATTATGTATTCTGTATCAATATTTCTACCTTCATTTACAATATAATCTAATTCTGCACAATTTTCGTCAAGATTTTTCAAATTTAGTGTTGGTGCAAACCATTTATTATTCATCATTTCAATACTCAAAATAGTTTCTATAGCCCCACAGGCTCCAAGTGTATGACCCGTATAGCTTTTTATAGAACTTATTGGAACATTTCTTTCAAAAGCTTCTTTGGTTGCATTTGATTCTGCAACATCACCTTGAATGGTTGCTGTACCGTGAGCGTTGACGTATCCGATTTCTTCTTTTGATATCTTTGCATTGTCAATCGCTTGTATCATAACTTCTTTCATCATATCTTTATTCGGATTTGTTATGTGTGTTCCATCAGTGTTTGTTGCAAATCCAACGATTTCAGCATATATTTTAGCTCCACGATTTTTTGCGTGTTCATATTCTTCTAAAATCAATGTTCCTGCACCTTCGCCTACAACTAATCCATCTCTATCCTTATCAAAAGGTGATGGAGTCAAATTAGGTGTGTTGTTTTTAGAACTTGTTGCGTACAAAGTGTCAAAAACACCAATTTGTGTTGGGTGAATTTCTTCTGCCCCACCTGCAATCATAACAGTTTGATAACCATTTTTTATGGCTTCGTAAGCATAACCTATTCCCATAGAACCTGATGTACAAGCAGTTGAAGAGGTTATCAATCTTCCGTGAGTTTTAAAATATAGAGAAATATTTACGGCTGTTGTCTGTGGCATCATTTTTATGTATGAGCCTGAATTAAGGTTTTTAACTTTGTTTTCAACGCACATTGAATAAAAATCTAAAATTGCATCAAGCGAACCTGATGATGATCCATAGCTAACGCCTGTTTTACCGTTCGTTATTATTTCATCACCTAACAATCCTGAATCTTTTAATGCTTCTTCTGCTGTTGCAACGGCCATTATTGCAACTGAGCCCATGGTTCTTTTGATTTTTCTGTCAAAATGTTCTGGCGTTTCAAACCCTTCAACTGTAGCTACCAATCTTGTGTTCAGATTTTCATATTTATCAAGTTTGTCCCAGTATTTTATACAATTTTTGTATGTTTTTAATCTTTTAAACGCACTATCAACACTTGAACCTAGTGGGGAAGTTATTCCCATTCCTGTAATAACAACTCTTTTCATTAGATATAAAGTCCTCCATTTACAGAAATAACTTGTCCTGTTATGTAACCTGCATCTTCACTTAGTAAATAATTTACCAGACTTGCAACTTCTTTAGGCAAACCTTTTCTTTTTAGAGGTACTTGTTTAATTATTTCATCTGGAATGTTTTCTGTCATTTCTGTATCAATAATTCCAGCAGCAACGCAGTTTGCAGTAATATTTCTTTTTGCGACTTCTCGTGAGAATGCTTTTGTTGCTCCAATTAACCCAGCTTTAGATGCGCTATAATTAACTTGTCCTCTGTTTCCTGTTAATCCTGAAATTGATGAAAGTGTTACTACTCTACCTCTTCTTGATTGGATAAGTGGCAGGCTTAGTGGTTTTAAAACATTGTAAAACCCATCAAGATTTGTTCTTAAAACATCATCCCATTCGTCATCTTCCATTGCAGGAAATGGATTATCTTTTGCTATTCCTGCATTTAAAACTATTCCATAGTAAATACCATTTTTTTCAATATCGTTTAATAAAACTTTTTTTGTTTCTTCTCTATTTTTAACATCAAATGCAAGACATCTACAATTTACGCCTTTTGCTAAAATATCCTGTTTTAGATTTTCAAGCCTTTCAATATTTTTCGAACAATGTAAAACGATGTCGTAGCCATTATCTGAAAGATATTCTGCTATGGCTTTTCCTATTCCTCGACTAGAACCTGTTATTAAAACTTCTTTATTACTGTTATCCATTTAGTCCTATAAACTCCATATTTGTGTCGTCGTCACTTTGATAAACATTTATTGTTGCGCTTGCGACTTCTTCTTCTAATTTATCATAAATAAAACAATCAAATGCAGAAATATCGTTATCGTAATATGCCTCAACTGCTTTAACTGTATATGTTTCATTTTCTTTGAATAAATCTATTGAGTTATTATATAGTCGACTGCCTAGTAAAAACCCAATTCGTGGTTCTTTTTCTTTTTTTGAGTAAAAGGCGTAGCAACCTATAGTTTGAGCCATAAATTCAATACCACAAATAGAAGGGATTCCTTTTAGAGTTTTATCGTAAAACTTTTTTTTATTATCGACATAAAAATTTGTTTTTACAAATTTGTTTTCTAAATCAACTTCAATTATGTCGTCTAGCAAAATCATTGGTTTTTTGTGTGGTAAAACTTTTGATAAATCAGTCATCTTTACCTCGCATAATCATTACTGCGTTTGTTCCCCCAAATCCAAAACTCAAGCACATACAAGTTTTTAAGTTTTCTAATGTAGATTCTTTGTGGGCAAGTTTTATTTTTGGTAAATTTTTATCAAATTCTTCATCATAAATATGAGGATAAACTCTTTTGTTATTATTTTCTAATAATTTACAGCAAAGAGCTGTTTCGATACTTGCTGCTGCGCCAAGACAGTGTCCTGTAAGAGGTTTTGTTGAGCTAACAGGCACATTATCACCGAAAATTTTATTTATTGCATTAGCTTCCATTAAATCGTTTGCAATTGTACCTGTACCGTGAAGGTTTATGTAATCTATATCTTTCGGTTCTAAATTTGCATCTTCAAGTGACTGTTTTATTGCAAGGATTTCTTCTTTCGCTTCTGGATCGGGTGTTGTATTGTGGTAAACATCTGTATTTTTACCAATTCCAGTTATTTCAATTTTGCCTCCTTCGTTTGATACAACAAAAACTGAAACAGCTTCACCAATATTTATGCCTTCTCTATTTTTGCTCATAGGGTTGGTTGCTTTATCTGTTAGTACTCCAAGTGAATCAAATCCAAAAATCGGAACTTTTGCCAAAGAATCAACTCCTACAACGATAACTGCTTTTGAAAATTTAGAATTTAATAAATCTCTTGCGATAGAAAATGCTTTTATTCCAGAAGAGCAAGCTGTTGATACTGATGAAAAATAATTATTTAATCTGTAGTATTCTTTTAAAAATACTGCAGGGTTTCCAAGTTCTGAGTGTTCAATATTTTTTGTTTTTTCGTATTCTTCAACTCCAGAATTAGTTGTTGCAACAATAACTCCAACATTATCTCGTCCATATTTTTCAATATATTGTTCAAGGTTTAACGATTTGCAACAAGTCAAAATAAGTTGATTGCATCTAAGGTTAAATTTTTCATTTTCGATTTTTTCGAGTGGAGTATTTATTTTTCCAACTCTAACTTTTTTATTTTTTATAATATTTTCTGAAATTTCAAATTTATTATTTTCACCATTAATAGCATTAATGAATATCTCATCAATGTCTGAACCTAAATTACAGATAGCGTTATAATTAATTATCTCCATAGTCGATGACTTTATTATATAATAAAGTTATGGAAATATCAGATGAAAAATATTTTTATATAAAGGATTATAAATACATAGAAAACGGTGAGATTGATATATCTTTTCTTCCGATGATGATTAGAAGACGTCTTAGCTCTATTGATAAGTATGCAATTTATACTCTTTCTGCATTTAAAGATTGCAAAATTGATGAGATTGTTTATTCTTCTCGGTATGGGGAATTAGAAAGATTGTTTAAAATTATTGACCAATATATTGAAGACAATGAGGTTTCTCCAAATTTATTTTCAAGTTCTGTTCATAATTATTTGGTCGGATTGTTTTCTCAAATAAATAATTTTACGAATTCTTATACTGCTCTTTCTGCAGAAAATAAGTCATTATCTATGGGCTTATTAAAATCTATTTTATCCGATAAAGAAAATTCTTTATTCTGTTATGTTGATAAAGAAAATGAAAAAATAAATTCGCTATCTTGTCTTATTTCAAAGAATTCTGGCGATATAAAATGTAGATTGATAAAAAGTCCTAATAATACTTGTGAAAATGAATTTGCAGATTTTGTAAAATTTTTGGAAGCCAAAATAGATAAGATTAACTTTGGTTGTTATTCTATTGAAAGGGTAAATTAATGAGATTTTTCCGTTCAATAATTTGTATTTTAGTGTTAATTATTTTTACCTTGTTCGCATTTATTTTAAATACATTCGTACTTCCAATTGCAAAGATGTTTTTTAATAAAACAGAGTATAAGTTTTTTGTATCAGATGTGATTTATTTTTTATGGGGAAAAATTTTATTAAATTTATTTAGATGTACTAGGCTTGCAAAATTTAATATAAAAAACTATGAGGAATTAAAATCTATAAAAAATAAGGTTATTGTTGCAACTCATCCGAGTTTTATTGATATTGTTATATTGATTGGGCTTATTCCTAGAACAACTTGTTTTGTAAAACAAGAGCTTACTAAAAATCCTCTTCTTTCAAATATTATTAAAAGTATTTTTATTTCTAATGATGTTGAAATTGACGAACTTAAAACTGAATCAAAAAGTATGTTGGATTTAGGATTTAATATTGTAATTTTTCCTTCTGGTACTCGCCATAAAAAAGATGATTGTCCAAAACTTAAAAAAGGTTCATCTTTAATAGCGTTAAATTCTCATAAAAATATTGTTCCAATAAAATTGTATTCAGAAGGCGAATTTATGTTTATACATAAACCAATCTATGATGTTGATGAAAAACGAGTTGAGTTTTTTATCGAAAAACTTGCAGAAATTGATATTACCCCATTTTTAGCATTGAATGATATTGAAAGTAAAAGAGAGTTGACCAATAAAATTGCAAAGTCTTTGTATAATTAAATACTTTATTATATAATACTCTTATGAACGAATTAGAAAATGAATTAAAAAATCTTATTATAAATACTTTGGAATTAGAAGAAATAACACCTGATGATATCAATAGTGAAGAGCCACTGTTTATTGATGGGTTAGGATTAGATTCTATTGATGCTTTAGAGCTTGGTATGGCTTTGAAGAAAAAATATAATCTTTCAATGGGTACAAATAAAGAAGAAAATAAAAAACATTTTTACTCAATAAAAACATTGGCAGAATTTGTGAAAGGTCAAATCAATGGCTAGTTATTCAAAAGATGAAATTTTTAATGAATTAAAATCTATATTGGTAGATGAATTTGAATTACCAGAAGATAAAGTTACGCTTGAAGCTACTTTGTTTGAAGATTTGGATTTGGATAGTATTGATGCTGTTGATATTGCTGTAAGATTGCAAAAATTTACTAATAAAAAAATCTCTCCAGAAGATTTTAAACAAATTAGAACTGTTTCTGATGTTGTTGAAGCTATTAATGAGTTATTAAATGAGTAAATTAAAATTTCTTTTTCCAATATTTATAATGTTATTAGTGATTTTAATTTTTCACTATACAAATTGGATTGTCGCAAAATATTATCCTGTAATTGTTAACTTTGTGCTGTTTTGTATTTTCTTTGGTTCAACTTTTAGTGAAAAAACAGTTATCCAAAAAATGGCAAAACTTATGGAACCTAATATTAAGCCAAAGGCTCTTGAATACACAAGAAGACTTACTTATATTTGGTCTATTTTTATGTTAGCGAACTTTTTTATTTCTTTAGCAACTGTTTTTATGAGTGAAAAAGTTTGGGCTATTTATAATGGATTTTTATCATATATGCTAGTTGGTGTGTTTTTTATAATAGAATATATGGTAAGAATAAATTTTAAGAAGAAGTATGACTGTTAGTTTTTTAAAATATTTTTATACCAATGATTTTGATAACAAGGTTATTTTAAAAGGGAATAACCGTTCATATATGGTTGGAGAAATTAAACCGATTATTTCAAAAAAGATTGATTTTTTACGTTCTGTGGAAGATAAAAATATTATTATTGCTTCAAATGATAATTTTGAATTTTTTATAAATTTTATGGCTTGTGTATTTTCTAATAAAGAAGTTACACTTGTAAATGATACTCAAAAAATGAAATCGTTTGGTGGTTTTATTTTAAATAATCAAGCGAGGGAAAATGAGAATTTAATTTTTAATACTATAGATGAGAATGAAGTTATCATAAATATTTTTACATCAGGTTCAAGTGGCGAAAATAAATGTATTAAAAAATCGTTGGAAAATCTTATTCAAGAAGCAAATGATTTGATTAGTGAGATTGATTTAAAAAATGCAAAATCTGTTATTTCAACAACAACATTTAACCATTTATTTGGGCTAACTTTTTATTTGATGTTACCTCTTAATAGTGGGTTATGTATTGATTTAGAAAGAATAAATTATCCAGAAGATATAAAAGGCGAAAACCTTTTGCTTGTTACAACGCCTTCTTTTTTAGAAAAAATGAATAAGTATTCAGAAAATATTAATCTAAAATTAGAAAAGATTATAACAGCAGGTGCAAAGTTGAAGAAGGAAGAATTTAATTACGCATTGAATATTTCAAACAGCGTTACTGAAATATATGGAAGTACCGAATCAGGTATTATTGCGCATAGAGAAAGTCCAAATTCTAACCTAAAATTATTTAATAATGTAGAAATAATTTTTGATGAAAATACATTTATAAAAACAAATTATTCTATAGAAAATATAAACAAATCAGGAGATTTGATAAAACCTATTGAAAATCGTGAGATAGAACTTTTAGGAAGAGTTGATAGAATTCTTAAGGTTTATGAAAAAAGAATTTCTGCAGAAGAATTAGAGCAAAAATTAGAGGAACATAAATTTGTAAAAGAAGCTTATTGTCTAAATTATGAGGATAAGATTGCGTCAATGATTTCTTTAACAAATGAAGGTTTTGAATTCGTTTTAAATAACGATATTTTGCAAATAAAAAAAGAATTAAAAATGTATTTGAAAGAATTTTTTGAGATTGTTCCTCAAAAATTTAAATTTATTGATGAACTCCCAAAAACTCAAAGAGGTAAAGTTGATAGAAACAAAATTCTTGAAGTTTTTGATATAAACATGTCTTATCCATTGATTTTAAAACGAGAAATAAAAGAAAATTTTGCAAACTTTAAGGTTTATTTTTACAAACACTGTGACTTTTTTAAAGGACACTTTGAAGGTTTTCCAATCCTTGCTGGTGTTGTTCAATTATTATTTGCATCAATATTAACTAAGGATACATTTGGTATTGAATGTTCAATCGGTCAAATTAAAAGAATAAAATTTAAGAATATAATTAGACCAGATGAAATAATTGAGTTAAAAATTGAAAAAGTTAAGGAAAATTTTGTATTTACGTACTATAATAGAGAAAAGATTTTCTCTTCGGGAGTATTACCAACTAAGAACATTTTCAAGGGATAGCTGTGATAAAATCAACAACTATAATTAAAATACCATTTAATGATTTAGATCCAATGAATATTGTCTGGCATGGGAATTATGTCAAATACTTGGAGCAAGCTCGTTGTGACTTGTTTGAAATGATTGATTATACATATATGAATATGTATGAAGACGGTTATATGTATCCAATTGCAAAGATGGATTTGAAATTTATTAAACCCACTACTTTTAACCAAAAAATAGAAGTCGAATGTATATTAGAAGAGGTTGAACCTGCTATTATAATATCATATACAATTAAGGATATTAAAACAGGTGAAAAGATTTTTAAGGCTAAATCAACACAAATAGGTATTTTGGTGAATTCTAAAGAAACTGTTTATCAAGTACCTAAAAAACTTATTGATAAAATAAAGGAATATGAAAATGCATAATAAGATAATATATGTTTTAATTGCAATTTTCTTTATTCCACAGGTTTGTTTTGCAGATGTTTTTAATTCTCCAAAATCATTGGAATATATTGTTCAAAAAATGCCTGTATTTTCAAATGTTGATTGTAATTTTAAACAAGAAAAAAAGATGCCAAATAATGTTGTATTAAATTCTTCTGGCGAATTTCTTTTTGATAAGACAAATGGTGTTACTTTTAAAACAACTTATCCAATAAGAGCGATAAATGCATATTCTCCAAAAGAATATAATCAAATTAATGAAATAATTAATGCTATTGCAAATCGTAGATATTCAAAACTTGAAAATCAGTTTAATTTTTATTATTTAGATACAAATCCTTGGCAATTTGCTCTAAAACCAAAAACTAATTCTCAAGCTTCAAAATATCTGAAATATATAGAAATTTCTGGCTCAAAAAGAATTTCTAAAATGATTGTGTCAACTACAAATTCGGTAAAAACAACTATTTGGTTCTATGAAAAAGATTAAAATAATATCAACAATATTTTTTATAATAACAACACTTGTTTTAGCTGTTTTTTCTTTATCAAGTATCAAACAAGTTAAAACAGATTTAATCAGTGGCTTTTTATCAAGCTCTACTGAAAAAAATAGGGATGTAATTAAGTTATCAAAACTTGCGTCCAATAAAATGCACGTAATCTTTGAAACTACTGATTATTACGATAATGAAGATTTAAGAGATGAGTTTTTATCTTCTTTAGATACAAATGTTTTTTCTGTTGAAAACAAAGAGTTTCTAAATGTTTTAGATTTGTACAAAAGCAAACCTCATAATTTTTTGACAGAGCATAAAAGAACATTGTTAAAAAATAAAGATTATTCAAAAATTGATAAAGAAAGTTTGGAGGATTTATACAATCCAATCGGTATAATGCTCGAAACGCCTGATAAAGATCCATACTTGTTTTTAACAAGTTACCTTAAATCCTTTGATGGTATAAGATTTACCTCAACTAGTAATGTAATAAGTTATAAGGGAAAATATTACTCTGAATTAACTTTGGTGTTAAATTCTGATATTTCTTATTTGAAAGGTTTGGAAAAACTAAAAAATCAGTTGGTTTCAGGAGATGTGAATATATATTTTACAGGTCCTTTGATTCATTCTTATATGACAAGTTCAAAATCAGTTGTTGAAATAAATACAATCTGCGTTATTTCTGTATTGGCTTTAGTTTTGTTATGTGGCTTATATTTTAAATCTTTAAAAATATTCGTTCCAATAGGTTTGAGTATATTTTTTGGAATTGGTTTTGGATATTTGGTAACTAACTTAATTTTTGATACGCTAAATATCTTAACTTTTGTATTTTCAACTACCTTGATTGGTATAAGTTTGGATTACTCTCTGCATTTTTATATGACAGAAAGAAAAAAAACTTTTTATAAAAGTCTTACTGTTTCTATGTTAACTACGGTTTTAGCATTTTTAACCTTGTTATTTACAGGGGTTGAAGTTTTAAAAGAAATTGCAATATTTACAGCCTTTGGACTTATTGGAGTTTATTTATTTGTAGTTTTAATTTTACCTCTGTTTAATTTTGGTATCAAAAAAGGCGAAAATTTTTCTGTTCCAGATTTGAGTAATTTTAAAACATACTTTCTTATAGTGATTGGTTTAACTTTCTTGTCTGGCTTGTGTAGATTAACTTTTAATGATGATATAAAAGCTCTTTATGTGCCTCCAAAATCTCTATTAAAGGCAGAGACTTTGTACAAAAATATTTATGAAACAAAAGATAAATCTTTTATCGTTGTAAAAGGTAAAGATTTGGACGAAATAATTAAAAATGAAGAAAAAATAACTCAAAAACTTGAAAATGAGAATGTTCCATATATTTCTCTGACAAAACTCGTTCCATCTGAAAGAAAACAAAAAGAAAATCAAAAACTTGTAAAAGAATTGTATTTAGAAAATTTAGATGTTTACGCAAATTTCTTAGATAAATCAACTATCTCAAAATTAAAAAATTCTTTTGATAATGATAAGGTCGAAAGCTTGGATTTGTTTAAATATCCATATTTAAAGAACTTTTTGTTAGATGAAAATACTTCGTTTATCATTGTTCCTGCAGAATATATGTTGGAAGATGAATTTAATCAAATAGTTGTTTCAAAAGATATTTCTGCAATTGTTAAATCTTGCCGTAAACATTGTCAATATATATTACCAGTTATACTTTTTGTCTTAATTGGTTTATTAGTTGGTATTTATGGGTTTAATAAGGCTAGAAAAATTATACTTTCACCGTTTTTAGGAATTATTTTTGCAGTTGGATTACTATCCTTGTTGGGTTGTAGTATGAATATCTTTAGCATATTGGCGTTGTTCTTAATTTTAGGTTTTAGTTTAGATTATTCAATATTTAGGGCAAGTGGGGATGCAAATTCAAAAAAGGCTGTTCTCATTTCGTGTATCTCTACAGTATTTTCATTCTTTTTACTTTCTCTAACAAGTTTTACGTTAATAAGTTCTATGGGCAAAGTTTTATGCATAGGAATTTTGACTTCATATATTTTAAGTTTGGTGTTATTGCCAGAAAATGATAAGGTTTAATTATGAAATACGAAAGAAAAAATAGAAAACATAATACGGTTAAAACATTAACAGAAGCGCAAAAGCTTGCTTTTGCGCCACTTACATTTCAAACTGTTTCTGCAATGTTAAAATTTGGAATTTTAGAAATTTTAGCAGATAAAAATTGTACTTGCTCTGAACTTGTTGAAATGACAAATCTTTCTGAATATGCAATTAAAGTGTTAATGGAAGTTGCTGAGGTTTCTGGACTCGTGCAAAAAAATGATGAAGGTAAATATTTTGCAACTCAGTTTGGAAAAGTCTTTTTGTATGATGAGATGACAAGAGTTAATTTTAATTTTGTTAATGATGTTTGTTATCTTGGGGCAAGCGAACTCGGGAATTCTTTAAAAAATGCTAAACCCGAGGGGTTGAATAAGTTTGTTCAAAAATCAGAAACTATTTATCCTCTTTTACCGACTTTGCCTGAACAAATGAAGAAAAGTTGGTATGAATTTGATAATTTTTATTCTGACAATTGTTTTGAAGAAATTTATGAAATTATCAGTAGTAATAATCCTTTTGAATTCTATGATATTGGTGGTAATACAGGAAAATTTGAAAGAGTTTGTTTAAAAAATAAATCAAAAGTTGCTATGCTTGATTTAAAAGAAAATATTGAAGTAGTGAAAAATGAAGAAGAATTAAAAGGCTGTGACTTTATTCCTGTTGATATTTTGAAAGATAAAACTTTACCAAAAATGAAGGGTGCAGTTTTGATGAGTCAATTTTTGGATTGCTTTTCAAAAGAACAAATTATTAGTATTCTAGAAAAAGTTAAGGCTTCTAGCTCTGACGGTACAAAAATTTATATTTTAGAACCATTTATTGATAATCAAATTTTTGATGGCGCAAAATATGCGCTTGTGCATACTTCTTTGTATTTTACTTGTATGGCAAATGGTAATAGCAAGATGTATTCACTTGAAGATATGAAAAGTTTTGTTGAAAAGGCTGGATTAAAAATTTCTAAAATACATAATAATATCGGTCGACACGACTATACTTTGCTGGAGTGTGAAAAATAATGTCTGAATGGTTTGAACAAAAAGAAGAATCAGCTGGAGTAAAAAGATTACTTTTATCGTGGTGGCTTTACAAAATCTTTGGTGTTATTCCACTTAGAATAATTGCGTTCTTTGTTATTTTGTTTGGATATGTTGGAATGAAAGAACAAAAAGAAGCTTTAAAAACATATTTTGAAAATTTATCTGAATATACAAAAAATAAAAAATATAAACCTTCTTTTTTGAATAAATTTAAAATTTTTTTGAATTATGCGAATTCTTTAGTTGATAAAATTCAAGGTTTTGCAGGTGATTATAAAAATCTTGTGTTTGAAAATGATGAAGTAAAGACAGAGATTTCAAATTTGCTAAAAAATAAACAAGGTATATTTTTTATAACAAATCATATTGGAAATGTTGAACTTATGAGAACTCTTTTGTTGTCAAAGGTTATGGAAGAAAAACCAAGAGTTAATATATTTTTGCAAAAAAATCATTGTGAAATCTTTAATACTTTTTTAGAAAAAATTGCAGTAAAAACAAATGTTTCTATTTATCCAGTTGAAGATATTGATATAGATACTTCTGTAGAAGTTCAAGAAAAACTGAAAAATGGTGAAATTGTATTTATGGCAGGTGATAGACTTTCTGCAAAGAATGTTGAGTCCTTTTATGAAACTGAAATTCTTAATAGAAAAGTAAAATTACCTATTGGAGTTTTGAAATTTGCTCAAATGCTAGATTCTGAAATCTATTTTGTAACTTGTGCAAAAAATATCGTGAAATATGAAATTCACGCAAAGAGATTTGAAAAAGAAAATTCTAAAACAGATACAATACAAAAACTGCAAAAAGAATATGCGTTCTTTTTGCAGTCTAGTATTTTAAAATATCCATATCAGTTCTACCATTTCTCAAAATTCTTTGAGTAAGTTATTTTATATAAGAACTAAATAAATCTTTTAAATATTCATCTTTTGATTTTTGAACTAATTGAATAGTTTTTTCATCAGGTTTAGCTCCAGCTTTCAATAATTGTTCAACAATTTTTGTTTGCTTTTTAGCTACTGCTAATCTTAATGGATTTTGACATTTTCGAAATTATTTTCTTTGGCAAATGATAAATATTCTGTTTTATATTTTTTCAAAGATGCTTTATCATTTATTGAAAACATTTTATAAGACATATTAGAAATGTTTTTTATAATGTCTTCAGAATTTTCCGTTTTTAGTGTAAGCAACATTATTTGTTTCATCAAGTTTTAAGTCGTTCACTTTTGATTTGTTTAATTCATTGTATATTGCTTTAGTTGTTTGAATTGGTGTTGCATTTTTTACAACATAAAGACAATCTTTAGTTTTAGCAAAAGATAGGTTTGTAGTTGTAATAAGTGCAAAACATAAAATTAAAATTTTTTTCATTTCTATTCTTTATTTATTCTTCTTAGCTTCTTTTCTTTTTTGTTTTTCTAATTTTTTTAATTGTTTTTGATGGTTCTTTTCTGTCATTTTGCATTTTTTTAGAAGTTTATTGTAATATACTTGTTTCTCTGCGGGGTCTTTAATATTTTCTGCTTCTTTCAAGCCGTTTTCAAAAATGATTTTCTTTTCGTACCAACCCCTATTTTTCATTTTTGTTGTAGCATGGCAAATCATCGGAATACCGATTGGTGCAGTTAATATCAAGTCTGTTAGTACAATACCAACTGATAGCTCTGCAATATCTTTACCCTTGCTAGGAAAATATCTTGGGTTTTGATATTTGTGTGGTACGTATTCTTCCCAAACCGGTTCTTTTACTACTTCTGTTTGTTGAACTTCATTTATTGCAAGCACGCTAGAGCTTGAACCTACAAAGCTCAACAAAATTAGTAGTGATATAATCTTTTTCATATTCCGAGAGTCCCTTTTTCTTATGCTGTGGTTTCTATTTCTTTTTTAACTTTGTTCATAGGATTCCATTCATCTTCAAGATGGTTTTTAATCAAATTTTTATAGAAATTTTCTTTATAATCTAAAAGTTCTAATTGTTTTTTCAATTCTTCCATTTGTTCAAGCGCTTTAGCTTTTGTATCAAGAATGATTTGATAGCGTTCTTTTATAGTAGAATCGCCTATGATACATAAGTCGATATATCTTTTAATATCTTTGTTTTGTGTTCCAACTGAACGTAAACATTTGACTATTCTTACCCACTCTAAGTCATTTTCAGAAAATCTTCTGATATTGTTATTATCTCTTTGTAAAAATGGGAAAAATCCACTTTTTGCCCAAAATCTAAGAGTGTGTTCTGAAACTTCCATTTTGTCTGCAACTTCTTTAATTGTGTACACAATTTCTCTCCAAGCTAGTAATTGATTATTATTATTATACTTAATAAATAATTTTTAACAAATGTAAAATTTAGGGTTGACTGATAGTAGCTCTCAAGTTGTAAAATTTTTACTATAGATTTTAATTATGGAGCAAGTATGAAAAACAAAATTTTAATTTTAATATTATCATTATTAATTATAGGAGTAACAAGTATGGCAAATGCACAAGAACAAACTTATTCAGATGTATTTAAAAAGGTTAATTCACCAAAAGATGTGAAAAAACTTTCTATAGAAGAAATGAATATCTTATCAGAAGATATTAGAAAAGCTATTATTAACAAAGTTGATACAATCGGTGGTCACTTAGGTCCTGATTTAGGAATTGTAGAAACAACTATTGCAATGCATTATGTATTTAATTCTCCAAAAGACAAATTTGTGTTTGACGTATCACACCAAATTTATCCACACAAAATTTTAACAGGAAGAAAAGATGCTTTTGTAAATCCATTAAAACATCCTGAAATTTCTGGTTATTCAAACAATCACGAAAGTGAACACGACAATTTCATTTTAGGTCACACTTCAACTTCTCTTAGCCTTTCAACAGGTATGGCGAAAGCTAGAGATTTGAAAGGTGAAAAATATAACGTTGTTGCTTTAATTGGTGACGGCTCTCTATCTGGAGGTGAAGCTCTTGAAGGCTTGAGTAATGCAGCCGTTTTAAATTCAAATATGATTATCATTGTAAACGATAACGTTATGTCTATTGCTCCAGTTGAGGGAGGTATTTATAACAGCTTAAAAGTTTTGAGAGATACAAATGGTGAAGCTAAAGACAATATTTTCAAATCTATGGGATTTGATTATTATTATCTTGAAGAAGGTAATAATGTAGAAAAATTAATTGCTTTATTTGAAAAAGTTAAAGATACGGATAAACCAACAGTCGTTCATATCCATACTTTAAAAGGTAAAGGTTATGAACCAGCCGTAGCAGATAAGGAAACTTACCATTGGACAGTTCCTCAATTTGTTGAAAATTATGGAAAGCCACAACCAAAAGTTGAAACCTTTACAAGTCTTACTAATGATTATTTAGTAGATAAAGTTAAAAAAGATAATAAACTTATGGTGGTTTCAGCAGCAACTCCTGGTGCAACTGGTTTGACTAAAGATGTAAGAGCTAAATTAGGAAAAAATTATACAGACGTTCAAATTGCAGAACAGCACGCTGTTGGTTATGTTTCAGGATTAGCAGCAAATGGTGCAAAACCTGTATTTGAAGTGTTGAGTTCTTTTATCCAAAGAAGTTATGACCAATTATCTCAAGATTTGGCTATCAATAACGCACCTGCTACAATTCTTGTATTCTGGGGTGGAATTTCTCCTGCAGATGTAACTCACTTACAAGTATTTGATATTCCATTGATTAGCAATATTCCAAATATTGTTTATCTTGCTCCAACTAATAAAGAAGAATATTTAGCTATGTTAGATTGGTCTGTTGAACAAACTAAATATCCAGTAGTAATCAGAGTTCCAATGACAGCTCCTGTTTCTACTGGCAAAACTGATAAAACAGATTATGCAAAATTGAATAAATTTAAAATTGCAAACAAAGGGGAAAAAGTTGCAATTATTGGTGTTGGTAACTTCTATCAATTAGGCGAACAAGTTCAATCAAAATTGAAATCGGAACTTGGCATTAATGCAACTTTGATTAATCCAGTATATTTAACTGGTCTTGATGAAAAAGCTTTAGATGAACTTAAAAAAGATCATTCTCTTGTTATAACTCTTGAAGATGGAGTTATTGACGGTGGTTATGGTGAAAAAGTCGCTAGATATTATGGAAATTCTAATATGAAAGTTCTAAACTTTGGTGCTAAAAAAGAATTTACAGACCGAGTTTCTATGGAGGAATTAAATAAACGTTATCATTTGACACCAGAACTTATAGTTGAAGATATTAAAAATGTTTTAAAATAAGGAAAATATCTTTATGAAAAAAATGTTTTTCGTATTCGGTTTAGTAATCGTTATTATTCTTTCTTTGGTTTTATTGGAAGAATTTAACTCACAAGTAAAAGGAGATGTATCTATGAATAAAAAAGTTTTAATTGCATATTTTTCGTGGTCAGGTAACACAAAACATATCGCAGAAGAAATTCAGTCAAAAACAGGTGCTGATATGTTTAGAATAGAAACTGCTATTCCTTACCCAAGTGATTATAACGAAACTGCTTATGGTGTTGCAAAAAAACAACATGATGAAAATATATTGCCAGAACTTAAAGATAATGGTGATGTATCAAATTACGATGTGATTTTTGTAGGTACTCCTGCTTGGTGGTACACAATGGCTCCTGCTGTTAAAACATTTTTAACCGAAAATGATTTTACGGGCAAAACAATTATTCCGTTCACAACTCACGGTGGTGGAGGTGGTTACCATATTTCAGATGATATGGCAAACCTTGCAAAAGGTGCTAATGTTATTAAAAATCAATTAGTTATATATGGTAAAGGAAACTCTGGAACTGGAGAAGAAATTGATAAATGGTTGGCTGAAATAAAAATTAAATAGCTTTATATATTGAAAAAGACGGTATTTTTATATCGTCTTTTTGTTATAATTATTTTGACTAGTAGGTATTATGTTAAAAGTTATTGATAAAATTAAATATTTTTATAAAAAACTTTCTTTTGATATTTCTTGCTCTTGCAAAATGAGAGGACTTTCAAAGAAATATAAGATGATTTCTTTAGGAAAATATTGTTTTCCAAGAGTGCTTTTAACTGCAAATAAATTAAAACCTAAAAGAAAGCAGGGTGAAAAATCTTGCCCTTTTGATTTGGCTTTCTTCTACAATTTCGATGAAATTATTAAATTGCTCGATACAAAATTCTCAAATTTTTACGACGGGTTAGTACAAGATGAAGAAAATAAATGGGTAAATAAGGACATAAATGCTTATTTTGTTCACGAATTTGGGCTAACAAAAGAACAAGTTATCGAAAAATATAACAAAAGAATTAAAAATTTGTATGATTATTTTGCAGAAAAATCTGTTCATAAATTTTGCGTGATGGCAAGTTTTGAAGAGGTTTTTGATTATCAGTTAGAAAATTTAAAATCTACTTTAGAAAAATATATGAATAAAAATGAATTTTCTATAATTTTGATTAACCAATTTTCTGAATATAACCCTTATGAATCTGAAAATATTTATGTAATTAACCAAAATCATAACTGTGAAAAATTTAACTATATAAATAAAGATGGCATTTGGGCTATCGAATTGGAAAAACGTAGAATGAAAGAGGCTAATGATATTTATTCTGAAATTACAGAAAAATTGATTGAAATAGTTAGAAGCAAATTATTAAATAAAAAATAAAATTTATGCTAATATTTTGTCGAGGAAGTATAAAATGGCAGTAAAAGAATTAACACACGGAAAACCTTTAAACCTTATCTTAGCGTTTATGTTTCCAATATTTATTGGTAATATTTTTCAACAAATGTATAATTTGGCAGATGCTATTATTGTGGGTAGATATTTAGGTGTACAAGCTCTTGCTGCTGTTGGTTGTACGGCATCACTTATATTCTTTGTCATAAGTTTTATTTTTGCTTCAACTCAAGGTTTCGCAGTTGTTTTAGCTCAAAGATTTGGAGCTAGGGATTATAAAATGGTAAGAAAATCTTTTACTACTTCATTTATGCTTTCAGGAGTGTTAATGATAGTTATGACTTTGTTATCAGCCCCTTTTTCTTATCAACTTTTGAAATTATTAAGAACACCTTACGATATTATTGATATGGCAAATACTTATTTGTTTATTATGTTTGTAGGAATTTTTGCTACTGTTTTTTACAATTTGTCTTCAAACGTCATTAGAGCACTTGGTGATAGTAAAACGCCACTTTATTTTTTGATGTTTTCTTCAATTTTAAATATTATATTAGCTTTTTTGTTTGTGACAAAGTTTAGTATGGGTATTGCAGGTGCTGGTTGGGCAACTGTTACAGCACAACTTGTTGCAACAATTTTGTGTATGTCATTTATGTTTTGTAAATATCCAATTTTACATTTAAAAAGAGAAGATTGGGTTTTTGATAAAGATTTTATACTAGAACATTTGAGAATAGGTATTCCTATGGGTTTTCAAATGTCAGTTTTGACAATTGGTATTATTGTTCTTCAATTTGTGTTAAATGGATTAGGCTCAATTGCTGTTGCAAGCTATACGTCTGCAATGAGAGTAGAACAAATATTTTCACAATCATTGGTAGCATTAGGCGCTACGATGGCAACTTATACTGCTCAAAACTTTGGTGCAGGTAAAATGAGTAGAATTAAACAAGGTACAAAATGTGCTGTTTCTATTGGCATTGGTATTTGTGTATTCTCATTTATAATGCTAACGTTCTTTGCCGATGAGTTCGTTTCTATATTTATGAGAGAAGCAAATGATGAAATTATTTACCTTGGCTCAATGTATTTACATATCATTATGTTGTTTATGATTTTCTTGGCTATATTGTTGATATTTAGAAATATCCTTCAAGGTATGGGACAAGCTATGGTACCTTTAATGTCAGGATTTTCAGAACTTGTATTAAGAGGTCTTTGTGCTCTTATATTGGGGCATTTCTTTGGCTTTTTAGGAATTTGTTTTGCAACTCCTGCAGCTTGGATAGGCGCTTCTATAGTTTTATTTTCAGGATATAAAATCAGTTTATTGAAACGACTTAAAGCTTTGAGAAAATAATATTTTGGTATAATTTTCTAAAAGGAAGTTTTTGAAAATGACATTTGGTATTGAAATAATGATAATTGAACTTATTGGTATTACTGCGTTTGCAATATCTGGTGCTATTGTGGGTATTAAAAAACGCTTTGATATTTTTGGAATTATTGTGCTCGGCGTTATTACTGGTATTGGTGGTGGAATGTTGAGAGACATTTTGGCAGGAAAGGTTCCATTTGTTTTGTATAAAGATATTTACGCCTCAGCTGCGATTGTTGGCGCAATTATTTATTACTATATGTATATTTTAAAATTTAGCCCTATTTTAGCTGTTACATCTGCTATTTTGATTACGATTTTGATAAGATTGTTGGCTACTTTTTATCACTTAAGCTTACCAAGAATTCCTAGAATAAAAGTAGAGGATGAGGATTAGAAATTTATATTACCTTTTGTTAAGAATTAAATTTTTAGTATTGAACGTAATTCTCTTTCAGAATATCATTCTGATATGGCAAAATTGATTGATCAAGTAGACGAATTAAAGAAAAGGCTGATTATTGATACAGCCAATAAGTATTTCAAAATCTCTGGATATGAAAAGACTCAAATAGACAAAATATCTAAAGAGTTAGGTATTGGTGTTGGTACGATTTACGGATATTTTAAAAATAAAGAAGGTCTTTTTCTTGCATGGCTTTCTTCTGTTATTCAAAATGCTTATGAAGAAATGAAAATTACTTGTGATGAAGTTTCTAGTCCTGTTGAAAAGCTTGAAAAAATGGCTGAATATAAAATTAAATATTTTGAAAGAAACAAAACCACGATTAAAGCATATATGGAGAATAACCAATTATTCTTGCGAGGTATTTCTCGTAGAAAAGAACATCCTATGGCTTGTGTTTATGCGTATAGTGCTTCTATTATAAGAGAAATTAAAAAGATGTCAGAAGATACAGCTTATCTTTTGGCTAATATTTTTGACTCAATGATAAATTGTTATATCGAATGTTCATCTGAAAACGATGATTTAATGGCGAAGAAGAATGAAATTGTTAAAAGATTTTTAGCAATGTTAGAGGTTGGTGTATGAAAAAGATTTTACCAATAATACTTTTATTAATTTGTATGACTCTTCCTGTATTTGCAGAAACAAAAGAGGCTTCTATTCAAAAAGTTGGATTAACTTTTGAACAAGCTTATCAATTAATGTTAGAAAATAATAACTCTTTGAAGGCTTTTGAAGAACAAATTAAAAAATCAAAATATGAACGTAATGCAGCTATAGGACAATATTTACCAAAAGTTGTAGTTAATGCAACATATATGCACTTTTCTGATCCGATTGCTGTAACAACACCTGTTTCAATCCCTGCATTGCATTATAGCTCAACTTTAACAACTCACGTACAAGACAAGGATTTATTCACAGTTGGTGGTGCTGTTGTATGGAACATATTTACAGGTGGTAAAATTGTTGCTCTAAATTCGGCTGCAAGAGCAAAACTTGAGGCTTCTAATTCAAAATATGTTGAAGTTCAAGACAATTTAACAGTTGAACTTGTAAAAAGATATTATGGTTTAAGACTTGCTCGTGATGTTGTTTCTGTTCGTGCACAAGTTATGGAAGGTATAAAAAAACATCTTGATGATGCAAAAGCACTTGAACGTGAAGGTATGATTTCTAAATCTGAAAGATTACACGCAGAAGTTGCTTATGCTGATGCCCAAAGACAATACAAAGCTTCTTTGAGAGATGCAAATGTTATTGAAGAAGGTTTAAAAACTCTTATTAAATCAAAAGATGCTGATTTAAAAGATGTTTTGATTTATCCTGATTCTTTGTTGTTTGCATACAATGACAGTACAATCGATGTTGCAGAAATGAAAAAGAATGCTTTAGAATATAATCCTCAATTAAAACAATTAAAAGCTAAGAAAAAAGCTTTGAACGCTAAATTTAGAAGTGAAGTCGCAAATTATTCTCCAAATGTAAGTTTATTTGCTTATGATGTTGTTGGGGCAAAGGATTTGTCACAATCTTTCCCAAGAGCAGGTATTGGTGGTTCTGTTAATTTCTTATTATTTGATGGTTTTAGTCGTTACAACAATGTTCGTGCAGCTGATGCTGACAGACACAGTGTTGATTACGAAATCGCTGATGCTGAATACAATATTGAATCTTTGGTTACAAAGCAATATCAAGAATTGATGAAGAATAAAGAAATGTATGAATCGTCAAATGCCTCTATGGCAAATGCCCAAGAGTCATTAAGAACTGCAAGTTTAGGTTTTAAAGAAGGTTTTAGAACTTCTCTTGATGTTACTGATGCTGAACTTGCTTTATCAAAAGTTAAGATTGAAAGACTTCAATCACTTTATAATTATGATTTAACTTTGTGTGAATTATTAAAAACAAATGGTAATACAAAAGAATTTTTAAATTACATTATTAACTCAAAAGGTGAAAAATTTTAGGTGGAATTATGAATAAGAAAAGAGTTTTAGCTGTATTAATATTAATAATTGGTATTTGTTTTATGGGGATTTATATCTACAAAAAAACAAATACATTAATTCTACAAGGTGAAGTTGAGGTTAAGTCAGTTGATTTATCATCAAAAGTAACTGGTCGTGTTCAAAAGATTAATATTAAAAAAGGCGACAAGGTTAAAAAGGGTGATATCCTTTTAGTTTTAGATACTCCAGAAATCCAAGCAAAAGCTGAACAGACAGAAGCAACTTTGGCGCTTGCGATGGCTCAACAAGAAAAAGCTTCAAATGGAGCAAGAGTTGAACAAAGACAAATGGCTTTAAATCAATTAAACCTTGCTAAAAAAACTTATGATAGAATAAATAGACTTCACAAAGAAGGTGTTGTTCCGACTCAAAAACTTGATGAAGCTTATGCCCAATACAAATCAGCTCAAGATGCTTACAATATGACTGCATCAGCTAGATACGAAGATAAACTTTCTGCAAATGCAAATGTTCAAAGAGCTCGTGGCGCTATTAGTGAGGTTTCATCATATCTAAAGGAAAACTCAATAGTTTCGCCAATAGATGGCGAAATTACAGAGCTTACAGTTGATGAAGGTGAACTTGTTGGAGCAGGTTATCCAATTGTTACTGTTGCTGATAATACTGATGCTTGGGTAACTTTTAATATGAGAGAAGATTTACTATCAAAAATTAAAATGAATAAAGAATTAACTGTTATTATCCCTGCATTGAGTAATCAAAAATTAAAGGTTAAAGTTAATTATATTTCAGTTCTTGGTAATTTTGCTACTTGGAGAGCAACAAAAGCTAAGGGCGATTTTGATATGAAAACTTTTGAAGTTAGAGCTGTTCCTCTTGAACCAAATACAGATTTGAGAGCTGGTATGAGCGCAATTATGGATTGGAAAAAGATTAAATAGAATGTCATATAAAGCAGTTGTAAAAAGAGAAATTAATCAATTTATCAATCAACCATTAATAATTGTTTTAATGGTTGTTTTGCCGATTGTGCTTTGTCTTATTGCAACTTCTATTTTTAAAGAAGGTTCTCCTAGAAATCTTCCTATTGCCGTTTTAAATCAGGATAATTCAGAATTATCAAGGCTATTAGAGAGAAATATTCAAACTCTTCCATCTTGCAATATTGAATATCGAATTACTGATTTTGAACAAGGAAAAGACCTTTTTACAAGAGGTAAAATCTACGCTCTTGTCGTTATTCCAAAAGATTTTCAGTCTGATATATATAGAATGAAACAACCTAAACTTGTTATGTATTACAATAACCAAATGATTTTGATAGGTGGGATTATATCAAAAGATTTGACAACTGTTGTGCAAACAATGATGGTTGGAATTGATGCAAAAACAAGGGCTAAAAAAGGTTTGCCTATGCAGGTCGCTGTAGAAAAAGCTAACTTGATTGTTGTAGATGATCACGTTCGTTCAAATCCATATTTGAACTATCAATACTTTTTATCATTAATCGCTTTTGGTCATATTTTGCAAATTCTAATTTTGATGGTTGCAATGTGGGCGTTTGGTATTGAGTTCAAAAAAGGTACGACAAAAAAATGGCTAAAATCTGCAAATGACTCTATAATTGTTGCGACGCTTGGAAAAATTACTCCATACTTTATAGTTTTTTCTTGTGATTTTGCAATAATTTATTTTATGTACTTTGTTTTGTTTAATTCACCATTTAGTGGAAACTTTTTAATGGTTGTTTTTTCTACATTACTGTTTATTTTTACTGTGTTGAGTTTAGGCGCATTATTTATGTCTATAAATGGTAATTTTAGATATTGTTTAAGTAATGCAGCGTTTTATTCTGCTATGGGCTTTGCTTTTGCTGGAGTTACGTATCCTGTTATGGCAATGCCTATGTTTGCAAAAATTTATAGTGCATCTTTGCCATTGACTCACTATATTAAAATTCTTTTAAATCAGACAATGAGAGATTTGCCTGTTGTTTATGATTTACAAAATATATTTGCTTTACTTTGTTTGTTGGGTTTGTGTTTTTTAACTTTACCAAGATTGAAAAAGTTAGCAAATGATGAAAGTACGTGGTATCAAAAGTAATGAAAAAATTCTGGAGAATAATGAAATCTGAATATCGTCGATTTTTCCATGATGGTGGTTCTGTTCTTATTATGGTAATTGGTGTTATTGCGTATTCAATTTTTTATTCAATCCCATATTCTAATGAAGTTTTACAAGATGTACCAATTGCTGTCGTTGATATGGATAATACAGAATTATCAAGAGAATTTACTAAAAAGCTAGATGCTAATGATAATGTTGAAGTTGTAAGAAAAACTGTTGATGTAAATGAGGCTCAACATCTTTTCTATTCAAACAAATTAAAGGGATATGTTGTTATACCAGATGATTTTGAAAAAAATATAAAAAATGGTAATCAAGCACACGTTTCTATGTATGCTGATTCAAGTTATTTGATTATTTATAAAGCTGTTGCAACTGGTACAACTCAAACAGCAATGTCGTTAGGTGGTGCTATTGAGGTTGGAAGTCTTATGAAGCAAGGTGTTCCAAAGCAAATTGCTATGAATTTGAAACAACCTTTTGAATTTGTATCAACACCTCTATATAACCCTGCAGGAGGTTATGCGACATATATTTATCCAGTAATCCTTATTTTAATTCTTCACCAAACTATTGTTGTTGGTTTAGGGCTTTTATTAGGTACAATGAAAGAAAAACATAGAGATTTTTGTTATCGAAAACAAAATAGAGGATATGTTTTATTCGCACGTTCTACGGCTTATGTGTTGTTGTATATGTTTTATTCAATCTTCTATTACTTGTTATACCCTGCGATAGTAAATTATCCGATGTCGTATAATTTGTTGCCGTTATTTATTTTCTTAGTACCTTTTTATTACGCAACAGTATTCTTTGCTCATTTCTTGTCAGTTCTGTACACTACAAGAGAATCTTCTTTATTGATTTTTGTTGTATCTTCATTGATTTTAATTTTTCTTCCTGGTTTTATTTGGCCAAAAGAAGCTATTCCTATGTATTTAAACGTAATTTCCTTCTTTATCCCTGCGACAAAAGGAGTTGATGGAATTATAAAATTAAATCAAATGAATGCAAGTTTCTATCAAATATTTGGAGATTTTTGTGTAATAGTATTTTTAGCTGTCCTTTATTATTTCTTAGCTCTAAAATATGCTTGTAAGTGTAAATCGGATGGCAATTAACATTTTTTAATAAAAAAGGCAATTTTTTTCTTTAGGATACTTTAATAGTTATCAATTAGTATAAGAAGGTGGAAAAGCATGTCAACAAATGATATCGGAAATATTTCTCAAAGATTAAAACAAATGCAACAACAGCAAGCAACACAATCAACTCAAGATGATAGTGCAACGATTGATGTTTTTAGTACTGGTGATGTTGGTGCAAAAGTTAGTTTAGTAGCTGATGAAAATAATTCATTATTTACAAAAACAAATTTGATACAAGATACTAAAACTACTGGTGATAAAACAATACCTACAGATAAAGATAAACCTTTACCAAAAGAGTTTGAAAAATATTCTTCAAATCCAAAAGATATTGCTGCGTTAAAATCATTAACTCCAGAACAACTTGAAAATGCTAAGCAATTTACTTCAACAAAAATGCTTGCTCAAAATATTGCGCAAATCGTTCAAATTTTTGATAAGGACCAATGTGCAAAACTTAAACAAAAAGTTGATGAA
This sequence comes from uncultured Candidatus Melainabacteria bacterium, assembly GCA_934693165.1. Taxonomy (GTDB): domain Bacteria; phylum Cyanobacteriota; class Vampirovibrionia; order Gastranaerophilales; family Gastranaerophilaceae; genus UBA791. Next base: position 190,103 of record CAKUUX010000002.1, read on the forward strand.
ATTACAGAGTATATTGGTGGTGATAAAAATACTTTTGCAGTCGTTTTAGGTCGTGACAAATACGATACAAAAACATTTAACTTAAATGCATTAGGTTTAACATTTAATTTAACAACAGAAATTTTGGATGAAAATTTGGATGTTCGTTCTATTGAAAAGACAGAAGAATTTCAAAAAAAAGATGGCGAAAAATATCGTATGCAAGAAGCTTATGACCTTAAAAATAATACAATTTCAAAAACAAGATATGAATATGATAAAGAATCAAAAATGCCTTATGTAACTTATGAAATACGTTCAAAAGTTAATGAAGATGGAACAATGATTTCAAGAGAATATACAAGACCATCTGATGTTAAGGGTGTTAGAACTGTAGATGTTTTGACAGAAAACGGCTTGAAAGAAGTGAGTTCTGCGAAACAAAAGAAGAATGGTAAAGTAAAAGTTCAAAAAGACATGGAATCTTTAGACGGTACAAGAACTCAATATAAATATAAGGATGACCCTAAAGGTGATAGATATTTGCATTACAAGATTACGGATAAAGAGGGTAAAGTCTTAATGGATAATAAAAAGACCTTTACTGTGGTGTCTGATAATGAATTTAAATCAACATTTAATGACAAAAGTTATTCAATGAAAATTGTGGATAACAAATTGACGGTAGTTGATGATAAAGATTCAAAAAGAACTGCAACCTTTGATTTAGGCGAAGTTAAAGGTGATAGTGAAAAACTTATCACGACACTTAAACATTTGTCAGGGGATGAACTTTTAGAAATGAGTGAAACTGTTAAAAACTTTGAAGGTATGACAAATGAATTGGAATCATACTTCAATGGTGTGGATAAATCTCTTCACTCAGGGGATAATCTATTCGTAGTTCTTCATGAATTAGGTCATGCTAAAGATTTTAAAAATGTCGATGCTACAAATAGTATAACTATCTACAAAACTGTTGACAATTTGATTTCTCAAAACAAAGAACTGTTAGATATTTACAATAGCGAAAAATCGGCATTTACAGAAGCTTTTCCTGAGGCTCAAAGAGAACATGTGGATTATTTTACAAATGCTTTGACTCACTATAGTGGACCGTCAGGTGGCGTAAAAGAAACAGTTGCAGAGGGTAATGCAATTCATAATACTCCGATGACTCATGAATTATTATCCTTAAGAACTCAATATTTGCAACAATATTTCCCTAGAACAATGGCTAAGTTGAATGAGTTATATCAATCAAATGCAAAGAAAGATTTATCTCAAGCTTCAAAACCCTTTAAATTAGAACTTCCAAAGTTTGAATTGCCAAAGATGGAATTTCCAAAAGGAAAATAACTATTTTAAATAGAAGATAACCGACTGTACTAGTCGGTTATTTTTTTATTATTTAACATCAAATTTTTGTTTAAAAAATTGGTAAGCATATTCTAGTCGAGCTTTTTCTTCTTGAAAATCTTCTGTGTTATATTTTGATTTTAGCTCTTTATATTTTTTTTGAATTTCCTCAAAATTAGAACCTGTAGGAAGATTTAGTGATGAATAATGCATTTCTTCTATTGATAAAATTTCTTCTTTTGGAAAAAAGTCCTTATCATAGCTATCTGTAGCCTTTTTAAGTTCTTTATCCATCATTTCAAAAGCATCTTTTAAAGATACTTCTTTTTTGTTTTTACCAATTAAATTTTTAATACTATCAAAAAAATTAGTCATAATTAATTTTTATCATTCTTAATGTTAGTTTCATTTTTACGAATTTTTTTATAACTGTAGCAGAAGTAGAATAAGATACCCACAAGCATATAACCAATAAATATAGGTGTAGAGGCACTACCTGATTTAAATGATGAGTAACATAATCCTGCACAAATGATTATACCGATAAGAGGTATGATTGGAGAAAATGGAACTTTGAATGAACGATGAACATTTGGTTCTGTTTTTCTCAAAATAGGAATAGCTATGCAAACAATGATTAGAGAGAAGAATGTACCAAGATTACATAATTCTGCAGAAATAGTAAGGTCAGTAGTTAAAACTCCAACTATCATGATTAATCCAATAATCCAAATAATTCTGTTTGGGCTGTTAGTTTTTTTGCTTAGAACTCTTAGTGAACTTGGTAAATAGAAATCTCTGCTCATTGCATAAAGAATTCTTGAACCTGCAATAGTCATAACAAGATTTACTGATGTCATAGCTGCTAAAGCTCCAAGTGATACAAGTCCAGCAATTTTAGATTGTCCAATATAATTCAGTGCATAAGCCATTGGTGCTTCTAAATTTATTTGATTAAGAGGCATTATGCCTGTTAATACAAGTGCTACTGCCATATATACCACAGTGCAAATTACTAAGGATAAAATAATTGCCAAAGGTATATCTCGTCTAGGTTTTTTGCATTCTTCCGAAACTGTTGCAACTGCATCAAATCCAATGTATGCAAAAAATATGATAAATGCACCTATACAAATTCCGCTAAAACCGTTAGGTGCAAATGGTACCCAGTTCTCTGGTTTTACGTAGAATAGACCAGTGAAAATAAATAATAATGCGATTAAAATTTTAACCCCTACCATTATTGTTGTAACTATAGTTGATTCCTTTGTACCTCTAGTGATACAAAGAGTTAAAAGAATTACAAAAATAATTGCAGGTAAGTTTATAGAAAAAGGCATTCCAAATATATGTGGAACACTATTAATAACATCAGCACTTTGTTTCAGAAGCGTATGATAATCTGTCACAAGCCATACTGGAGGGTTAATAAGCCAATCAGGTAAATATTTATCAAAACCTCTAAGGAATTGGAAAAGATATCCATTCCAAGCGATTGCACCTGCAATACCACCAATGATATATTCAAGAATTAATAGCCATCCTACAATCCATGCAACAAATTCACCTAGGGTTGCGTAAGTATAAATATAAGCACTACCTGCAACAGGCATAATACAAGCAAGTTCGCAATAACATAATGCTGAAAATACACAAGCTACAACTGCAATTACCATAGAAATTGTAACTGCTGAACCTGCACCAAGTGTTGTTCCAGATCCTGCTGTCGCAACACCAATGATTGTGAACAACCCTGCACCAAAAATTGCTCCAACCCCTAACATTACCAAGTCAAAAAGACCTAAAGTTTTTTTGATTTCAGAATTAGCTGCTGTTTCAATAATTTCAGTAGAATTTTTTCTTTTTATTAAATTTTTAAAAAGGGTTGTGATAGTCTTTTTCATACTCTCCTAGATTAACACAAACACACCTTTGTTATTAGCAATTTTCTTGTATTTTTACATATCAAAACATTTGTTACAATTCGGGTTTTAAATGTAACAATTGCATGCTTTTAGATTAATTAATTTTGATACTTTGTTTTTATACAACTATGGTAGTAGAATGTGTTAATTTAAATTCTTTTAATCAGGTAAGTAATTGTAGACAAGTATTAAATAATGCTACAAAATATGTTTCAAATCCTGTAAAAACTGACAAAGCAGAGGATAGTAACAAAGCTGTAGTTTCTAAAGATGGTAACACTGCGATTAGAAATATGGCTTTAGCATCATTAAAGTTGAAAAAATCTGCTGTTGTTGTTCAAAACGGCAAAGAGTATAATATTAAAGGTAAGTATAAGGTGATTGGAGAATTACCAACAAAAGAAGTTAACGCAACATGGGCTTCTCGTGGTTATACTGATCCTCCTTATAAGCCAAATGAAAAAGCTCAAATTATTGAACTTACGGATACAGCAAAATTTGTAAGAACTTATGATAATAAAAATTCATTCAAAGCTGGTGGTTGGGTTATGAAATACGAAGACATAAAAGGCTTGTCACCAGAAGAAATTGCTGATAAATTTGCGTTACCACAAGTTCCAAAATATGTATGTGATTGTACTCTTGAAGCAGGCACAAAATTGTGTACTGGTGAGTGTAATCCATTGTATGGCAGAAAAGGTGGAGGTACTCAGTTTGATTTGATGGGTGTTCGTACAGGAAAATTTGACAACGAAAGAGAAATTGGTAAATCTCTTGCTTAGTTTTGGCAATTTTTTCTATTCACTTGTTTTATAATTCATGTCTAGCTATGTAATTTTAGGAGAATTCTATATATGGATATTGAAATAAAGAAAAATCAAGGTTTAACTCAGGCTATTGCATCGAAATTGGGTTTATCAAAAGATGAATGTAAAAAGATTGATACTTCCGTTTGGCAAGATGTTATGAAGACAGTTGATGAAGAACAATCAGCACGTAAAGAAAAAAATCCAAATGATACAAGTATTTTCTCAGGTGGAAATGATATTTCTACTATAGATAAAAAAGAGAATTGGAAGAGCAATTTTATCGCTAAAGAGGGTAAAGTTTCTTTGAGTGATGAATCTTGGTCTAAGATTTCTGGTTTACTAGGTAAAAAAGAAGCTCCAAAAACAGAAGAAAAACCAAAAGCAGAAGATACTTCAAAGACTGATGAAAAGCCTAAAGCAGAAGGTAAAGTTATAAAACGTTCTGTTGATGGAGAAAAGAAAGATATTGTTGTAACTAAAAATGACAAAGGTCAAAAAGTACGCAGAGAATTAAACGCAGATGGTACTGTAGGTGATACTCTTGCTGCGACAAAGACTTTTGGTAATAACAAGTATATTTCAGGTGATTTTCCTCCTGAAACTCGCATTTGGGAACGTACTGTAAACGGACAAAAAGATACACAAATAGGTGTTTACCATGATGATAATGGAAATAAAGTTAGAAAATTAGTTGTAACTGATGAAAAAACTGGAAAGAAAACTCTTGGTGAAGAAGTCGTTCCAGTAAAAACTTTTGGTAAAAATAAATATATTACTAAATCAGAATTTGATGCAAAAGTCAGAGAAGATTTAGGTGGTAAAAGTTTACCAGATGATGTCACAGCAAAAATTTCAGGTGATAAAATTTCTTACAAATGCAACGGTAAGACAATTTCAAGAACCGAAGTTTTAGAGAAAATTAAGTAGTAATTTAAGTTGTTAAAAATCTCCTCTGTGCTCAGGGGAGGTTTTTGTATTATACTGTTGGTAATATGTGTGCACAAATAACAGAAGACAAATTAGCTTCATATAAAGCTTATTTAACGATTGTTCAAGAAAGAATGATTGATAAATATTTTGAGGAACAAAAACCTTATATTTGTTGTAAGGCTGGTTGTTCTCATTGTTGCGAAAAAGGTCAATATCCAGTAACGGAAATCGAATTAGCATATTTAATGTTGGGATACAAACTTCTTCCATTTGAAACACAGTTAAAAATTAGGGATAATTTTGATAAACTGAAATCACAATATGAATTTTTTAAACAACATCATAGTGGTACAAAAGACAATCCAGTTTTTATGTACAAATGTCCTTTTTTAGTAGCAGGAAGATGTTCTGTCTATGAGTATAGAGCTGTAATTTGTAGAACGCATGGTTTATTATTTTTTGTTGAAGAAAAAGATGGAACGCACAAAAATAAAATTCCGTACTGCGTTCATTACGGATTAAATTATAGCAATATTTATGATGAAGAAACTAAAACTCTTTCTGACGTGAAAATGGCAGAGTTAGGTATTAAACAAGAACCACTTGCATACAATTTGGGTTTGAAAGCTTTATTTAGAAAAGAATTAACAGATAATTTTGATTTTGAATTTGGAGAAGTTAAACCTTTGATAGATTGGTTTATGCCAGAGTAGTTTAGAAACCTTGCTAATTGTTAAATTTTTTTGAACCTTTTATATTTGCGTAAAAGGAGATATTTTTATGGCAGCAAATTTAAATAGAAAAACTTTTGAAGAAATGGTTACTAATGGTAAAGGTGTGGCTTTAGTTGATTTTTGGGCACCATGGTGTGGGCCTTGTAGACAACAAGTTCCAATTGTTGATAAACTGGCAGATGAGGTTTCTAAAAGAGCTTTTGTGGGTAAAGTTAATGTTGAAGAAGAAACAATTTTGTCAAAAATGTTTGATATTGTTTCTATTCCAACTCTCATTGTTTTTAAAAATGGAAAAGTCGTAGATAGAATGTCGGGTTTGCATACAATGCCTCAATTGATTGAAGCTATTGATAAACAGCTATAATTACCACTCTTCAGAGCCATATTTTTCGTAAAACGCTAGAATTTCATTTATTTTGTTAATTCGTTTGTTTATTTCGTTAATTTGGTTTTGATTTGTGGCTAATTTCAAAAGCTCATTTAATTCTTGTAAATTATCTTTTTGATGCTTAATTTCTTGAATTTTATGGGCTTTTTGTTCCTCTAACCAACCTTGAAAACCACAGTGAGGAGGTACAATTGACCAAGCAGAAAAAGGATTTAGTCTGCAAAGTAAAGGTCTATGTTCATAATCGCCACATTTGTTATCATCTCTTAAGTATTTACATTTATAAAAGGTGATATCTTCAAGTTTTTGAGGGGTTCTGCTTAAAATATTTTCTACAATTTCTGCTGATTCTTTCTTTGCCTCTTCAATCGAGTCAAAAGGTACGAAAACACTTAAAAAATCAATGGCAGAATCGTCACCTTGTGCTTTTTTTTCAAGAAGTTCTTTGTAGGTAAATTTTGTTGTTACAACACGACAACAATCTCCACACATTTTACAGAGTTCTTGTGGACGATTTTTTACCATATTTAAAAGTTCTTGTCTTTCTTCTTCTCTCATAAATTTATTAATAGAAGGGCTTAATCTAAATGATTAAGCCCTTTTTAAAATCTGTTATTTTTTGTTTACTTCTTTTGTAAGTTCTGCTGTAATATCTTCTCCACCATATAATACTGTGCCTTTTGCAAGTACTAAATCGTATTCAGAAGTTTGAGCTTTTTTAGTAATTATTGCAGAGATTTTTTTATCAATTTCTGCTAATTTTTTGTTGTATGCCTCAGTGTTAACTTTTCTTTTTTGAAGTAATGTTGCTTGATATTTGTCTGCTAATTTAGCCTTGTTAGCTTCGGTTGATTGTTTGTCAACATCTGCTTTAGCAGTTTCTACAAATTTTTTCATGTCTTCAATATTTTTTAATTGTTCTTTCTTCAAAGCTTTAACTTGGTTTGAAGATTCAACAAGTTTTGGTACATCTACTACTGCAACTTTGTATGAAGCAGGTGCTTTTGAGTTTGCAAAGTTATTTGTGCTTAATCCTAATACGAATGCAAATGCGATGATTCCAAATATTTTTAAATTTTTATTCATGCGATAGTCCTTTCCTTTTTTCTTTAATTATATAATAAACTTTTGATTTTTGTATTAGAAAATTGTTTATATTTTTTTATCTCATGTAAAATTTTTATACATATTTGATATGAGATTTCATTTTCTGATAAAATATAAAAAAAGGATGAGATTATTATGATTAAAGTTGCAGTTTGTGGCGCAAACGGAAAAATGGGACAAGAAGTTGTAAAAATGGTGAAAGAAACACCGGATTTACAATTAATTGCTACTATTGATATAAAAGATGCTGATTATAACTCAATCGATGAAGCTTGTAAAAATAGTGAAATTGATGTTTTAGTTGATTTTACAAATCCTGATTCTGTTTACAAAAATGCTCTTGATTGTTTAAATAACGGAGTTAGACCTGTAATTGGCACAACAGGCTTATCAGATGAGCAGATTGAAAATTTAAAAAATTTAACTTCTGAAAAAGGTCTTGGATGTTTTATTGCACCAAACTTTTCTACAGGAGCTGTATTAATGATGGAATTTGCTAAGAAAGCGTCAAAATATTTTGATAATGCTGAAATTATTGAACTTCACCATAATCAAAAAAAGGATGCACCTTCTGGTACTGCTGTAAAAACAGCAAAAATGATGAGTGAAGCAAAAGAATCTTTTACAAACGGAAATTGTGCTGAAAAAGAATTAATTACTGGTTCTAGAGGTGGTGAATCATATTCAAATATTCATATCCATTCAGTTCGTATGCCAGGATATATGGCATCTCAAGAAGTTTTATTCGGTAGTGACGGACAAATTTTAACTATTAGACACGATTCATCAAATAGAGCATGCTATATGCCAGGAGTTAGAATGGCAGTTGAATATATTGCAAAACATGATGAATTCGTTTGGGGATTAGAAAATATTTTATAACAGGAGATTATATAATGACAGGAAAAGCTAATTTAGCCGTTTTGGGTGCGACAGGTGTTGTTGGAAGACATATCCTAGAAATTTTAAAGGAGTTAGAAGTTCCATATAATACAATTAAGTTTTTATCAAGTAAAAAATCTGCAGGTTCAAAAATAACTTTTGACGGCAAAGAATATACTGTTGAAGAAGCTACTCCAGAAAGTTTTGACGGTGTTAATGTTGTCTTGGCTTCAGCAGGTGGCTCTACAAGTAAAATGTTTGCTCCTGAAATTGTTAAAAGAGGTGGCGTAATTATTGATAACTCAAGCGCTTTCAGAATGGATAAGGATGTTCCATTGGTTATTGCAGGAGTAAATGACGAAGATTTAAAAAAACATAAAGGTGTTATTGCTAATCCAAACTGTTCAACTTCTCAATTGATGTTAGCTCTTGAACCTTTAAATAAAGCTTTTAAAATTAAAAGATTGATTGTTTCAACTTATCAATCAGTTTCAGGTGCAGGGTTGAAGGCAATTAACGAATTAAAAAACTCTACTCAAGCAAAATTAAACGGCGAAAAATTTGAGCCAGTTGCTTTCAAAAAAGATATTGCATTCAATTGTATTCCTCAAATAGATGTATTCTGTGATAACGGTTATACAAATGAAGAAATGAAGGTTGTTAGAGAAACTAAGAAAATTCTTCACCTGGACGAAAATCTTCCAATCACTTGTACAGCAGTTAGAGTTCCTGTATTTGTAAGTCATAGTGAAGCTGTTGATGTTGAATTTGAAAAACCTGTTGATGCAAATTCAGTAACAGAAGTTTTGAAAAATGCTTACGGAGTTGAAGTTGTAGACGATACAGAAAATTATGTATATCCAGTTCCAACTGAAGCAGAGGGCAAAGACCCAGTTTATGTTGGAAGAATTAGAAAATGCTTAGCTTTTGATAATGGTATTTCTTTCTTCTGCGTCGCTGATAATTTAAGAATTGGTGCAGCTTTAAATACTGTAAGATTAGCAAAATTAGTAATTGAGCAAGGGTTATACTAATGTTTAATTTGATAGAAAAAGAAAATTTAGTTTCAACAATTGAAGCGTTAAGAAAACAGGGTAAAACAATTGTAACTACAAACGGTTGTTTTGACTTGTTACATGTTGGGCATGTTCGTTACTTACAAAAAACAAAAACTTTTGCAGATGTTTGTATTGTAATGCTAAATTCTGATGCGTCTGTAAAACGCTTAAAAGGCGAAACTAGACCTTTAAACAATGAAAGAGATAGGGCTGAAATTTTATGTGCTTTATCTTGTGTCGATTATGTGGTAATATTTGATGAGGATACACCACGTAATCTATTAGACATTATTAAACCAGATGTACATACAAAAGGTGGAGATTATACATTAGACACTCTTCCAGAGGCTGATGTTATTAGAAAAAATAATATTCATGTAGAATTTATCACTTTTGTTGAAGGTAAATCTACGACAAACATAATTAACAAAATGAATAATCATAATTAAGGAGAAAAAAATAAAATGGCAAAATTCAAAGTTGAAGAAATTGCACAAATCGTAGGTGGAATTTTAAACAAAGTAGAAGATGCAGAAGTGTCTATGATTGCACCACCTTTACTAGCTGATGAAGCAACATTAGCATTAGCTTTTGAAGAAGAAGAAATTGAAAATCTTGCAAAAACTAAAGCAAAAGCAGCACTAGTTCCTCTAGGTGTTTCAATTGATAGAATGACTACTATAGAAGTTGAGAGACCAAGACTTGCTATGATGAAATTATTGACTTTGTTCTATGAAGAACCAAAAGTAAATGATGGCGTTCATCCTACAGCTGTTGTTGATCCAACTGCTGAATTAGGTGAAGGTGTTAAAATTGGTCCAAATGTTGTTGTTGCAGCTCACGCAAAAATCGGTGCAAAAACTAGAATTTTAGCTAATTGTTATATAGGCGAAAAAGCAGAATTAGGAGAAAATTGTTTCTTACATTCAGGTATTAATATTGGTACAAGAGTAAAAGTTGGTAAAGATTGTATTTTCCACAATGGTGTTTCTCTTGGTGCTGATGGTTTTAGTTTTGTAACTGAAAATCCTGATAATATCGAACAAGCTAGAAAAGGTAAAGAATTATCAGAAAATACACAACAAGTTATTTTCAAAATTCCTTCACTAGGTTCTGTTGTTATCGAAGATAATGTTGAAATCGGAGCAAATACTACAATTGACCGTGGTACTATTGAAAATACTACAATCGGTGCAAATACAAAAATTGACGACCAAGTTATGATTGGTCATAACTGCCGTGTTGGTAAAGGTTGCTTGATTGTATCTCAAGTTGGTATTGCAGGTAGCTGTGTTATCGGTGATAGAGTTGTTATCGCTGGTCAAGCAGGTTTGGCAGATCATATTAATATTGGTAGCGATTCAATTATCGCAGCTAAAGCAGGTGTTACAAAATCATTCCCTGCTAAATCAATTATTGTTGGTATTCCAGCAGTTCCTAAAAAAGAATTTATCAAACAAATTAAAACTGTTAGAGATGCAGGCGAATTGATTGCTAAATTCAAAAAATACGAACCATTATTAAAAGGATTTATTGAGGATACAGAAGAATAATGGGTACAATTTCTAAAACAATTAATGTAACTGGTAATAGCTTGATGAAAAATCAAGACACTTCTGTTGAAATAACTCCAAACGAACTTGGACAAATAAGATTTTTTGTGAAAAATTCTACAGACCCAGTTATAGCCCATGTAGATAATTTAGTTTCTACAGATCATTGTGTTACTATTGGCAACAAGAACAAAGATAAAGTAATGCTTATAGAACATTTTATGGCAGCTTGTGCTTTTTGTGGCATTGATTCTATAGATGTTCATATTAGCAATTACGAACTTCCTATTCTTGATGGTAGTTCTCTTGAATGGGTAAAATTGTTTAGAAATGCAGGTATAAAAAAATCAAAACAAAAATTTTATACAGTATCAGAACCTGTTTATTATTTGAACGGTAAAACCTCTTTAATTGTTGTTCCTGATAAAGAATTGTATATTTCTTATTCTGTAAATTATGACCACCCTGATTTAAATAATCGTTGGGTTTGTTTCAATCATAAGGTCAAAGAAGAAGAAATTATTGGTGCTAGAACGTTCGGCTATTTAAAAGATTTGAAGAAATATCAACTTTTAGGTTTTGCAAGAGGTGTTACTTACGATAATACAGTAGGTTTAAAGGATGTTGGTTATACAACAGAATTGCGTTCAGCTTATGAACCAGCGAAACATAAAATTCTTGATTTGATTGGAGATTTTAACCTTACAGGTTTTAATCCATTAAACTTTAAAGCACAAATTATTGTGAAAGAAGCAGGACATGCTGTTCACGGTATTGTTGCAAGAGAATTGAAAGATAAATTAGTTGAAATTTAAGGAGAAAACTAATGGCAGATGAAATTTTAAGCTTTGATACAGTACAAATTATGGAAATGATTCCACATCGTTATCCGTTTTTATTAGTTGATAGAATTACAGAATGTGTTCCTGGTAAATATGCTAAAGGATATAAGAATTTGACTATGAATGAAGAATTTTTCCAAGGTCATTTTCCAAATAATCCTATCATGCCAGGGGTTTTACAATTAGAAGCTATGGCTCAATGCTCAGCACCAATTTTACTAACATTAGAACAATTTAAAGGTAAATTGGCTTTGTTTGCAGCTATGGATAACGTAAGATTTAAAAACATTGTTCGCCCAGGAGATAGACTTGATATGGAGATTGAACTTACAAAATTAAAAGGTCCTATCGGTAAAAGTCATGCCTGTGGATATGTTGACGGTAAACTTGTTGTTGAAGCTGATATGACTGTTTGCATGAAATAAGTTTAAAAAAAAAATATTTTTAGAGGCGAAGATTTTGTTTACAAAATCTTCGCCTCTTTATTTTCATATTAAGGATATATAAATATTTTTTATAATTTGAAAAATTTCCTATATAATGTAATAAAGAACGTATTTTATAAGATTGGAAGGAATTGAAAATGATTGATAAAACAGCTATAATTCACCCTACTGCTGAAATTGCAGAAGATGCGATTATTGGACCAAACGTAGTTATTGGTGAAAATGTAAAAATTGGTAGCAGAACAAGAGTTATCGCAAATGCATTTGTAGAGTTTGCAGAAATTGGCAAAGATTGTACAATTAGCCCATTTGCAACAATTGGTTCAGAACCTCAAGACCTTGGTTATAAAGGTGAACCTACAAAGGTTGTTATCGGAAATGGTACAATTATTAAAGAAAATGCTACAGTTCATAGAGGTGCCGCATGTGGTGATTTTACAACACGAATTGGCGAAAAATGTTTATTGATGGTTGGTACTCACGTTGCTCACAACTGTGTTTTAGGTGATCAAGTTATTATGGCAAACCTTGCTACACTAGGGGGGCATTGCCATGTTGGTTTTGGTGCATGGTTAGGTGGTATGACTGTATTCCATCAAAATGTTAGAGTTGGCGATATGGCTATTATTAGTGGTTTCTCTGCAACTCGTCAAGATATTTTACCTTATTCAAAAGGTGAAGGTAGACCTCCTGTTCCATCTGGATTAAATGTTGTTGCTATGAGAAGAAGAGGCGTTTCTCAAGAAGATAGAACTGCTATGAATGAAGCTTTCAAATTGTTGATTTCACCTGAATACAATACAACTCAAGCTATTGAAAAAATTCAAGCTGAAATTCCTATGAACAAATATATTGAAAATATGATTGAATTTATTAAATCATCAAAACGTGGTGTTTTATTAAAATCTCATAAAACAGGTAATGCTTCATTAGGACCAGAAGAAGAATTATAATAAATTTTCTATTAAACAAGAGGGCTTCGGCTATCGCCGAAGCCCTCTTGTTGCATGCATTTTGCCATTTTTAATTAATTATTACAAAATGTAAAGATGAATTTTAATCTCTGTAATCCAGTATTCATAATGCTTTTGACCTATCAACCCCATGAAAACCATGATGAACATGGACTTTGCGCCTAAAGTTTTGAATTTGTTATGCCGATATAAGAAATGTTAG
>CAKUUX010000003.1 GCA_934693165.1 uncultured Candidatus Melainabacteria bacterium
TTAACGATACCTTTTTTTTATTTCCCTAACAATTATTTATTCGGCTCAAACCATGATAAACTTTAGCTTTTTGCCCCCTTTTTGTTAACAAATGTTAACAAAACAAGATTTGCTCAATCATGTTATAATTTTTTCAAAAGGAGATATAAAAAATGATTTTTGACAACATAAAAAACGCAAAAACTTATTTTAATTTGGATGAAAAGATAAAAAAGGGATTAGAATTTATTATAAACAATGATTTAAATTCTTTTAAAAATGGAAAATATGAAATTGATGGTGAAAAAATTACAGCCAACATTCAAGAATACGACACAAAAAATGAAGGTTTGTTTGAAGCTCATAGAAAATACATTGATATTCAATATTTGATTAATGGTTTTGAAAAACAAGGAATAAAGGATATTTCAGAATTGACTAAAAATACTGAATACGACGAAGAAAAAGATGTACAATTTTTTGAAGGTGAAGGTTCTTATGTAAGCATGAAGGAAGGATATTTCACAATTTTCTATCCTCAAGATGGTCACAAACCTTGCATTACAGACAGAATTCAAACTCACGTAAAAAAAGTCGTTATAAAAATTTTAATCTAGGAGAAGTAATGAAAAAAATATACGTATTAATTTTAGCTTTAATATTTATCGCATCACCTGTATTTGCACATGATATAACAATCTTACACACAAGTGATGTTCACGGTAGATTACAACCAATTGATTATCACGGTATCAAAAATGTTGGTGGGGCATCTCGACAAGTATATTATTACAATAAAACAAGACAAGAACATAGAAATACTTTAGTTTTAGATTCAGGAGATATTTTCCAAGGTTCAATCTATTACCAAATGTACAAAGGTAAATTAACTGCAAAACTTTTAAAAACAGCATTAAAATATGATGCCGTAGCACTTGGCAATCACGAATTTGATAGAGGAATAAAAGAATTAAAACATTTAATCAAAAAATCAAACACAACATTTTTATCTGCAAATATAGAATTCTCTGATTATGAAATGAGAGAGCTTGTAAAACCTTTCATAATAAAGGAAGTTGGTGGAGAAAAAATTCTTATAATCGGTGTTACAACACCTTCTTTAGCAAATTTATCATGCTCAGATGGAATTACAATTTATGACCCTGTAAGCATTGTTAGAAAAATTATTTCTGAAAACAAAGCCGATGCAATCATTGTAATTTCTCATTGTGGTTATGAAATAGACAAACAAATTGCAAATGCAAATCCTCAAATAAATCTTATTTTAGGTGGACATAATCATATCCTATTTACAAAACCAATTTCAACAAATGGCGTTAATATCGTTAATTCAGGAGAATTTGGAGTTCGTGTAAGCAAAATGATATTTTCTACAGATAAAGGTATTACCTATTTTGAAAATGTATTAATGGATAAAAACATAAATTCTGATAAAACAGTAGAAAAACAATTAAAACACATTGACAAAAAACTAGACAAACTTAAAAACAGTGTTCTAAGTAAAACAAATTTACTTTTAATCGGAGAACAAACCGAAATTGAAAAACAACAAACAAACCTTGGTCGCCTTGTTCTAAAATCAATGGTTGAATTTCAACCCTATGACATAGTTTGCACAAATAGTGGCTCAATTAGAATAAACAAAAACCTTACAGGTAAAATAACTATGGCTGATGCTATAGAAATTTTACCATTTGAAAATAAAATCGTAAAAGGAAAAATTCAAGGTAAATACCTAGAACAAGTTTTAACTTTAGGAAAAACTCACGGTAGAAAATATTTGCAAGTATATTCAAAAATCAAAAAGATTGAACCTGAAAAATACTACACTATCGTAACAAATGAATACATCTCAAAAGGTAAAGACGGATACGAACCATTCCGTAATATAAAAGATGTAATTCCAATCAACAATAGTCAAAAAGACGCATTTATTCAATTCTTAAGAGAAAACCCAAACATAACAGAAACTACATTAAAAATGTACTAATAAAAAGAGGGCGAATTTGATTTCATCAAATTCGCCCTCTTTAATTAAACTAAATTAAATCATTTCACCTTGTAAATACCAAGTTTTTGCACCTGTAATTTTCACGGTCAAGAATTGACCTGTAAGGTTTTCATCACAAGGGATATGAACAATCTTGTTGTTACGAGTTCTACCTGTAATAACATTTTTACCTTTATGATTTTCAAAGCCCTCAATTAGAACTTCTAAATCACGACCTATAAATTTTTGATTAGATTTTAAACAACATTCACGATTAACTTCATTTAATCTTGCAAGACGTTCAAACTTAACATCCTCATCAATGTATAAATCAGTCCATTTTGCTGCGACAGTACCTTTACGAGGTGAATATGCAGCAGTATTTGAGTAATCTAATTCAAATTCTCTCATTGCAGATAGAGTTTCTTCAAATTGTTCTTCTGTTTCTCCAGGAAAACCTGCAATAAAGTCACTTGTGATTGTAACATCAGGAACAAGTGTTCTAATTTTATGGCAAATTTCGCCATAAGTTTTTCTGTCATAACGTCTATTCATTTTTTTTAATGTATAGTCAGAACCTGATTGCATTGGAATATGGAAATATTCACAAACTTTATCGCACTCATTTACTGTTTGAATTAATTCATCTGTAATATCAGTAGGATAAGAAGTTACAAATCTAATTCTAAATTGACCTTCGATAGAATTTAATTCTCTCAAAAGTTTTGAAAGGTTTGTATCTTCAAGGTCTTTACCATAACTATCAACGTTTTGACCAAGAAGTGTAATTTCTTTAAAACCATCTTTCAATGCGTCTTTAACTTCTTTAATAATTGTATTCATATCTCTAGAACGTTCTCTACCACGAGTGTAAGGAACAATACAATATGTGCAGAAGTTATTACAACCCTCTGTAATTGGAATCCAACAACCTGTAGATTTTACACGTTTGATTGAATAATCTTTTTCACCAAAAGGTACTTCTGGTGTAGCACAAATTCTTTCACCATTGTTAATTCTTTTGATTAAATCAGGTAATTCATAAATATTATGAGTACCTAAAACCAAATCTACATAAGGTGCTCGACGGAAAATTTCTTCTCTATCTTGTTGTGCAACACAACCTGAGAAAACAATTTTAATATGAGGTCTAGCTTTTTTCCATTTACCCCAAACGCCAATCGCACTGTATGCTTTATCCTCGCTCAATTTTCTAATTGAACAAGTATTAATAATTAGTAAATCAGCCTCTTTAGCTTCTTTTGTTTCTTCATAGCCACAATAATCTAACATACCTAGCATACGTTCGGTATCAGATTTATTCATTTGGCAACCCATTGTTTCAATATATACTTTTTTCATAACAGAAAAATTATACAATAAAAAAAAATGGGCATAAAGCCCATTTAATTAAAGTTTTGGTTTTTTGTTTAGTTTTGGTTTAATTATAAAAATTTTGATTAAGCTTTAACAAAAATAGCATCTTTTGCTTTAGCTAATAAGTCTTTGCCATTTTTAATTAATTCTTGACATTTTGGTCCAGAAGTCCATTTGGTAATTTGTTTACCAAGATTGTCAAAGCCTTTTTCAATGTGTTTTCTGTGACCATAACCTAATGCTACCCCACCGAGTAAAAGAATTGCAACTGTTAAAAAGTTACCTTTTTTGTTTGATTTCTTTGCTTCAGCATCCATAGAAGGAGTTGTAGCTACATAAGCATCATTTTTTGCAGGTTTTCTAACATAATCTCTTATGCTACCTGCTGCTTTTCCTATAGCTTTGCCTGCAAAATCTACAGTATCGTTTAAAAGCTCTTGAGGATTAGCTGTTTTTGCTGTTAGTCCACCACCGTCACATGCATATCTTGGAGGGTTGTTCTTTGGTGTTAATCCATCACCATCACATGTACCATAAGTTGGAATTTGTCTTGGTTGATTGCTAATTATTCCTACCATAATAGAACTACCTTTCAAATACTACACACCTATATAAAAACATGAAAACTCAATTAATTGCCATGTTTGAAGGATTTTTATTAAAAAAATTAACAATTAAAAGGAACTCATAAAAGTTTCTTAAATACTGTCTGCAATCACGTTAAAAGTCCTAATCTTTTTCTGGAATAGTAATAATATATTTGTTTTTCATTTTTTCTTTTTTAATTTTAGCAACATCTAAATCACCGTCTAAATAAAAAGTTTGTGAAAAATTAACAATTCTATCTTCATGACGTTTTTCTTTTTCTACAGAAGCTGTTACTGTCGCCATATTATTATTCAATTCAAATTGAACATTCTTTTCGTTATCATCAAATGGTCTTAAGTCAATAACGATTTTATATTCATCATCAAATTTTTGAATATCAATAATTGATTTGTGAGGCATTGGCATGCCAATTTCTTTCATCATTTTTTTATCCATTTTGTTCATTTGACGCTCTTGATGTTCCATCATTCTATCCATTTTTCTAAATTGATACATTGGATCCATCATGTGTTTTATGGTCATATCAGCAACAAAATAAAAAGCTAAAAACGAACCTAACAATGTTGCACCTAAAACGCCTAAATATTTCATCACACATTTTTTACGGTTATGTTCACAAATCATTTTTTCTTCTTCTGTCATATAAAGTCTCCTTTTAAATAATACATTTATATTTAATTAAAATCTATTTAAATTTTCAACTACCCAATTGTACAAAAAGAAAAGGTGCAAAGAGTGTAACTCTTTGCGCCTTTTCTTAAAACTTATAACCCTAAGCTTTTACTGCTTTTTGAGGTTTTGTATTTGGTTTTGGATTTTGTTTTTGTTGTTGTTTTGCTGTCCACTCTGCAATATCATCAGCTTTGTAATTACTTAATTTTGTATTCAAATATGCAATTGTTTTTGGATAATATTGTTGCAAGTATTCAGCTCTAGGCCCTAAGTCGTATTCTGTTGTGTAAGAATCTCTTAAAGCATTTGCTTCAGCAACAACTTCACTCAAACCACCTAATTTTCCACCGTAGTGACCTTTTTGTTGAATAAAGTATCCGATGTGATCTCTTTGAGCGTTTGGATAAGCTTTATTGAAAGCATTTCTTTCTTCGTTATAAATATCTTGCAAGCCTTTATCAGCTGTAATAACGGCATATTCTCTGTATTGAGTTGATTTTCTAAAATCTACACCATGACCTGCCTCATGAAGAACTGAATATACTTCGTTGATTGTATCAATTTGTTTTTTGTCAGGCCACATACAACAGTCATTTGTATCTTTAACACCGTTTAGAGTCTTGATTGTGTCTGTTAAAGCTAATAATTGTTCTGCAGGAAGTTGTTTCATCAATTTAAACATTTCTTCTCTGTCGCCCATTACTTTAAAGTCATCGCTACCAAGTTTAACTTTTTGACCTTTTGCACCTCTAATTGGAATTACAGTTGGTTTATCTTTACCTCTTTCTTGAATAGTCAATTTATCAGGGTCAAATGTCATTTCATAAACTTTGTCACCATTTGATGAAACAATTTTATTATCAGAAATTCTTTCCATTGTTTTGTTCAAATTCATCAAAACATTACCGTCTTTGTCAGTAATTTTGTATTCTAAAAGTTTGTTACCTTTTTTATCTTGTTCTAATTTGTATTGAGTTCTTGTACCATCAAGAGAAGTCATATCTTTATGGATACAATCCATACCGTCATAATTTTTGAAATGTCTTGTTTTAGAAATAACTTTTTCTGTTCCATCCGGATAAACATATTTGTGGTCATAAGCACCTGAAACTTTTGAATCAGTCATCATTTCTTTTCTTACGATTTTGTTATCTTTATCTCTAACAATTCTAACCTCATCTGTTACAATAGGATAACCGTCATCATTTAATTCTGCACGAACTTTTGTTGTAGTGTTATTTCTATAATCAACATTTTTTGTAATCATATAAACTTTATCACCATTTAAGCTGAAAGTTACATCCTCTTCACCAATTTTGTTTATTTGATTATCATAAAACTCAGTATGAGTTTCGTCATCAGCTAAGTTTGCTACCATAGCATATTCTTCTTTTGGTGCAAATTTATCTCTCTCAAAAACTATACCTACAAGATTTTTGCCATATTTTTTAGCAATATTTGCTTTTGCATCATTTACTTTTGCTTGTAACTCAGGAGATAAAGAATCTTTTTTACCACCTTTTTTACCACCTTTTCTACCACCGCGAGAAATTTGGTCTAAACCCATAAATACTGGAGCAGAAGCTTTATAAGTATTTATCGGATTTGTTGTCACTGCTGTATTTTTTTGAAAAGTATCATTTGCTAAACCTTTTATCATTTTTGGTTGTGGAGCAACCTTTTCCATTGTTGCCACAACTGGCTTTGCTACTGAATTAATCGCACTAATTGCCATAAAATCTTCTTTCTTTTTTACATAACACTACCTATGAGTGCATTAAAACTCCTAAATCATGACTTTTGCGCTTTTTTCAAGAATTATTTACATTTGTTAATATCTATTTTTAATGTAAAATTATAAAAAAGAGGTGTTTATGAAATTTGAAAATAGTATTCCTTTTGATTTAGGATTTGGAAAACATTTACTTAATTTTGTCGCAGATTTTGAATATGCTTATAGCGAACTTAATAACATAAGAAACTTTAATATGAAAAAATTTCAGTTTCAAAGATTTTTTCCACATTTTCAAAACGAAATTGATATGCACATTAATTTTTATATTGGATGCTTGCTTTGGGCAGTTTATATAAAACAATTTGAAGATAAAGAAATTTCTGAAAACCCAATGCTTGGTCAAGATATCTCTGATGAACAAGGTTTGTACACAATAAATTATATGATTGATTATTTACCAAAATTTGAGAAGGATTCAAAATATTATATAAATAAAACAGTAAAATTTGATAAAAAAATCTATGACTTATTAGATTTGTACAAAAGATTTTTAATCGAAAACAAACATTTTGTTAATACTAAATCTTCAAAAGATTTAGTTATACCCGTAAAAATAGAAAATCCAAACTACGACGAATACCTAGAGGTTATCCAAAAAGTCGTAGAAAGTGGAGATTTTTCTTTATTAAGAAATTATTTAGACTTATTACTAGATAGTGCCGTATAAATCATAAGCATCCGAGTTTGTAATTAATACGTATTCAATATCACCTGGAACAACTTGTTTTTTTGTATCAATATAAACAACACCATCAATTTCAGGTGCATCATGTTGACTTCTTGCTACAACAAGTCCGTCATCTGTAAAACTTTCAATTATGCAAGGCAAAGTTTGACCTACAAAAGATTTATTAATTTCTGTAGAAATTTTTTGTTGCAATTTCATTAATTTATCGTGTCTTTGTTTTTTAATTTTTGCAGGAACATGGTTTTTCATGCTGTAAGAAACTGTATTTTTTTCTTTTGAATACTTGAAAACACCCATTTTATCAAACTTCATCTTTTTAACGAAATTATAAAGATGTTCAAAATGCTCTTCTGTTTCTGTCGGATAGCCAACAATAAACGCTGTTCTGATTGTTACGTTTGGAATTCTTGTTCTAATTTTATTAATTAGTTCTTCGTAGTCAAACGTTGGACGACGCATAGCTTCTAAGATTTCTGGATGAGAATGTTGTAAAGGTAAATCAATATATTTCACAACTTTATCCAATCTTGCAATTGCGTCAATCAATTCATCTGACATTTGAGAAGGATAAGCATACATAATTCTAATCCAACTCAATTCTTCAATTTTGTTTAATTCTTCTAAAAGTTTTGGTAAAACAGGTTTTCCGTATAAATCGATACCATAACTTGTTGTATCCTGAGCAATAAGAACAACTTCTGTACAACCTTTTTTAGCAATTTCACGAGCTTCTGCAACAATATTTTCAATTGGTCTTGATTGATAAGCCCCACGTAGGTTTGGAATAATACAGTATCCACAATGATAATTACAACCATCTGCGACCTTTATGTATGAGCTTGCACCAACTGTAATTTGTTGTCTTTCAACATTTTCTGGATAAACGTATTTTGGTTTAACAGAAACATCAGAAACATATTTGTAATCTTTTTTATCAAGATTTTCAACGACTTCCACAATTTTTGTAAAATCAGTTGTACCAAGCATCGCAACAACTTCTGGAATAGCTTCTTTAAGTTCATCTTTGTATTTTTGAGGAAGACAACCTGTAACGATAACCTTTTTGCCTTCGTTAACTAATTTAAGAATTGATTGAACAGATTCTCTTTCAGCGTCGTGAATAAATGAGCAAGTGTTAACAATAACGACGTTTGCCTCATTTTCATCAAGAGTAATTTCATAACCCTTTTCTGCCAAAAGACCTAACATCAATTCTGAATCTACCAAATTTTTTGCACAACCGTGATTTACTAAAGCCAATTTTCTCATACAAAAATTTTACCACGAAAAAATAAACAATAAATAGCCTGTTGAGGTAAAAGTATTTTACAAACTGTAGTAAGACTTGTATAATTGGTATAACATGTGCTTGTAGCTTAATAGGATAAAGCCTTGTTTTCCGAAAGCAAAAGATGTGGGTTCGACTCCCATCAGGCACAATTTTTAAATAAATCCTTTTACCCTATTCTATTTTTTTGAGTTTTAGTGTATAGTATTTATGTGTTATGATGTTTATAACCGAGATAAGTAGTAATAAGGAAAAACTTTGACAAATAGTTTCGACTTTTTTGAAAATCAAGATACAAGTTTTAAAAACTCTCCAATTATCAAAGAGAGAGTGTCTTTGATTGCATCACACATGTATAAACAATTTTTAAACTACCAAAGTGCAGCATCAAATACGGCTGACATATTTGGACAAATGCTTGAATGTATAGAAGCTGTTGTAGAATCTTTACAACAAACTTTTGCCTCTCACGGAGTTGCTACAGAAAACATTTACCTTAAAACTGATGCAAAAAAATCAGTAGCTGTGTTAACAATATTCTGGAACAAATTTAGTTTCACTACTCGTTGCAATTACCAACCACAAGCCTTATACAGAGAGGGTGATACACCTATACAATCTGGTAGAATTATGGCTGTAAAAGGTGATTATAACGAAATAACAAAAGGTGTTCAAAATCACGAAGAGGAAATGAAAATTTTACTTGAAGAAGAAATCGCCTCTCTATACGTTCCTTTTGACAAATCTAAAACAATTTGCAAAGTAAAACACTTAACAAATCGAGAAGTATATCTTCCTAACATTGATGCTGCAAGAGAATTTGTTCTTAAATGCATTGAAGAGGTTTGTGGAAACTGCATCTATCACGAAGAAGGTGTTAGAAAAAGTTTCAACATCTAGCTCTTTCTTAATTAATTCATTTGATAAGAAATCTCAGCAACAATTCTTTGAATATCAGAGCCTCCAACCATAACTTCTAATACCAATCTTGGATTAGAGTATAGTGTTTCGCTATATTCCATTGTTGTTACATCAAAAATATCAAATTGAAAAAAATCTTCACCAACATATACAAGTTTTCCGTATTCACTGCCACCTGCATATTTCATGAACATGTATTGACCTTCTAATTCTTTTAATTTTTCTACAAATTTCATACGCCCTACTCAAAATTTACTATACTAATATATTAGTGATGATTTTGAGAAAGTCAAAAATTACTCCATATTTTTTAATCTTAATTGATATAAGAAGCATTTTTTTACGATAAAATCAATGTTTCTAGGTGAAATACTTGTAAATGTTAGCGCATTTATATAATATGTTTGTCCTCTAACTTCTTTTTCTCTTGTATATACCAACTTTGCAACAGTTTCTATAACTTTTTCAGGAAATTCCAAAGTTAAGAAAATTTCTTCGTAAGTTTTGATTTCTTTATCTGATACAAAAGAAACACCATTACCACATATATCTCGAGAACGAACATGCCAAGTTTCTGAAATACCTGTTAAAATATCTTTCACGATTTTTACAGTAACAGGTAATGTCATATCGGCTCTAAAAAACTCTCTACGTTGCGAATGTTTACTATTAATCGGATATGTTAATGTGTAAATCATGTGAGTATTATCTTTTTCAACAAAAAGAACTTTTGCATTAGAATAATATATTCCATTTTCAGTGTAAACATACACATTTACACGTGAGCCTTCTGGAATATCCACAAATTTATTATTTTTTATACTTGCATATACGGTGATGTTAGAACTTTCTATAGCATGAACTTTTCCCTTTACCTTATGGATTTCACCATCATGCCCTTTAAAAACTATTTCAAAGTTCTTAAACTCTTCGTATTTTTGATATATGTCCGACATAAGTCCATTATAATAAAATCAACTAATTTTGTTATCAACCAAAAAATTGATTATCTTAAATTTTTAAATATTTTTATAGTAGAATTTTTGTATGGCAAAAGTAGATTTACATATACATAGCAACTGCTCTGACGGCAGTGACAATATTTCAGAATTAATTAACAAAATAAAATCTTCTGGCATAGAAATTTTTGCGCTAACTGATCACGACACAATCGAAGGTTGTTCTGAAATGAAAAATATTATTACTGACAATATAAAATTTATACAAGGCGTTGAATTAACTTGTCAGGCAGATTACATAAAATGCCACATTCTAGGTTTTGGTTGTGATATTAAAAACAAAAAACTTTTAGATTTAATAGAAAAAGGTAAAAAACTTCGCCGAATAAAAATGGAAACAAGGGTTGAATATCTAAAAAATAAATGGGATATTGAACTTACAAAAGAAGAATATGCTTGGCTTTGCACAAGAAAAAGCGTTGTAAAAACGCACTTTGCAAACATTTTAGTAAAAAGAGGTTTAGCAGAAGATAACGTTTCTGCAATGAAAAAATACCTAGACGGATGCAAGACTCCAAATACAAGATTTGATATAAAAGAAGCAATAGAAGTACTCGTTGATGCTGGTGCTATACCTATTTGGGCGCACCCTTTGGGTGGCGAAGGAGAAAGACATTTTACAAAAGAAGAATTTTTACCAAGACTAGAATTGATGAAAACCTTTGGCATTAAAGGATTGGAATGCTATTATTCAAGATACAATGGAGAAGAAATTAATTTATTAAAAAGACTTGCAAAAGAAAATAGTCTTTTGATAAGTGGGGGAAGTGATTACCACGGGAAAAATAAGAAAAATATCAACTTGGCGAAACTGAATATTGATAATGAATATGTCGATTCTAAAGAATTGACAGTATTAAAAATTTTAATATAATTTTTGGATTGTTTCGGGCACTATGTTTCAGGCAATGACACGTATTTGCCATTCTAAGTTAAACTAATTGACAAACCTTTCTTCCTATATTAGAATAGTTGTACAAAGTTTGACAATTTAATAAATTCTATCTGGGCCTGTGGCACTCTGCCGAAAAAACGATTGAGTATCGTTTTTGAGAGGTGGTAGACGCACCAATTGTCAAAACATTGACAATAAAGCCTAAAATAATCTAAAATATTTTTGACAATTTAATAAATTCTATCTGGGCCTGTGGCGAAATTGGTAGACGCACTAGACTTAGGATCTAGCGCAGCGATGTGTGAGAGTTCGAGTCTCTCCGGGCCCACCATTTAAAAGAGATAGCTTTTGCTATCTCTTTTTTAAAATCAAAATTAATTTATCTTTACGCAAAGAGGAAATATGAAAAATTTTACAGCAGTTATTCCAACATTACTTAAAAATAGAGATATACTTATCAAATTAATTGAAGCGCTTTTATGCGATTCAGCTTTATCTGAAATTATTGTAATCAATAATTCGGAAGAATATTTTGAATACATTCACGAAAAAGTTAGAGTCATAGCTAATGGCAAAAATCTTTTCGTAAACCCTAGTTGGAATTTAGGCGTAAAAGAAGCTAAGACAGACTATGTTGCGCTTTTGAATGATGATATCAAAATACCTGCAAATATTTGCTCAAGAATATTAGACAAAATGACTTCAAAATACGGCATCGTCGGCATTCAAAAAAATAACGTTATTGAAACAAGAGATGAAGATAACAACACAATTATAAATATTGATGAAATCGTATTAGGTGATGCAAAAGAAGTCGAACTTAAACCAATCACATACAGAACTCCTAACTTTGGAGTTTTTATGATTTTTAATAAAAAGGATTATACAGATATTCCTGAAGAATTAAAAATTTATTATGGTGATGATTGGTTAGTTTACCACTCTGCAAAAAATAAAAAAATAAATGCAGTTGCTAACGGTCAAGAAATCTATCACCTTGGTTCTTTATCTTCAAAAGCCTTCAATACTTGGGCTTACAACGAAAGAAAAATATATTTAGATAGAGTATATCCTTTATATAAACGTATTTTTAATTTTTACGAAACACCTATTGAAAAGGTATTTTTCATTCTATTTTTAAAACTTACTATGAAAAAGAAAAACCCTGATATTTAAAAAATTTACCTATTGTAAAATGTTGCAATTTGTAAAAATGAAATTTTTTAGTTCATTTTTTACGTTTTTACAAATTTTAATAATATTTTTAAAAATTTTTGCTTTATTTATAAAAAATTTGATTTAAAAGTTTTCATTTCATATAAAAAATTTTTTTGTTTTTCATATTTTTACAAACAAAATCTTTAAATAAATTTTGACAACAAGAGCCTTACGTTACTATAATATTCTCTGTAGAAAACATCTTATAGGAGAAATCATTATGAGTGAAACATTTATTCCGAATTATGAAAAAGCATTATCAAAAGACGAAATAAAAAAAATTATCAGCGAAAATCACGTTGAATTTATTAAACTAGAATTCTGCGATATCAACGGTACAATGAAAAACCTTTCTGTACCTGCAGAACAAATTGACAAAGCTTTAAATAATGAAATCATGTTAGATGGTTCATCTATCAAAGGTTTCAGAAGTATTGAAACTTCAGATATGTACTTTTACCCTGATTTAAAAACTTTCGCAATCATTCCTTGGCGTTCTGATGACGAAACAAAAGTTGCAAGATTTATTTGCGATATTCATAACGCTGACGGAACACCATTTGAGGGTTGTCCACGTTGCAATTTAAAACGTATTATTGCAAAAGCTGAAAAACTGGGTTATACATTAAATGTTGGACCAGAAGCTGAATTTTTCATTTTTGAAAAAGATGAAGAAGGTAACGTAACACTTGAAACAAGTGACAAAGCTGGATATTACGATGCAGCTCCAAGTGATAAAGGTGAAAACTTAAGACGTAGAATTGTTAAAACACTTAAGAATATGGGTTTTGAAGTTGAAGCCAGCCACCACGAAGTTGCTAAAGGTCAACACGAAGTTGACTTCAAATATGCAGACGCTCTTACAACAGCTGATAATATTATGACTTTTAAATACGTAGTTAAAGCCATAGCAGAAGAAAGTGGAGCTTATGCAACATTTATGCCAAAACCAATTTTTGGTATTAATGGTTCAGGTATGCACTGTAATTTATCATTGTTCAAAAATGGTAAAAACGTATTTTACGCACCTGATAGAATGTATGAACTTTCAAGAGAAGCTCTATACAGCATTGGAGGTTTATTGAAACACGTTAAATCATTTACAGCAGTAACAAATCCAATCATCAATAGCTATAAAAGACTTGTTGTTGGATACGAAGCTCCTGTATATCTAGCTTGGAGCTTGGCAAACCGTTCTGCATTAATCAGAGTTCCTGCAAAACGTGGCGAAGCTACTCGTGTAGAACTTCGTTCTCCAGATCCATCTTGTAACCCATACTTAGCTTTATCAGTAATTTTTGAAGCTATTATAGACGGTGTTGAAAATAAAATTGAACCACCATTACAAGTTGAAGAAAATATTTATGAAATGACAACTAAAGAATTGAAAAGAGCAAAAATAGATTCTTTACCAGCAAGCTTAGACGAAGCACTTGACTTATTGGAAAAAAATCCAACAGTTAAAGAAGCTTTAGGTGAACATATTTTACACGAATTTTTAGAAACAAAAAGAAAAGAATGTGATATGTTTAGAACTTATGTCTCTCCGTTGGAAATCGAAACATACCTTCCTATGCACTAGGAAGTGAACAAAAGTGGTTTCCTTCGTATTTTAATAATAAGTAAATCGTAAGTTAAAAGGGGTTAAAATTTAACCCCTCTTTTTTTAGACTTTTGAAAAAGTTGCAAAATCAAAGATTTTATACTTTGAAATGATTATTCAAAATTAACTTAAATATTATCTTCCATTTCCCAGATACCACAAGGGCAAAGACCTGCACAAATTCCACAGCCAATACATTTTGAAGAATCTGAAACATATTCGTATTTACCGTTTACTTCGTTTCTTGAAATTGCATTTTGTGGGCAACTTTGCATACACAATCCACAGTCACGACAATAGCCACAACTCATACATCTGTTTTCCTCGTTGTCGCATTTTTGGTGATAACATTCATAGTATTCTGATTTAATTCTGTTTTGTGGAATTAATTTTTTATCTTTAACTGGTGTTAATTCTTCTCCTTGCAAATATTTCATAATATTTTCAGCGCAATGTTTACCATCTGCAATAGCATTTGTAAACAAACCAGCCTTCAAGGCATCACCTATCGCAAAGACTTTTGAATTTTCGTCAGTTTGCATAAATTCATTGATTTTAATTTTTGATTTTTCATCCAAATATTTTTTGTTTAAAAAGTCATAAACTGGTCTATCACCAACAGAAATTATCACACTATCTGCAGGTAAAAATCTTCCGTCTTTTAAATATACACCTTCTTTTGTAATACTTTGCGTAGAGCAAGGCCACATAATTTTTGCGCCCAAACTTTTTGCATATTCAATTTCTTTTTCAAAGGCAGAAGGTTCTTTAATATCAATAGCAGTAACCTCTTTTGCACCTTGCTTATATGCTTCTGTAATAACATCCATTGCTGCATTACCAGCACCAATTACAACGACTTTTTCACCAAGATTATACTTCTTGCCTTTTTTAGTATCTTTTAAGAAATTTAACCCTTTAATCAAGTGTTCATAACCCTCGAATGGAATTACAACAGCACCGTGCGCACCGATTGCTAAAACTACGGCATTAAATTCTTTTTCTATATCATTAAATAATTCTTTAGTAACTTTCGTAGAAGTATGAATTTTTATACCAAGATCTTTAACTCTTTCAAGCTCTGTATCAAGAATTTCACGGCTCAAACGTTCTTCTGGAATAACTTGAGAAAGTTTACCACCAATTTTTTCATCTTGTTCAAACATTTCTACTTCATAACCATTCAAAGCAAGTTGCCAAGCAGTAGAAATACCACCAACTCCAGCACCAATTATTGCAATTTTTTCCTTGTGAGTAATTTCTACCTTCGGCATTTTAATATCTTTTGACAAAGAACCAAGCATTTTTACATCCATTGGTTCATCAACCTTGACTCTTGAACAGTTATTCAAACATAAGTTTGGACAAACTTGCCCACAAACGCTTGCAGGAAATGGACTATAATCCAATACCAAATTTAAAGCTTCTTTAATTTTTCCTGCTCTTAAAAGTGAAAATCTTTTTTGAGTAGGAATTTTAATAGGACAATTATATTCACAAGGTGCAGAATATGCATAGTTTTTCCATTTTGGAACTCTTAATCTTGATTCACCTGTTTGAACTAAATCACAAGCAACAAAGTCATCTGAAATAAGGTCAGAGAATATAGAACCACCTATTTCGTCCATCCAAATATTCGTTCTGAATGATTTTAAAGAAATATTATTTTGTTTTTGTCTTTCTTCATAAGTTTTAGCAACAATCTTATGCCATTGAGAAAAATCTGTAAGTTGCTTATAATACTTAATTTTATCAATTTCAGAAAGAAAATCTTTCAAACCTGAAGATAAAAATTCTATGTCTTTTTCATCCAAATCAAGAACAAAAACGTCATCAGAGATATCTTTAATAGAACCTCTAAAAAATACAACACCACCAACCATCCCAACGCAAGCTCTATCGCCTAATACAGATGATAAATTTTCACAACCAACGCCACAAACAACAGCGATACCCCCACCCATAAATTCAAAAGAGAAAGAACCAGTTGATTTCAAAACCCAAAGTTCAGGAGCTTGAAATTTAGGGTCTTTTTTCATCAAAGCACCAGAACGTGTTCCGACTTTACCTGCAACATAAACTTTTCCACTTGCAGCACAATGAGCAGTTGTATCACCACTATCACCGTTTACTACAATTTTTGCACCTGAATTTAGCCAACCAGTATCTGCAGGAGCACAACCGTGTACATAAATATTTGTACCTTTTGCACCCATTGAACCCACTCTTTGACCAGGATTTGTTAAGTAAAAGTTTAAATCCTCACCATTCTTTGACCAAACTGAACCACCAATGTCGTGTTGACCACAAGCGTTTATTTCAAAATCATTACATCCTTCTTCAATGCCTTCCCAAATTTCTTGCATTAAAGCTTGAGTCGACATTCTATCATCTTCATTTTTTACAGTTTCTATAATCTTTTTCATAATTTATTCCACTAACATACGTATTGAATTTGAAGTCTATCTGCAACGTTTTTATCAACGCAAACAAGCGCATCACTTCTACCAACTGGTAAAGTTGAATTACCAACTGGAGCTAAAAGTTTTTTAAGTTCAATATCTGTTGCACAAATGTAATTAACAATGTTTTGAGCAACAACATCAACATCTAATCTTTGAGTAAGTTTTGGATTTTGAGTTGTAATACCTATCGGACATCTACCAGTGTTACAAGCATTGCATTTACCGTAATCATTACCAACACAACCTGCAATTTGAAGTATCAATTTACCAATAAATACACCACTTGCGCCCAAGCACAACATTTTAAACGTATCAGCTGCAAGGTTTCCATTCATACCGATACCACCACCAGCAAAAATAGGAATTTGACCTTGTTTGCCCTGATGTACTGCTGCAAGATAGCAATCACGCAATTTCGAAACAATTGGATGACCTGTGTGGTTTAAAGAAATTTCGTGAGCAGCACCTGTACCACCTGCAATACCGTCGATAAAGAAACCACCAACAATGTTGTAAGGGTCACGTAACAAGTTATTGTAAACACTTACACTTGTAGAAGACGCTGCAACTTTAATAGCAACAGGAACTTTGAATTTGAAAGCGCAGTTCATAGACAAGAACATCTTCTGAACGCTTTCCTCAATAGAATACAAACCTTGATGGTTTGGAGGACTTAACAAGTCTGCTTTTGGAACACCTCTAATTTCTTGAACCAATTTAACATTCTTTTCTGCCATCAAAAGACCACCGTCACCAGGCTTTGCCCCTTGACCTATTTTGATAATGATACCTGCAGGATCTTCTTGCATATATGGCATAGAATTAATAATTCTGTTCCAACCAAAATGACCTGAAGCTATTTGTAAAATCATATATTTCAAATATTTAGAACGCAAAAGTTTATCAGGGATACCACCTTCACCTGTCGCCATTCTGATTGGAATATTTTTTACTTCGTTCAAATAAGCAACAGCAATTGCAATAGCCTCCCACATTCTCGGAGAAAGTGCACCGATTGACATATCACTTATTATGATTGGATAAATCGAATTGTTAGCTGGTAAGTGTTGAGAAGCTTGTTCTTCTAATTCGCCTTTTTCATTGATTTTAAAATTCAAATCTTTAGGGCTAATAATTCTACCTAAATTTGTTCTCAAATCAAAAGTATGACGTAATGCATCTAAAGATGGGTCTGTCATTTGCGAAATTCTACCAACTTTAATTTTATCTAAAGTTCTACCCTCAGTATGAAGATTGTTTCTACCACCTCTTTTAACTGATTGAGCTGTCTTTGCACGGTATCTTGTACCAAAGATTTCTGTATTATTTTTAACTATTTTTATTGCACCATTTGGACAAACTTTTGTACAAACACCACAACCTCTGCAATAATGTTTTTCATCAATGACCTGTTTGATTACAGGAATAGCTTTTTGGTCTTCATCAATTTGAAAACCCTCTTCATTAGAAATTGCTTTAACTTTTTTACGTTTTTGAACATCAGGTTTTATTGCACCAAAAGAACATACAGCAACACATTTGCCACAAAGCATACATTTTTCGCTGTCATATTCAACTATCCATGGTAAATCGTCTTTTGATATGTTATTTATGTTCATTGAGCTATTCTTTCTATATTC
The DNA here is from genome assembly GCA_934693165.1 of uncultured Candidatus Melainabacteria bacterium. GTDB lineage: Bacteria > Cyanobacteriota > Vampirovibrionia > Gastranaerophilales > Gastranaerophilaceae > UBA791. Next base: position 18,181 of record CAKUUX010000003.1, read on the forward strand.
AAATCATTATCTATAACAACAATTTCTCTTTCATTAGTATAAATATCTTTTGTCGTATCTCTATCAGGCAAAATTTCATTTGCGCCACAAACTTCAGAAGTTACTACCACGACATCATTGTCTTTACAAATTACAGTTGGTCTAAGTTTTTTAGAATCCATAACATTAAGCATTGTACCATCTGGTAAAACACCAATTGTTGTGTTTGGACCATTAATTTCTAAATTAGCTAAAGAAGATTTAATTCTTTCTAAAACTAATCTGTTAGGTCTTTTTTCCATTTCATCAAAAGGTAATGGCGTAAGAACGTGTTTATAGTATTTTAAAGGCCATTTCAAGATTTTATGAACATAATGCAATGTGTACAAGAAACATTGTGAATCACTTTCAAAACCTATATAACCTTTGTACAATTTTTCTTGAGCTAATTTATTTTTTTCATAGAAAGTATTTTCACCGTTTGTAAGTGTTGTATAACCTTGTAAAAAGAATGGGTGAGCCGCATAACGAACAATATCATAGTTTGTATTTTGTCTACATTGAGCTGTTATAATTTTTGCTCTTAAATTAACCTTTTCGCTCCAAAGATTAAAATATTTACCAATATCATTTGGATTACCAATTTCTTTCAAAGAAATTACATCTTCCCAGAAAGAATATACAAAACCTTCTTCGTTCTTATCTAAATATGCACGAAGTTGTAATCTTGCATTAAGCAGTAAATCCTCTTTTTCTTCTCTCGAAGCATTTTTATAACTCTTTGGATATTGGAAAACCTCAAAAACATAGTTAGGCATAGTTTGAATAACTAAACCTTCTTGAGGGTAAACCTCCATATTATATTGAAATACACGAGTAAAGCCCATTGAGTGAAGCAAATCTTCAGCATATTTCATACCCTCATCTGTACAAGCCATTGAAAGTATTGGAAGTTCTTTATAATTTTCAAATATACCACCCAAATCTTGCATAACAAAGGCAAAACCTGAGTTATCGTGTCCTTCTTGTTGTGAACGCATTAATTTTAAAGCCAATGAAGGATGTAAATAATTTTTTGATTTTATAGCACCTATTCTACACATACTTTGATTTTTATACTTAAATGATTATCAGTCAAAAGTTTAACGATATTAAGTTTTTTAAAAGTTGATAAAATAATAAAAAAAATAAAAAATTTGAGATTTTTAATCATTTTTTTCAAATTTTGTACTCCAAATTTAAAATTTTTGAATAATTTTTCTGCAAAATTGCAAATTTTTAATCAAAAATTTTTCATTTTTACATTTTTTAATAAGAAATAAAATTTTAATATGCAGAAAAGAAAAAATATCGTATTATAAATAAGGTCAAAACGAAAAGGATTAATAATGTCTATAAAATTTACTAAAATGCAAGGATTAGGAAATGATTTCGTAATTTTAGATTACGAAGAATACGAAAGAACAGATATGAAACCTGACTACCTAGCCAAAAGACTATGTGATAGAAATTTTGGTATTGGTGCAGATGGACTAATTATTGTTAATCCAAATGTAAAAGATGCTGATATCGGTTGGATATTTTACAATTCTGACGGTTCTATTGCACAAATGTGTGGTAATGGAATGAGATGTTTTGCACGTTACGTATACGACAAGGAATATGTAGATAAAAAAGAATTTACGGTTTCTACAAAAGCAGGAGTTATTATTCCAAAAATCATTTCTGAAAACGAAATCAAAGTAAATATGGGGCAACCAATTCTTGAAACAGAAAAAATTCCATGTCTTACAAAAGAAAATTTAAATATTCCATACAGAATTGAGGATAAAGAGTTTAACCTTAATGTTGTAAGTATGGGAAATCCCCACTGTGTAATTTTTGTAGACGAACATAGCAAAACATTAGCTGAAAAATACGGTTCAAAAATAGAAACAGACGGACTTTTCCCAGAAAAAACAAACGTAGAATTTGTAACAATTCTATCAAAAGACTCAGTAAAAATTAACGTATGGGAACGTGGTTGTGGAATTACGCTTGCTTGTGGAACAGGAGCTTGCGCAACTACCGTTGTAGGCATTATGAACAGATATCTTGATAATGTAGTACATTGCCATCTTCCTGGAGGAATACTAAAGGTAGAATGGAATGGCAGCAAAAATGATACCTCTCACAATGTTTATATGAGTGGTTCTGCAACTTATTCTTTCACTGGGCATTTTGTTATTTAAGAAGATTTTTTAATCTATTCATTGCTTCTTTTGTTTTTTCAGGAGTATTGAAAGAAGTTAATCTAAAATATCCTTCACCATTTCTTCCAAATCCTGCACCAGGAGTTCCAACAACTGCTATTTTTGTTAATAACATATCAAAGAAATCCCAAGATTTCATATTATTAGGACATTTTAACCATATATATGGTGAATTTTTACCACCAACATATTTGATATTCAATTCATCTAATGTATCTGCAATAATCTTAGCATTTTGCTTATAAAAATTAATATTTTCCATAATTTGTTTATGACCTACTTCTGAAAAGACTGCTTCTGCGCCTTTTTGAACAATATATGGAACACCATTAAATTTTGTAGTTTGTCGTCTTAACCACATTTTATTCAAATGTTTTTCATCAAATACAATCGTATTTGGAACAACTGTGTAACCACATCTTGTACCAGTAAAGCCAGCTGTTTTAGAAAAAGAACAAAATTCTATAGCACAATCTTTTGCACCTTCAATTTCAAAAATACTTCTTGGTAATGTTTCATTTGAAACAAAGCTTTCGTATGCTGAATCAAACAAAATTATCGCATTATTTTTTAGTGCGTATTGTACCCATTCTGTAAGTTGTTCTTTGTTATAAACAGCACCAGTAGGGTTGTTTGGAGAACACATATAAATGATATCTGCTTTTACTGAATAATCAGGCATTGGCAAAAAGTCATTAGTTTCATTTGCATCAATATAAACAATTTTTCTACCTGCCATTATATTTGTATCCACATAAACAGGATAAACAGGATCAGGAACAAGTACAGTATTATCTTTGTCAAACAAGTCTAAAATATTTCCTAAATCACTTTTTGCTCCATCTGAAATAAAGATTTCGTTCAAATCAAGATTAACATTTCTTTTTGCGTAATATTTTTGAATAGCTTCTTTTAAAAAGTCATAACCTTGTTCTGGCCCATAACCTTTGAAAGTTTCTTTCTTGCTCATTTCATCAACAGCATTGTGCATTGCAGAAATTACAGCAGGACAAAGAGGCAAAGTAACATCACCTATTCCTAGTCTAATTATTTCTTTATCAGGATTTGCCTTTGCATATTCTGAAACCTTTTTTGCTATTGTAGAAAACAAATAGCTATCTTCTAAATTTTCATAATTTTTATTAATCTTCATCTTTATCCCCAATCCTAAAATCTTTTTCCAAAAAGTAATATATTATTTTTATAAAAAATAGTCAACCAAAAATTTAAAAAAGGCGAATTTTTCTTTCAGAAAAATTCGCCACTAAGTATTAGAAGAGATTAGTTTTTACAACTACCACAAGAACCTGTTAATGTTTTACAACAGGTAGAATATTGACAATCTTTAAAATTTTGTAAATCCTTGTCACTCAATTCTTCAACATCCTCAAATAATACGCTTGAAAGATATCTTTCACCAGTATCTGGAAGAATAGCAACAATTGTTTTACCCTTATTTTCTGGTTTTTTGGCAACTTCTATAGCAGCCCAAAGACTTGCACCTGAAGAAATACCTACAAACAATCCTTCAATGTGTGCTGAAAATCTTGCTATTTGGATAGCATCATCATTTTCAACTTGTACAATTTCATCAATTACACTTCTATCAAATGTGTCTGGCACAAAACCTGCGCCAATACCTTGAATTTTATGACTACCTGATTTACCACCTGATAAAACTGGACTTGATGCAGGTTCTACGGCAATAGCCTTAACTGATGGTTTTAATTCTTTTAATCTTTTTGCGATACCTGAAATTGTTCCACCAGTGCCAACACCAGCTACTACAATATCGACCTCACCTTCTGTATCTTTCCAAATTTCGTTCGCTGTTGTGTTGTAATGTACTTTAGGATTTGCCATATTTTTGAATTGTTGCAATATAATTGAATTTTCTATTTCTTCGTACAATTCGTTTGCCTTTGCAATTGCACCTTTCATACCTTGAGAACCTTCTGTCAAAACTAGTTTTGCACCATAGCCTCTCAATAACATTCTACGTTCTTTACTCATTGTTTCTGGCATTGTCAAAATTAGTTTATAACCTTTAACTGCAGCTATTAAAGCTAATCCAATACCTGTATTTCCACTTGTTGGCTCAATCAATGTTGTTTCACCAGCTTTGATTAGACCTTTTTCTTCTGCATCTTCAATCATTGCTAGTGCAATTCTATCTTTTACAGAACCTGCAGGATTGAAATATTCTACTTTCGCATACAATTTACAGTTTTCAGGAGCCAATTTGTTTATTCTCACAATAGGTGTATTTCCAATTGCTTCTGTAATGTTTTCGTACTTTGACATAATTAACCTCCTGTCTTTTCTATTATTCCACCTCCAATTACAATATCTTTATCGTACAGAACGATTGATTGACCATTTGTAATTGAGCTTTGCATATTTTCAAATTCTACTTTAATTTCATCATCATTTATTGGAGTTACCAAAACTTTTTGAGTCTTTTGAGATGAACGAATTTTTGCCTCACACTCAAAAGATTTTACAAATTTTTCAACACTAATTAAATTTAACTTGTTTGCTGTTAAAATATTTTGCATATTGCTGTCTTTAAAACCAACAACAACCTCATTTGTGTCTTTTCTAAGGTCAACAACATAAAGAGCTTCAGTCGAACTTACACCTAAACCTTTTCTTTGACCTACTGTGTAATTCCAAATACCATTGTGCTGACCTAAAATTTTGCCATTTTTATCAACAATATTTCCAACTTTATCAGAAACGCCCAAGAGTTCGTTATAATCTCCCTCATAAAAATCCTGACTGTCAGGTTTTTCTGCAATATTTAAACCTTCAACTCTTGCAAAATCTCTGATTTCTTCTTTTGTAAAACTTCCCAAAGGTAGCATTATATTTGCTAATTGTTCTTGTTTTAAACGATATAAAAAATATGATTGATCTTTCTTTTCATCAAGACCTTTTTTCAATAAATATCTGCTTTCATCCTTTTCAACTCTTGCATAGTGACCAGTTGCGAATTTATCAAACTCAACTCCATTAACTCTTGCAAGATGAGGTAACAAATCGAACTTAATCAAGGAATTGCACCACACACAAGGATTTGGAGTTCTTCCTGATAAATATTCTTCTTTAAAGTTTTTCAAAACAATTTCTTCATATTGTTTTGCGCAATCAAAAACATAAAATTCAATTCCGATTTCTTCTGCAAATTTTCTTGCAGCTTCAATGTCTTCGTGTTCGCTTGGACCAAAGCAAGCACCGTGTGAGTGTTTACCAAGAGATTTAGCTTTTTCTTGAAGTTCTTTATATACACCATCTTTACCCCAGATAGCCATAGTTGCACCAATAACTTCAAACCCTTGTTTTTTAAGCATTACTGCCGTTACTGATGAATCAACACCACCTGACATTCCGACTAAAATTTTCATGTTTTTATCCTTTTCTTATTCTATGCCATAATTTTTATGGCATACCATAACATATAATGAATACTCACTCTTGTCAATATGTAATCTAAATTTTTGTTAACATAAAATTTCTAAAAATAGTCTTTTAATCGTATTTTATGGTATAACATAAAATATTCGGAGTAATAAAAAAATGAAAGATTTAACACAAAGCTTAGAAAAATATCTACTTGCAGTTAATAAAATTGTTCAAAAAAATTCTGCAGGAAGAGTAAAAGATATCGCAAAAGAATTAAACATTGGAATGGCTTCAACTTCAGAAGCTATAAAAACTTTGGCAAAAAAAGGCTACATAAATTACGTTCCTTACGGAATAATTACAATGACCAAAAAGGGTGAAGACGCAGTTGAACTAAAAACAAAACGCCATGAAATTATCTGTAAATTTTTATCAAAATGCTTAATGATGGAACAATCATCTGTAGAACAGTCTGCTGAAAACATTGAATTTTCAATGACAGAAGATGTATTAGAAAGATTTGTTGAATATTTAACTTTCATGCAAAATTGCTCTTGTAAAGAACCTAAATGGGTAAAAAGCTTTCATTATTTTGTAAAAGAAGGCAAAATGCAAGATAAATGTACACATTGCATGAAGAATAAAGATAATTTTGATAATAGTAAATGTTGTGGATGTAACGCGTAAGCCGAAGCGAAATGCTACGCCCACATATCAAGATAATTTGCAATTGAGTGATTATTAATTGCAGTTTTTGGTAATCTTGTTGTGACACCCACATGTTTTGATGAGTTTGAAACAGGATCACCCTCAATTATATAATTATAGATATTTTTGTTATCTCTAAATTCTGTAGGATCTTTACCTTTTACAATGCTATTAATACCAAAAGAATTAAATGTAATTGCTGTGGCATCTTTTTCTTTGCATGCTATAAGTTCTGCTAACGAACCACCTAAAGAATGACCTGTTACCATCATGTGTGATTTTGGATTTTTTTCAGAAACCTTTTTAAAGAACTCATGTCCTGCTTCTAATTGTTCAGGAATTTCACCCTTTGCCATCTGCATATCGCTGATAAAATCTTTGTAGTCATTTGTGCCACAATATGCTACAAAAATATCTTCGTTTTTTTTGTACGCAACAGCTCTTAAGCCTGTCTTATTATCCTCAATTCTATCAATAGGCTTCCAACCATCAATTTCGCTTGCTTTACTTTTATAAACGTCATTACTTAATAATGCTGCATCTTTACTCAATTTTTTATTATAAAAACAGTCTTCTTCTTTTGAATCATTAATATATTTATTATTTATAAAATAATCCCATTTATCAGCAAGATAGTTTTTGGTGCAGTCACAAGTTTCTTTCATCGTTGGAGCAATACCAGTTTTTCTTGCAACATTATAGCCCTTTATAATTTTATGAACTGCTTGCATAAAATGAACAGCTTCATCAATTTCAATTTTTGCTTGTTCTTTTTTTAAGTCTGCCCAACTATGAGCCTCTTTTTCAAAAGGTTTTGTTACTTCTTTATATGTTTTTGGTTTATATGTTTCTGTTGTTATTTTGGGTAAAATTGAATTAATTGTCATAATTATTACGCATTTTAATTTCTAAATACTTCTTCCACATGTATTCTAATGTGCCTAAAAATAAAAATTGCTAGTTTATTCATATTTATTAAAAAATATTACAATAATAATAAAGAGGGGCAAAAGCGTAGCTTTTGCCCCTCTTTTAAAAATTTATTCTCTAAAAATTATAAAGAAGTTTCGTAAATTTCTTTAATTCTTTCTGGAGTTGCATCATTTGGTGCAATTGATAACAAACCATCTAAAGATGGAGTTGTTTGTGAAAGGTTAACCAATTTTTCAATATCAGATTCTGAGAAACCTTCATCTTTCAATTTATTTGGAACACCAACTGATTTTAACCATTCATAAACTTCTTTACCAGCTTTTTCAGCATCAGATGCATCAGCTTTCAAACCTTTCGCGATTGGTTCTAAGATATAAGCTAATGTATTTGCTTTTTCTGGATAAATACATTTAACAACTGATGGTAATAACATTGCCAAACCTAAACCATGTGATAAATCTGGTTTAACAGCACTTAGAGGGTGTTCTAAAGCGTGTGTATAATGTAATAAGCCGTTATCAAAGCAAACGCCACCCATTAATGCCGCATAAGCTAAGAAATATCTTGCTTCTAAATCATCTGGATTTTCATTTGCAACTGGTAAATATTTAGCAACTAATGAAATTACTTCTCTTGCTAATGTAGTTGTGTAAGGTGATGCAACTTTTGATGTTGCAGCTTCTACAACATGGTTAACAGCATCAATTGATACATATTTTGTTTGTTTTGGTGATAATTTTACCATTAATTTTGGATCATCAATTGCGTACATTGGATAAATGCAATCGTAAGCAATTGCTGGTTTATATTCTTTTTCTGGGATTGTTACTACTGCAAATCTGTTTGTTTCTGAACCAGTACCGTGAGTCAAGTTAATTGCTACAACTGGAGCAGCTTTTTCTGGTGTAAATGTGAATTCATAAATATCTGAAGCTGTTTTGTCAGGATATTCTAAAAGAATAGCAACTGATTTACCAGCATCTGTTGGCGATCCACCACCGATTGAAATAACAGCTTTTGCACCAAATTCTTTTGCTATTGCTGTTGCTTCATCTACAGCGTGTGTAGTTGGGTTTGGAGTTACTTTGTCATAGTTAACATAACCAATACCGTTATCTTTCAATGCTTTTTCTACAACATCCCAAGCACCTGTTGATTTGTAAGCGTTTCTACCAGACATAACGATTACTTTATCGATACCTTTTGATTTTAAATCTTTAGAGATAAAATCAATTTTTTCAATTGCACCAATACCAAAGAAAACTGTTGTTCTTGTTCTGATTTCTGAAACTTGATTAATATTTACATCTTTTTCCCACATAATATTTCTCCTATTAATCTATTACACCTTGAAGTTTAGCACAAACAAAAAATTATGGCATAAGCAAATTTACTAATTCACCTATGCCATAAAACCTGTTTTAACAAAGCAATAACTTACATATATAAGTTGCGTTCGTTTTTAATTTTTTCCATTAACTCTTCGAATTCTTTTTCATCAAGAGTTTCTCTATCAAGAAGTGCTTTTGCAATTTGTTCAAGCATATCTTGATTTTGAGTTAACAACATGTGAGCAATATCGTATTGCTCTTTAACTATTCTTTGAACTTCTTCATCAATTTCTGCTGCAACTTCTTCTGAATAATCTCTTGTATGACCAAAATCACGACCCATGAAAACTCTTTCATCACTCTTTCCGTAAGCAAGGTTTCCAAGTTTTTCACTCATACCGTATTTTGTAACCATATTTCTTGCTAAAGAAGTTACTTTTTCTAAATCATTTGAAGCACCTGTTGTAATAAAATCTTTACCGTAAATGATTTCTTCTGCAACACGACCACCTAGAGTCATTGTAATTCTATCTAACAATTGAACTTTTTTCATTGTTAAATGGTCTTTTTCAGGCAATGTCAAAGTTACACCAAGAGCCATACCCCTAGGAATAATAGAAACCTTGTGAAGTGGGTCGCAGTTGTTCAATAATTTAGCAAGCAATGCGTGTCCAACTTCGTGGTATGCTGTGTTTTCTTTTTCTTCGTCAGAAATAATTCTACTTTTCTTTTCTGGACCAGCAATAACTTTATCGATTGCTTCTTCTAAATCATCCATATCAATTTTTTCTTTATCATGTCTTGCAGCAAGCAATGCAGCTTCATTTAAAAGGTTTTGTAAATCTGCACCAGTAAAACCTGGAGTACGTTTTGCTAGAACTTTTAAATCAACCTCACTTGCTAAAGGTTTATTTTTAGCGTGAACTTCTAAAATTTGTTCTCTACCTAAAATATCAGGTCTATTGATAACAATTTGTCTATCAAATCTACCTGGTCTTAATAGAGCGTTATCTAAAATATCAGGTCTGTTTGTAGCCGCAATAACAATAATGTTAGTTGTTTCGTCAAAACCATCCATTTCAACAAGCAATTGGTTAAGAGTTTGTTCTCTTTCGTCGTGACCACCACCTAAGCCAGCACCACGTTGACGACCAACAGCATCAATTTCATCAATAAATATGATACAAGGTTGATGTTTTTTAGCCTGTTCAAACAAATCTCTTACACGGCTTGCACCAACACCAACAAACATTTCTACGAAATCAGAACCTGAAATTGAGAAAAATGGTACACCAGCTTCGCCTGCAACAGCTTTTGCCATTAAAGTTTTACCTGTCCCTGGAGAACCAATTAATAAAACGCCTTTTGGTATTTTTGCACCTAATTTTAAATATTTTTCGCCATTTTTCAAGAAATCAACGATTTCTTCAAGTTCTTTCTTTTCTTCATCAATACCAGCAACATCATTAAAAGTAATTTTAACTTTGCTATCTAGTAACAATTTAGCTTTACTTTTACCAAAAGACATTGCTTGAGAGCCACCTGCAGAAAGACCTTTTGCCATAATTATCAAGAAAATAATAAATAACAATGGCAATAATAAAGAACCAAGAACATTCAATATTTGAGAAGATTCACTCGGTTTCTTAACTTCTATAGAAACATTGTATTCTTCAAGTTTTTTCAAGATGTCAGAACCTTGAGGAATTAAAACTTTGTATTGCAAAGTAGCTTTTTTCAATTCACCATAAATAGGTTTTGGAGCTTTCTTTTGATTTTCTGTTTGTTCTGGTTGTTTAACAGGCAATGCAATTAAGAAATCTTTGTCTATTTCAACACTTTTAATTTCATTGTTTTCAACTTTTTGTACAAAAGCTGTATAAGAAATATCTTGAGTGCTTGTAGTAGGGGCTGAAAATAGCATTGAAACAAAGGCTAAAATCATTATCCCAAGTATTACATACATTCCTGTAGATTGGCTTTTATTCATTATATTTTTCCTTATCTAAATATCACTATTCATTATATGTCAAAATCTTTTTTTAACAATTATCCCAAGTCGATAATTATTACAAGTTTCTGATTACTAAACGTTGGTTAATCAATTCACTCAAAATTGTAAAATCAAATTCGTTACCTTTATTCAAGTAATCAAAAACGGTTTTTAGAATAATATTCAAGGCATCAGTACTTATTATTCCGTTATCATAATCAGTTAAAACTTCTAATAGATACGGATAAGCCACTTGACCACCTATTTCATTAATACGAGTAAAGTTCTTTTTAATATCAAAATACTCAAAATCAACTTTTATCATTCTTAAATATCTTTCAGAAAATTCTCTTAAATTTGTAAGAATTTGTTCTGGAGATCTATGTTTTGATAAATCTTCATAATACGCTACAAAAATAGGAAAGATTTCTGTTTCGTGAACACGAAGTTTTGTATTTTGAATACTCAAAAAATCTCTCAAAAATGGAGAAAACATATTGTAAATGCCTGATTCAAAATAAGTCTGAACCATATCATCCCAAATATATGTTAGCGACGGTTCTGCTTTATGTAAATATGAACGAATAAGCTTTGGCGTATTCAACCATCTACTATTTTTGTTCAATAAATAATAAAACTCTAAGCCCTCACCATGCTTAATTTTCATTACATAGCATTCAATAGATTTTAAGGCTCTGTAAAGCTCATTTGCAGAAATACCTTTGTCTTTAATTTCTTGCCAGAACTGATGAAGAACAATAAACAAAGGATTTTCTTTTTCTTCTGGAGTCAAACGTTCTTTATAAATAATTTTTTCATAAATATTTTTGTTTTCATTATTAAGATTTAATTTGACACCATATTTGCCTAGCAAATATCTTTCATAAATTTTAGAAATAGCTTCTTCATTAGCCATATTTGTTTGTTTATAGCATTCGCATAAAGCAAACATAATCAAACAAAGAGTCACAAGTTTTTGAATACCTTCAACAACAATGTAACCATCTTCTTCAAATTCTTCTAAAACAATAAGCCCTAGATTAAGTGGTTTTCCATAATCACCAAACTGAAAAAGTTTTTTAATCATATTAGCAGAAACGCCGTATGTATCATTATAATCTGCTACATACAACGTTTTTGCTTTACTTAATATCTTTAAAATGTTTGATTTTTCTACAACCATAATTATTTATCTGATAAAATAAATCCACCACTCTCGGCGTTTCTTAAATTATCACCTTCGATTTTAGCTCTTAATGTTTTAATATATTTATAAACATAATCTCTAGGAATTTGTAAAAGTTGTGCCAAATCCTTAGCGAAAACAACAGTATCTTTATTATTTAAGAAATAATTAAATACCATTTGTTCTCTTTCTGTTAAAGGTTTTTTGAATTCATAACCTGAATTATCAGCTACAACTGCTTTAGCTTTAGTAGAAGCTTGAGCCTTTACAGTTTCTTTTTTAACTGCTTCTTTTACAGCTTCAACAACTTTTTCTGCTTTTACAACAGGTTTAACTTCAGCTTTTGGAGCATAAGAAGTTGGAGCAATTTCTCTTTCTCTTGACATTGTTTTTTGAGAAAGTGATGAAATTCTTTCAATTGATGAACCTGAGTCAATTCTTGAAGTTGTTACAGTTGAAGAGTGTTTCATAACTATATCAACTAAGTCATTTGTATGTTTATCTTCTTCTATTTCTTTTCCTAATCTCTTTGCAAATTCTTCTAAAGTGATTTTTTCCAATGAACTTCTCCATTGTTTAATCTCTTCTTTCGTTAAATATTCCGGCATGTATTCTCCTAATAAAATCTTAAAAATAAATTTCTAATTTCTTTATATTAATAATTTAGCATAAATTTTTGACGACAGAGCAAAATATTTCATAACGTAAACTTTTTTTATCAATAATTTACAAACTATTGAACATGTTACTTTAAAGTATTAGACGGAATTTTTACATGTATATATATAATACATGTAGTATAATAATATACATGAAAAAATTTGAAATCTTTAACAGCTTCAATGACCCAATACTAATTATAGATAACAATAAAAATGTTATCTATAAAAATAAATCTTTTAAACAAAGCTTTAGCGATTTTAATACATTACAAAAATTTTCACATAAAATAAATTTTTATGTTGACGTTTGTGCTATCTCAGCAGAAGATATTTCAACATATTCACCAATATCTCAAGCACTTTTTTCAAAAGAATCTTACACAGCAATTGTTAGCTACCAAAGTATTGAAATGAAGTATTTTAGAATTTCTTCTTTCAAAAGAGCTAAGTACTCAATTCTTATATTTAAAGATATCACAAGTGAATTAAAACTTGAAAAATATAAAACTGAAAACACAAAATTGACAACAAAACTAAAAGAAATAAACAAGGAATATAATAATCTTTTAAAAACAAATCAAGATAATCAAACTCAAGCTTTAAAAATGATTTTGATTAATAAAATTTCTAACATTATTAGAGAATCAATTGATATTTCAAAGATTTTAAACTCTACTCTTGGAGAGCTTTCTACAATGATGAATGCCTTTAAAGCATATTACGCAGAATACAATGAAGAAAATAGTTTTAAAATAACAGAAATTTATCCTAAAAAAAGAGAAAACTTACTTGGTCAAATCATAAGTTATGATGAAAATACTTATTCAAAAATTATTAATAATGAAACGATTTTTTCTCACTGCTTAAAAGAATATAATGAGGCAGAGCCTTTTAAAGCACCTGTTTTAAGAATTATCTTACCTATTTATCATCTCGATAAAAATTTAGGCATAATTATCTTATTAAGCAGACAAAAGAAGGATTTATCTGAAGAAAGAAATATTTTAGAAAGTATTTCAGCTCAACTTGGTAACGCAATTATCCAAGCCTCTTTATTTAGACAAATCAATGAACAAAAAAATGAACTTCAAAATACACTAAAAGAACTTCAAGAAACACAATTGCAACTGATACATTCAGAAAAAATGGCATCACTTGGTCAACTGATTGCAGGCGTTGCACACGAAATCAATACGCCACTTGGCTCAATTAAATCTAACAATGGAATTATCACAAAACTTGTTAAACAAATTGATGATACAGAACTTGCAGAACTTTTTGCAGAAACAACTAGAATAGATAAAGTTGCAATCGATAGAATTAGCAATCTTGTAGTTTCTTTGAAAAAATTTGTTAGACTTGATGAAGAACAACTTCAAAAAGCAGATATTAATAAAGAATTGGATTTAACATTAGAAATTATTTATCACGAAACAAAAAATAAAGCAGAAATAATTAAAGAATATTCTAAACTTCCAATGATAAAATGTTATCCAAATATGCTAAATCAAGTTTTTATGAACATACTTATGAACGCTTGCCAAGCAATTGAAAATAAAGGAAAAATAACAATTTCTACAGAAATTGATAATGATAACCTTGTAGTAAAAATCAAAGATAACGGCAAAGGAATAAAAAAAGAAAACCTTAACAAAATCTTTGATGCAGGATTTACAACAAAATCTGTAGGCGTCGGAACAGGCTTGGGACTAGCAATAAGTTCAAAAATCATAGCTAAGCATAACGGTACAATACGTGTTTTGAGTGAAGAAAATAAAGGTACAGAATTTATAATTACTATCCCTGTAGAACATGCTTAACAAAGCGCAACAAATGAGCAAAAATCACGATTAAATATATTCGTATATGCAAATGTTTAAAAAAACAATCTATAAAAATAATAAAATAATGTCTTTGGAGTAAAGACAAGACTTGAAAAAAATGCTATTATGAATGTATAAGTGTCGAACTTACCCTTTAAAAATAAGTGTGTTATCGTATAACCCAATAACTGCGCTATTTTTAAGTGTACATTTCACAAATGTTACAGAATTGTAAACAAATTTCTTAAAAAAGACAATTTTTTTTGAGCAAAATTTTTTATATAGGGGTAAGGTAGTAGATTAAATTTTATTTGGTAGTAAATAGGGGTTAAAATAAATGACAATTAGTGTAAACAGCAAGAAAAAACAAGTTAAAAAAACATTTGAAGAATTAATTAATGATTTACAAACAAGTAATTCAGAAAAGGTTCGTTACAATGCAGCTCGTATCTTAGGTGAAATGGGCGATTCTAAAGCAGTAGAACCTTTAATCGACGTTTTAAAGAATGATAAAAATGGTTCAGTACGCTTATACGCAGCTAGAGCATTAGGCGAATTAGGGGACTCAAAAGCAACAGTTCACTTAATCGAATCGTTACGTGAAGACAGAAACGTAGACGTAAGAGTTCGCGCAGCTAGAGCATTAGGTCGTTTAGGTGGTGAAATTGTGGTTGAACCATTAGTAGAAGCATTAAATGATGAAAATCCACAAGTTTGTATCACAGTAACAGACGCTTTAATCGAAATTGGTGATGTTGCAACAGACGCTTTAATTAAATCATTAGATCACGAAAAAGTTAATGTACGTTGCGATGCTACAAGAGCATTAGGCGAAATTGGTAACAAAAAAGCAGTAGACAAAGTTATCAATATGTTACACGATGAATGGGTTAACGTAAGAATTTACGCAGTAACTTCATTAGGTAAATTAAATGATACAAAAGCAGTTCCTGCATTAATCGAAGTTATGAAAGACCATAATGAAAACGAATTAGTAAGAGCAGGTGCAGCAGCAGCTTTAGGTGTACTTAGAGATCAACGTTCATTACTACCATTAAGAGAATTAATTATGGAAGCTGATGAATTAGGTGAATTAGAAGACACAGCATTAAAATCATTCAAAAAAATTATGGCAGCTAACTGGCAACAAATCCCAGGCGCTACTCCTCAAAAGAAACCAGTTGCTACAACATTTTAATTACTGATTAAAACCAATAAAATTTAACTATCAAAAAGAACTTACTTTAGTAAGTTCTTTTTTTGTTTTATTAATAACTATCATCTATAATTTTTACTTTCACACCACTTTGCCAACTACTATTCAAATTATCAGGAATATAATAATTTGGAGTTTGAATTGGTGGAGTAAAACCTGTTGGCATGCCTCTAAAACTTGTAGATAATCTACGTCTTAAATTATTATGATGAGGAGAGTAATAGCGAGAATTTCTACTTTCTCTCATTGCCTTCTGTAAGGCTTTATATCGGGAATAATTATCGCCTTGCTGTATTGCACCAAAAGTTTTTTCCTCCATGCGATTTAGGCGTTCTGTTGGGCTCTCGTAGCCAAAATTATTCATCAACATCTTTTTTTCCAAATTATTAAACGCTCGCTGAGAATACATACCTTTTGGACGGTAAACATTTGGATAGGGTTGGTAATATGTCGGATTTGGAACATACTCTGTAGTAGAGAAGGTATAATCACAAAATCCGACATTTCCAGATAGCAAAAATAACAGTAATAGTAAAAAAATATTCTTCATATAGCATATATACGAAGAATATTTTTATTTTTTAATTAGACACCTAGTGAATTTTTAAACATTAACTAAAGATTGAAAATCCTCTATCTGTGTTATCAGAAATTAATTGTTTGATTGATTCGTATTCAGTAGTAGCTGCTTGGTATTCAGTATTAGCAGATTTCATTTGAACATCTAAGACTTTTTCTTGTTGAGAAAGAATAGCTGTTTGGCTATCGTACCAAGATTGAGCAGCTTGTCTTTCGTTATCTCTTTCTGAGTAATCTAAAGATTCAAGAGTTTGAGTTTGAAACCATCTTTCAGTTGATGCATTTGAATCAGTGTGAGAAACAATACCAACTTCTGATAAAGAAACTTCTTGACCATCTTTGTAGATACCGATGTTACCAGCCATGATACCAGAAATTAATGTTTGAGAATCTTTTTTAGCTGATTCAATTAAATCATTTGATTCGTAAGAAATTGTTGAAGATGATGGAGTTGTTTCAGTTGTAGTATTTTCAGCAGGAACACTAACAGTTGTTGTACCTTCACCGTAGCTTGTAACACCTTGGTAATTTCTTGAAGAAGTTGTTGTAGAAGTTTGAGCTGAACCAATTTTAGCAGATTCACCAATGATTGAAGCTAATTTGTTGTAATCAAATTCAACTGATTTTTTGAAATCGTTGTCTTTAACATCTGAAGCATTTTTAGCGAACATTTTAGCAATATCAGCCATTGAATAGTAATTTTCAGTGTTAACTTCATTGCTACCAGTTAATTGGAATGCAACGTTTGATTTAATTCTAACATCTGATAATGAACCATCAGCATTAGCGTAAGATCTTGAACCAACTTTACCTAATAAATCAACACCTGTTAATAAGTTCATTAATTCGTTCATGTTAGTTGGCATATCATAGTTACCAGCTTCGATTGATTTTGCAGCAGAACCAACTGAATTTGTTGTAGATGTAGAAGAAGCTTCTACAGAATTGCTTGTTCCTAATAATTTAGCTAATTTGTTTTTATCAAAATTTAATGTTTGGTTTGGATCATCAGAAACTTGACCACCAACTGTGAAGTTAGAAGCTAATGTTTTTAAGTTAGTTTTACTAACTGTACCAGCATCTTCAGATTTAACAGCTAAACCACTAGCATCTAACCACTTGTTTAATGTTAAACCTTGAGAAGATGTATTACCTGAACCTGTTGAATCGTCGATTAAACCAGCTGATTCTAATAATTGTTTGAACTCAGCAGCTGTAGTAGGCATTTGCCATTGAGTAACATTTTTTCTACCTTGAGAATCAACTGCAGGAGTTGTAACTGTTTTAGTTGTTGTACCTTTGTTGTCAGTATCAGCTGTATTTGTAACATTAGCAACTGAACCTTTAGGTGCGATTTCATAACCCATTTCTTTCAACATGTTGTAGTTGAAGCTAACATTTGAACCACCTTGGTTTAATTTTAATGTTTGAGTTGGGTTATCACAAATTCTCCAACCTTCTGTAGTGTTTACTACAGTAACTTTTTTAGCACCAATAGCGTTTGCTTCTTCTAATTTTTTGTTGTATTGGATAGAAAGGTTAGAAGTTTTGATAGTATTAGTAATTTTTTGATTAGACAATTGCATGCAACGTAATTCAAGATCGTTCATTCTTGATTGCAATGTTAAAAGTCTTGCTTGATTTGCTGCTAATCCCATTACTAATTTTCCTTTCCTTTTTAGTTATCGGCACATATATATGTGGACTTTAACGTCTAAAATGGCATAAATACATGCTTTGGCGACATTTTTCATGCTGACACCACGTAGATATTGAGTTTCAGCCCTCTTTTTACCATTGTAACGAATTGTAAATGTTGAATTTTTACTTTACATTTGTTAACAATTGGCAAATTTTGATAAAACTTTAAAAATTTCATGAAAAAATCATGAAAAATTTTTCAAAAATAAATTTCAAAATTTTTAAAAATTAGAAAAAATTTTTCTAAAAAACATCAAAAAATCTTATAAATTTTTGTAACAATTTCAAATTTGTGCAATAAAACTTCATGAATTTGCCGAGAGCAAAATAAATAATTTATAATTAATAAAAATTATATTTTATAGGGAGAAGAAAATGGAATTAGAAATTATAAAAGCAACTGACCCAGAAGTTGAAGCTTTAATTGAAAAAGAATTAAAAAGACAAGAAGATACAATTGAACTTATTGCAAGTGAAAATATCACATCAAAAGCCGTAATGGCAGCTTGTGGAACAGTATTAACAAACAAATACGCAGAAGGTAAACCACACAAACGTTATTATAATGGATGTAATGTTGTTGACGAAATTGAAGAAATTGCACAAAAAAGAGCTTGTGAATTATTCAAAATGGATCATGCTAATGTTCAACCACATTCTGGCGCACAAGCAAACATGGCTGTATTTTTTGCATTATTAAAACACGGTGACACAATTTTAGGTATGGATTTATCAAATGGTGGACACCTTTCACATGGTTGTCCTGTAAACTTTTCAGGCACATATTTTGATGCAAAAAGTTATGGTGTAGATGACAATGGCGATATTGATTATGAAGATGTTAGAAAAAAAGCACATGAATACAAACCAAAATTAATTATTTGTGGAGCAAGTAATTATTCTAAAATTATAGATTTCAAAAAATTCAGAGAAATAGCAGACGAAGTTGGCGCATACTTAATGGCTGATATTGCACACATTGCAGGACTTGTAGCAACAGGTCTTCATCCATCACCAGCAGGTTATGCTCATATTGTTACAACAACAACTCACAAAACTTTAAGAGGTCCAAGAGGTGGCATTATCATGTGCAACGAAGATTTAGCTTTAGCTATTGATAAAGCTGTTTTCCCTGGAATTCAAGGTGGACCTTTAGAACATATTATTGCAGGTAAAGCAGTTGCATTACTTGAAGCTTCTAAACCTGAATTTAAAGCTTATGCAGAACAAATTGTTAAAAATGCAAAAGCTTTAGCAAACACATTAATTGAAGAAGGCATGGATATCGTTGGGGGTTACACAGAAAACCACTTAATGACATTAGACCTTAGAAAATTAAATAAAACTGGTAAGGAAATGACTAACGTTTTAGAAAGAGTTGGCATTACTGCAAACAAAAACACTGTTCCAAATGATCCACAAAGTCCATTTGTAACAAGTGGTATCAGACTTGGTACTCCTGCAGTTACTACAAGAGGATTTAAAGAAGACGATATGAAGGAAGTTGCAAAAATTATTGCATCTGCAATATATTCGTCAGATAATGAAGATGGATTAAACAATTTGAAAGCTCGTTCTATGAAATTGTTAGCTAAATATCCACTATACTAGACTAATAAGGAGAATAGCCATTTTAATTAAGTTATCACAAGCACAAATTATTGGTGCAGTTATATCATACATACTAGGGGTATTCATCGTACCGTCAGTTATTGCCTTTTCTAAGAAAGAAGGACTTGTTGACGTACCAAATGAAAGAAAAATACACAAAGTACCGATTTCAAGACTTGGTGGCGTTGCTATTTGGTCAAGCACAATGCTAACTTTCTTGTTATTAGTATTTTTGAGTTATTATCCATACGGAAGTTTACTATCGGGAATTCTTCTTGGAGGCTCACTAATGTTCTTACTTGGGCTTGTTGATGATGTTTATAATCTAAATGCAAAATTCAAATTATTTATACAAATTGCAATCGCAACTCTTGTATATTTATTGGGTGTAAAAATTGATGTAATCTTCAATCCATTTGGGGGAGTTTTTGAATTAGGTTTATTATCATATCCAATAACTCTTTTATGGATTGTTGGTATAAGTAATGCTATTAACTTTATTGATGGCGTTGACGGACTTGCAGGTTCAGTAATCTCTGTAAACTCAATTACACTTGGAATTATTGCAGTTTCAACAATTCCTGCAAACCCAATCAGTGCATTAATTGCATTTATTTTGGCAGGTTCAACATTAGCATTTTTAACATACAATTACAACCCTGCAAAAATCTTTATGGGTGATGGTGGAGCTTTATTTGCAGGATTTTTACTTGCAACCCTATCAATCGCAGGGGTTATGAAAACAGCAACATTGGCTATTTTATTGCCGTTCGTAATCTTGGTTGTACCAATCATGGATATAACTTTCTCAAGCTTACGTAGAATTATGAAAGGTAAATCACCTTTTGTAGCTGATGCTGAACATATTCACCACAAACTTTTAAAAGCAGGTTTTTCACAAAAAAATACAGTTGCAATCTTAACTTCTGTTGCAATCGTGGGTGGCGCTATTGCATCATATACAGTAGGTTCAATCAAACACTACCTAGTGTACATCTGCGCACTAGTTCTAATCATGTTTGCCTTAAGCTTAATCAATATTTACAGTAATAGTAAAAAAGGCAACTAACCTGAATATTGTAAAAAATTAACGATTTCCAAAGCGACTTCTCTTTGGAAATCTAAAGGTGCAGAACGAAGGTATTGAAAAGCTTCAGCAACACGCTGTTCTTTGTCATACCAACGTCTTAAAATATATGTAAAAGCTTCTGCCAAAACATTTTCTTCATTCTTAACGCCAAAAGCTTTTGACTTCGTAATTATGTAATCTGCGCACTTCAATTGAACATCTTCAGTCGAATTTTTAATCAAATTAACTGCTAGACTTACCGTAGGATCAATATCATACCATCGTTTTTGATGTTCCATAAAATTCCTTGCTTAAATTTACATGTATATTTTAAGCGAAATCCGAATTTATTTCCAGTCTTGTTGTATTTGAAACAGAGTCTAATTCTTGTAACTTTTCGATTACGCTAAAAGCAATACCCTTTTGAAAATCAAAAGGAGCACGTTTTAAGTATTCAAAAGCTTCTTGCAAAGTTCTGTTTTTGTCATACCAACGTCTAAAGAAGTTTTTAACAGTTTCTTCCAAATCATCATCCGAAATTCTAATTCCGTAATCCTTTGCTTTTTTGATGATAAGTCTTGCGCAATCAAGTTGAACTTTATCATCAACTTTTTCTAGCATACTAACCATTAAACTAACTGTGGGGTCGTTGTCGTACCAACGTTTGTGTTTTTCCATTACCATAAAACCACCTTTATGTATATTTCATGTTGTTTTACGACAATTTTATAAAAAACTTTAATATTTTAATCAAAATTTGCTTAACAATACTACAAAATAAGTAGAGATTTTATTAATTCTGCTTTGTCCTCATCAATATTTTTAAATAGCAAAGTTTTTTCTCTACCTGTTTCACCTTTTAAAATTTCTATATTTGATTTTGCAATTTTAAGTTGTTTAGAAAGAAATTCTACCAAACATTTATTAGCTTTCCCTTCTATGGGCTGAGCTGTAAGTTTTATTTTTACTTCTGTTCCTGATTTTATGATTTCATTTTTTGATGCATTTGGTGAAATTTTTAGTTTAACTTTTAAATCCAAAATTAATGTAAACCTCTTGTAAAAATTGATTAATACGAGTAAAATAATTATACCATGACAGAAGAAGATTTATTTTCACCGATAAAACAAACATTAATTGAACAACATCGTTCAGAAGAAGATATTGCAAAAATTGAAGAAGCTTACAATTTTGCAAAGAAAGTTCACGGTGGGCAATTTAGAGTTTCTGGTGAACCATATATTATTCACCCTGTCGAAGTTTTAAAAATCCTTCTAGGCCTAAAAGCTGATACTCACACTCTTATTGCAGCATTACTTCATGATGTTATTGAAGATACAGACACAACGCCAGAACAAGTTAAGGAAATGTTTGGCGAAGATGTATTGAGCCTTGTACAAGGTGTAACAAAATTAAGCAAATATCAATTCAAATCTAAAGAAGAACGACAAGCCGAAAACTTTAGAAGAATGTTTATTGCAATGGCAAAAGATATAAGAGTTATTTTCTTAAAACTTGCAGATAGATTGCACAATATGAGAACGCTTAATTTTATGGCACCTCAAAAACAAAAAAGAATCGCTCAAGAAACCCTAGATATTTTTGCACCACTTGCAAACCGTTTAGGGATTGGTAAATTAAAAGCCGAACTTGAAGATTTATCTCTAAGATATTTAGAACCTGACAAATACTATGAAATTGCACACCTTGTTTCTCAAACAAAAGCTGAAAGAGAAGCAACCGTTCAACTTTTAATTGATAAAATTTCAGCTGACGTTGAAAAAAGTGGCATAAAAGCACAAATTACTGGTCGTGCAAAACATTATTATAGTATCTATAGCAAAATGAAACGTTTAAATATTGCGTTTCACGATATGTACGACATCACAGCAGTACGTGTAATTGTTGATACAGAAAAAGAATGTTATGAGGTTTTAGGCTTAATCCACTCTCAATTTAAGCCTATTCCTGGAAGATTTAAAGATTATATCGCAATGCCAAAAGGTAACTTATACCAATCATTGCACACATCTGTTATTGGACCTCGTTCAAAACCTCTTGAAGTTCAAATCAGAACTTGGAAAATGCACGAAATTGCTGAATATGGGGTTGCAGCTCACTGGAGATATAAAGAAAAAGGTTCACAAAAAGCTGACAACGCTACAGATATGCAATTCTCTTGGATGAGAAAAATGGTTGAATACGACAAGAATGCACGTGATGCAGAAGATTATGTAAACCAAGTTAAGTTCGATATCTTCTCAGACCAAGTTTTCGTATTCACTCCAAACGGTGATGTATTTGATTTACCAGTAAAAGCAACACCTGTCGACTTTGCATACCGTATTCACTCTGATGTCGGTCATAGAACAGTTGGAGCACTAGTTAACGGTAGAATTGTTCAATTAGATTCAAAATTAAAAAATGGTGATATCTGCGAAATTTTGACATCAAAACAAGCAGCACCTCGTTTGGATTGGTTAAACTTTGTCGTTACAAAAGCTGCATCATCAAAAATTAGACAATGGTTCAAGAAAAACAAACGTGAAGACCACGTTGAACTTGGTAAAAACACTCTTGAACACGAACTTACAAAAGCAACATTCGACGAACTTACTAAAAATGGTGAATTTGAAAGAATTGCGAACATCATGAATTACCAATCAGCAGAAGATTTATTTGCTGCACTTGGTTATGGCGAAACAACTGTAAATAAAATTTTAAATAAAATTCCAAAACCAAAAGAAAAAGAAGAAAGAATTTTAGAACAATCAGCACAACCTCAAAAACCTAAAAAACCTAAAACAAAAGACGTTGTTGGTTTGGAAGGTATGTTATATTCTTTTGCAAGATGTTGTTCTCCAATCCCAGGAGAGCCTATTGTTGGCGTTGTAACTCGTTCTAAAGGAGTTTCTGTTCATAGATTAGATTGTAAAACTCTTGAAAATGTAGAACCTGAAAGACTTTTAGATGTTCAATGGTCTGGTCAAAACTTACATAAAACATACAGCACAACTATTAGAATTGAAACAGGTGATAAACTTGGTATGTTGAAGGATATTATTTCTGCCGTATCAGATAACAACACAAATATAAACTATGCAAACGTAAAATCAAAACAAAATAACGTTGGTATTATTGAATTAGGTATTGAACTTGATAATATCAATACCTTGAGAAAAGTTATCGCATGCATCCAATCCTTACCAGATGTTTATTCTGTAAAAAGGGTTCAAACAAGTTTTTCTCACGCCCCAGAACAATTTTCAAAGAAAAATACTAAGACTTCTAAAAAGAAATCGTCAAAACCTAAAAAATCTAATTAGATTTTACAAAAAATTTGATATAAGGTCGTGTGAAAAATCTTTTGATTTTGCCATAGAGTCTAACATGGCAGAATTGAATAATCTTTCTATCGCCTGTTAAAACTTGAATTTCACGATTTTTAGAGCATTTATAAACTACCGTTCCAACTGGAACATCTTTATATTTATCATCTTCTGGAATAATAACTCTTGTTTTATATGCATCTGGAATAAAGAATTGATTTTTATATTCAAAAAAGCATCTGTACCATGGGTAAAAAGCCCTTACCTGTGCACAAATTTCATCAGCAGATTTTTCAAAATCAATCATTACTTCGTCTTTTTTAATATGTGGATAATAAGTTGCTTTTTCTTCATTCTGAACAAGTGGAATAATAAAGTCTTCTTCTAAATTACCCAACAATTCGCAAACTGCCTCACGAGTTTTTCTGATAATTTTTTCCTTCAATTCTTTTGAAGTATCGAACTTATCAATAGCAACCTCTCGTTGCAGAAGAATAGCACCAGTATCGTAGTTTTCATCCATCAAATGGAATGTAATACCTGATTTTACTTCTTGATGACGAATAACTTCTAAATAAGGGTTTGGACCTCTGTATTTTGGCAATAATGATGGATGAGCATTGATAAAAGCTATCTTTGGAAGATTTATGATATCTTTTTTTAATTTTTCGCACCAAGTTCCAACGATAATCACGTCGGGATTAAGTTTTAGAATTTCTTTTTTAAATTTTTCACTATTTACACTTTTTACGTTAATGTCCTTTAATTGATAACTTTTAATATAGCTATAATCAACTGTAGGAATGACAAAATCACGAACCTTATTTACGAACCAATTACATTTAACAGTTTCGTATCTTAAAACGCCCACAATATCACATTTGGCATCTAAAGCCCCTGCAATAAGGTTTGCTAACATTTCTGCATGTCCGATTATAACTACTTTTAGCATTATTTATTTCTCCAATATTCAACATCTTTTGAAATTTGATTTTTTAATTCATCAATAGAAGAAAACTTCTTTTCTTCCCTAATCATTTCTTCAAATTCAACTTTTATATTCTTGCCGTAAATATTTTCATCAAAATCAAAAATATTTACCTCTAAAACTCTTTTATTTTCATTTGAAACAGTGGGTTTCACACCTAAATTTAAAATTCCACGATATTGTTTATCTTTAACAAAAACTTTTGCTCCATAAACACCATTTTTTATATCAATAATTTCTTTCGGATAAAGAAGATTAGCTGTTTTAAATCCAATTGTACGTCCTAAATGTTGACCTTGAATAACTTCACCAGAAATAGAAAAACTTTTTCCAAGCATTTGGTTAGCTTTTTCTACTTCACCTGATAAAAGATAATTTCTTATCAAAGTAGAGCTTATAACTTCACCCTCAAGCATTTCAGGTTGAATTTCTATATATGCATAACCAAATTCTTTTTGTAAATCAAATAATAGCTTTTCATTACCCGATTTTTTTGCACCAAAAGTATGGTTAAAGCCCGTTATAATAGCTTTTGGAGAAAAGTTTTTAACAAGACAATTTTTCAAATATTCATAAGCAGTTAATTTTGCAATTGATGAAAAATCAATAACAAAAGCATAATCTACACCTAAAGCCTCAATATATTTTAATCTTTCATCAAGAGAGCAAATATATTTTGTCTCCAAATTTTTAAAATAACAAGCAGGAGCCATCTTAAATGTAATAACTGCAGATTTTAAACCCTTATTTTTTGCATAATTCACAGCAGAAGAAATTACTTTTTGATGAGCAAGATGAACTCCATCAAAATACCCTAAAGCAATTACTAAATCTTTCTTTTCTATGAATTGTGAGTAGATTTCCATAGAATGATTATACTAAATCTAAAAAAAATATTCTCTTTCTTTAAAAAAATTTATATGAAAAATTTTACCCTTGTCAGCTTTGATTTTTGTTTAAGAATTTTCTTTATTTCTTTCTTTTTGGAATTTATACCAGTTATAAAGTCCAATTAGTGACATAATCAAATAGATACTTTTTTTAGTAACCATAATTGTATCAGCTTGTTGAATCCACATTAAGATTCCAACCACATCGGTTATCAACCACAAAAAATACTGGTCAGCAAATCTTTTGATTTCATAAAAAGTTGCTATCATGCCAATAGAAACTGTTAAAGCATCTAATAATGGAGATTCGCCACCTATCATTATAAGACAATGTCTTAGTAACAAGGTTGAAGAAACTACAATCAAAAGCATTAACGCTCTTAATTTCCAACTCATTACACGAGTTTTGCATTTCTCACTATCTTTTGAATCAAGATGTTTTGTCCATAGGATTAAGCCAACAACACCAGCTGGCAAATAATATAGCAATTCTAAAGCAAAAGTTCCATAAATATGATTATGGAAAAGAATAATTGAATACAAAATAGTATTTATCATCCCAAAAATCCATTTTGGCCAACTCGCATGAGCACATAGGAAAATGCAAGAAATACCCATAATCGAGCAAATATAATTAACAACCAAATACCAATGAGGATGAGTAGTATCGGTCAACATATAATTTGCACCGATAATCACCATCGTCAAAAACATTACCCACTCAAACCATCTAAGGTTTTTAAAAGCTTTTACAAAAATATTTTGTTGTATTCTTTCTGTTATTGTAGTCATAATTTTTTACTTATTTCATCAGCTTTTTGAGCCCAAACATTCATCAAATTTATTACATTTTCAGAAGATTTTTTCATAACCTCTAAAGAAACAAATTCTTTCTTCGAATGGAAATTTACACCACCAGTACCTAAATTTGGAGTTAACAAACCTCGCAACGTAAGCATAGCACCATCAGTACCACCTCTTACTACTGGTTCTTTAGGTTCTAATCCAGAACGTCTAATTGCTTCTTTTGCAAATTCGATAACTTCTGGTAACTCCATAAGTTTTTCTTTCATATTATGGTATTTTTCGTTTTCCTTTAATGTTATTTTGCAACCCTTGTAATCATTTTCGACTTCTGAAATTATTTTGCGTAAAAACTCAATTCTTGCTTTTGCACCCTCAAAATCAAAATCCCTTACTAGCATTTTCATTGTAACTTCATTAACACTTCCGTTAATTGCATCAACGTGATAATAACCCTCTCTATCTCGTGTTGATTCCGGAAGTTCATTTTTAGGAATTTTGTTCATTATAGCAGACGCAACTTCAATTGCATTAACCATTTTTCCATACGCATAACCACAATGAACAGGAACACCTACAATTGCTATCTCTGGATTAAAGGCATTGAAAGTTTCTGATTCAATATTATCAACCTCAGAGCCATCAACTGTATAAGCTATATCTGCACCAAATTTTTTAATATCAAAATTTGCCACTCCTTCACCAATTTCTTCGTCTGGAGTGATTGCAATTTTTATATTTGGTCTTTCAATTTCAGAATGTTCCATTAAAACAGTTACAGCTTCTAAAATTTCTGCAATACCAGCTTTGTCATCAGCACCTAAGAGTGTTGTGCCGTCTGATGTAATAATTATTTGATTTTTGTATGGCTCTAAATCGCAAGCGTCAATTACCGTTCCACCTTTTAAAACAATATCGCCTTCATTGTAATCATGCACCAATGGTTTTACAGGCCCTGTCGGAGCTTGTTCGCTTGTATCCATGTGTGCTATCAAACCTAAAGTTAAGTTGCTTTTTATGTTTCCTTTTAAATACGCTGTTACAGTTCCTGTTTTATCAAGTTTTACATCTTTTAAACCGATTTTCTTTAAAACTTTAATAAGAACTTTTTTTGCAAATTCAACTTGTTTTTTTGTACTTGGCGCAATACTATTCTTTGTATCTTCACAAGAACCAGTATCAACTTCTGCCATTTTTATAAATAAATCTTTTAGTCTTTCTTCATTTATATAATCAAAATATTTAGACATTTTTTCTCCAAAACCAACTCATTAATTTATACCATAAATAAAATAGATTAGCCATTTCGGGAATATAAAATTTTTATAAAGACATAGAAAATTACGATTATGAAAAATATTTTTATCCTGCTTTTGATAAGCCTTTTTATTTCAAATACTATGATTTTGGCAAATGATAGTTATAATGTGTATAATTACGATAAATACACACCCGACGACCTTAATCAAAATGAAAAAATTCTTTTTATAATGGATTATTCAAATAGTATGAATGAATTTATTGGAAACAGTAGAAAAATAGAGCTAATGCAAGCTACCATAAAAAATATTGTTCATTCCATTAACCCCAATACAGAAATTGGACTCAGAGTCTATGGCTATAGATTAGGATTTACGCCCTACGAATGCTGTAGAGCCTCAAAACTTGTAGTACCTATTTATTCAAATAATGCAATAAATATTTCTGACGCAATTTATAAAACAAAGGCTCGTGGAATGACACCTATAACTTATTCTCTTAAAAAAGCCGTCGAAAAAGACTTTGTAGGTTTTTCTGGTAAAAAACATATCATCCTTCTTTCAGACGGTGGGGAGAATTGTGACGAAAGCCCTTGCGAATACGTTATGAAAAATCTCGCAAGAAGAAAAGATTTTACCGTAGATGTAATTGCGTTTAATATTAATAATCACGAGGATATCAACCAACTTAGATGTGTTTCAGCAGTAACAAGTGGAAAGTTTTATACAGCAAACACAAAAGGTGAATTGATAAATGCGTTAAACAATACCCTTCAGATAACCAAAGATGTTGGAGGATTTATTGTAGAACAATAAAAACGAGTGGCGAAGCCAAAGGCTTCGCCACTCGTTTCATCAATTATTTAGTTAATTATTTGAACCATTCGCAAACATCATGCTTGCAAAGTACGCTGTTCAATTCTGCCATTAAACTTTTCTTAGTCATTTCAAAAGTTACAGGAGTGATTGAGATACGATTGTTACGAACAGCAGCGATATCTGTCATTGCATCAGCAGGATCAGAAGTTAATTCCCCAGCCATCCAGTAATATGTTTTACCACGAGGGTCAATTCTCTTTTCATAATCATCTGTAAACATTTTTGCACCAAGTTCTGTTATTGCAATACCACCAATATCATCCCCATGAACACCAGGGTAGTTTATATTTAAGATTACTTTTGGTGGGAAATTGAAATCTTTTAAATGAGGAAGCAATTCTGCAACAAAATGCGCTGCTGGTCTAAATGCTTCAAGTTCAGTTGAAGTACTGCATAAAGAAACAGCCATTGCAGGAATGTTCATTAAAGCACCTTCAAGAGCACAACTTACAGTACCAGAATAAAGAATATCAGTACCAAGATTTGGACCATGGTTGATACCAGAAATAACCAAATCAGGTTTTTCTTCAGGAGAAAGAATAGCGTTGACAGCTATTTTTACACAGTCACCAGGAGTACCAGAAGTGTTCCAAGCACGTTTTGCACCATAGATTGGCTCAACTTCATCAACTCTAAGAGGAGTGTGAAGAGTAAGTGAATGACCTGCTGCAGAACGTTCTCTGTCTGGAGCAACGACGTAAACATCATGATCTGGACTTAGGGCTTCAACTAAGGCGTGAATACCGTTTGCTGCAATACCATCATCGTTAGAAATTAATATTTTCATTAATATCTCCTTTTATTTAATAATAAAGACTATATGCTTATTTTAAGTATAACTTATAGAGAAAATTTGATAATCCTACAAACCGAGGATAAAAATATCATTTTGTAAACTTATGTAACAAAAAATATATATTTTTAGAAATTTGTGAAATTTCTGAGAAGAAAAATACTTAATATAAATACGAGGACAAATTATCAAGACCCAATGGGCTTGAGGTAAGATTTTTTTAAAAACACATACACACACTACACTACACTACACATTACGAGGAATTTAGAACAATTTTTAAAATTCCAAAAGGGTCAAAAACAAATGACTCTTTTTTTTTGCTTAAAATTTTGGAGGGGAAAATATTACAAACATTGTAAAAAATCACGATTAAAAAAGAAAAAGGGTTGATTTTTAATTTTTACGGCGCATAATAAAATTATCAAGCGATTATAATAACGCGGGATGGAGCAGTCAAGTAACCGTTAGGTTGCGTAGTCAGATAAAAGACATGGCGAGCTACCAGAACGTAAAACAATTGAATAGATATCGCGGGATGGAGCAGTCTGGTAGCTCGTCGGGCTCATAAGACTCTTTTAGAATTAGTATCCTTGCTTGATATAATCAGTGTTATTGGTATTTATAAAATACTTATTTTTTGATTAAAATTGTAGGGAAGACCTATAATTATTGTAGGTCTTATTTATAGGTCTTTTATCCCAAAAAATTTTTATTTTTTTATGCACCCCAATCATCATCTTGAGCAAATGTTTTATGAGGTAGTATTTCATCTGGAATATCTTTTTCATTACTATGAAGAATGTGTTTAAATTGTTTATCTTGAAAGTCTGCAAGTTCTTCCAAGTGGTGAGGTAAAACATGAGTATATGTATCTAAAGTTATTCCAATGCTACTATGTCCTAGCCAAGCTGAAACTTTTTTAATATCTGCTTTATGTTCAAAGAAATTTGTTGCACAAGAATGTCTGAATGAATGTATTTTATGATGTTCAATGCCAGCTTCTTCAAGTCTTTTATTAACAAAATCTCTAAATGTTGTATCACAAATGAAATATCCGTCTTCTCTTGCGAAAACGAGGTCTAAATCTCTATGATATTTAGCACCAAAACGCATTTTATTTTCAGCTTGTATACTTCTTACTTTGCGTAAGATTTTATAAACTATGTCTGATATTGGTATTGTACGATTTGATGTTTTAGTTTTTGTTGAATCAATAATTTCTTTTTTATATTTATATTTTGAGTTATTGTCATTATTTGGTACAGCTTGTAATTGTTGTGCAATTCTCATTTCTCGTTTTTCAAAGTTAACTTTTGACCATTGCAAGCCTAATGCTTCGCCTAATCTTGTACCGACACAAAGAAAAAATACTATAAGCATATCCCATTGTGTACCTTTTTCAATACAGTATTTAAAAAGTTTATTATAATCTTCTTGTGTTAGTATTTCTGTTTCTTTTTTAGTGCATTTTGGGTATTTTGCTTTTTTATTAGGATTTTCTTTTATAATTTCATTTTGATATGCACATTCAAGCATTCTATTTACAACAGCACGAATATTTTTAACTGTTTTAGGGTCAAGAGTTCCACCTTTACCATTACTTTTTTTTAGACAATCATTATAAAATTTTGTAAGTCTTACCCCTGTAAGACTTTTTAATGGTCGATGTCCTAAATCTGGAATAATGTGCTTATCTAAAATGCTTCTATCATCGCTAATAGTTGTAACTTTAACGTGATTAACGACATAATTTTCAAACCAAGTATTTGCCCATTGTGCAACTGTACTATTTTCTGAGATTTCATCAGAATATCTACCCTCAAGTTCAGCTTTCCAGTCGTTGTAGGCTTTTATGCACTCTTCCTGTGTCTTACGGGTAAATGTTTTTAATTTTCTTTCATTCAAATCATTATAATAAGTAACTCGATATTCTATATACTTACCGTCTGTGCTTTTGGCAAAACAACCCTCACCATTACGTCTTCTTTTAGCCATTAGCATTCTCCTCTCTAACAAATTTGTAGAATGCGTATTCACTAATATTTAATTCTCTAATTGCATTTAAAGAGGATATTTTACGATTTTTCCATTTTTCATAAATCTCGCTAAAATTTGCTGGTTTTTTGATTTGTTTTCGACCTTTGTACTTGCCTAACTTTTTAGCAACAGCAATCCCGTCTTTTTGTCGTTCTAAAAGATTTGCTCGTTCAAACTCATAAATTGCCCCTAAAAAAGTAATCATTAATTTGCCAAAGTTGCTTGAAGTATCAATACTTTCCTTTATACTAAAAAGACCAACACCTTTATTATTAAGATATTCCACAATATCTAACAAATCTTTTGTATTACGTGCTAATCTTGATAAATCTTTTACATAAACTGTGTCGCCCTCTCTAACATACTCTAGCATAGCTTGTAATTGTGGACGTTGCGTATTTTTACCACTTACTTTTTCTTCAAAAACTTTGTCTAGTTTAAAATTTTGCAGTAAAGATTTTTGACTTTCAGTGTTTTGTTCAATAGTGCTAACTCTGATGTACCCGACTTTTTGACCTTTTGTCATTCTGTTCATAGTAAAATCCCCTTTTACTTATTTGTAAGATGACGAGTGTTTAAAGTAAAGACTTTATCACTGAAATGACTGAAAATAAAAAATCCAAGTCTATTCAGGGAGATTTAAGTGCCAAAATATACCACGTTTAGAGTGTACCCTACAACGTGATAAAACTTAATCAATTTAGATTAAGTTTAGACTATGAAGACTCACAAGTTAAAATGCAGATTACTCATAAATATCAACCTTATACCTACTGATTCGAGGTGTATTGGCTCTATATGTTTATTACCTTGTTGAGTGATAATGTGTTCTCATCATCTATGTAATACATGAACCATTGTTTTGGTAACCGTGGCATCTGATTCATCTGCCGGAGCGTTTAAATAAAACTGCAAAATGTAATCCACATATATATAATATAGTTTTTTGAAATTTCGTCAATAAAACTTGAAGATTTGTAAACTTTTTATTTTTCTCTCACCAAACAGTCCATTTAATTATGTCTAAAATCTTCTTTGAAATAGTACTATAATTTACTTTTTGCAATATTTTCCATGTAATCATTGGTTAAATAAGCAAAAATTTTATTTGTTGCTCTTCAATCTCTCTACTAATGGTCTTAAAAATTTTTAGATTAAACGTAGCTTTTATATTATAATGATAATATTTTCGGTATAGTCTTTATGGCTTTTATATGGATTGTTATTTTTAATGCTATTTTTAATTTAAGTTTGGAATTATTTTATTAAATTATATGTTTTTATTATTTTTTTATAAGTTACAATATCGTTCATTTTAAAAGCATTGTTTTTAGCTAAGTTTATATAGTGCTTTGCCATATTACTCTTTCCTAATTTATAATAAATAAGTGCCATATTGCTATATATATAGTTATTTTCTTTGACTTCATATTTTTCATCTATATTAAAGTCTTGGTTGGAAAAGAAGTAAAAATATTTTCCTCTTGTTGTAGAAATATTATCAATACATTTATATTCTAAAGTTAATACATCGCGTAACGTATTAAGAGCTTTTTTATATTTTTTGGTTACTATATATTGATATGCTTTACCTTCTAGCAAGGGTAAGTAATCCATATCAAGTTTGTTAAGCCATTCATAAGAATTAGCAAAATCATTTATTTTATACTTGTTATAAAAATTATTAGCAATATCAATATTTTGTAGCTTTAATTCTATATTGGCTGTTAATATCTCTAATATATATTCATTATTTTTTGAAGCCTGATTTGAAGACTGTTTTTCTTGTATTTCTATAAATTTATTTAAATTTGATTTTGCACTTTCATATTTTTCTAATGTATAGTAAAGTAGTGCTAAATTAAAATAAGGTTCTTTTATATTTGGATTTAATTTTGTAGCAGATTGAAAATCGCTTAATGCGTTTTCATAATCGTTATTTAACAAATAATAAACACCTCTATTATTATAAGCAGTAACATCATTTTGATTTCCTTTAATTTTCTTTGAATAAAAATCAAGAGTTGATTCATATTTACCTTTTTTAATTAAGTAGCTTTCTGTTATAGTTTTTCCATAGTTATTCATTGTTGGAAGGATAAAGTAAGCTAAAATATTAGTATTTTTACTTCTTTCAGGTGTATTATTTATAGTATAATTATAAACATTCTCTCCTGTAACCATTTTAGTACCAATGTTTAATCCCAAAGAAATAGCTTTAATATAATCTTCTTTTGCTCCCTCATAATCATTAATTTGCAATCTTGCAAGTCCCCTTTCATAAAATATTTCAGGAGAATTATCTTTATAATTGTTTATTGCAATATTATAATTTTCAATAGCCTTAATATAATTTTGTTTTTTAAGATAGGCAAGTCCTAGGTAGTGGTAGTAAATTTCGATATTTTTTATATAATCTTGGTAACTAAGACCTATTTTACATTGTTCAATTGCTTTATCGTATTTAGATTGTTTTAAAGAGTCAATGACATCTTTTATGTAATCCACTTTCATTGCTTTTTCATTTTGTATACTCCATTGACGTTCAGCAATACTCTTCATCATTTTTATTTCTTTAGTATTAAGGTTTCTTTCAATGGGTTGTATATAAACATTTACTTCAATTTTTGTTTTTCCATCAGCAAATACGGGATAGTTTATGCCTATTAAAATAAAAGAAATCAGAAAGGTTTTTAATATAATGTTCATTGGTACCTCATGTATTATTAGTAAAAATTTATAGAATAGCTGGAAAATAAAGATAAAAATGTTTTCATTAGCTCCATTTCTCAGCAATAGAAGTGGTTATTTGAGTTAAATCTATATAAACCCATATTAGAGGTTTCTAATTTAAAATGGTTTTTTGCTTTTAGGATTATGTTCTGGAACACCTTTAAAAATATAGTTCTTTCCTACATACTGATATTTTCCTCTAGAACGTTGCATAAAATAATGAGATTGTTTTTCATAGTTAATCCCATTATTTGTTAAGTTATAACAGTAGTCAGAAGGGATATAACTATCTTCTGGTCGATTATATTTTTTACTCAATTCTGTTTTAAACCATTTTGTTGAAAATTCGAAATTCATTGGCAATGTTTTTACAAATTCTTCAATTTCAACTTCAATTTGTCCTGCCATAAATTATTTAATCTCCATAAAAATATTTTGAATAATTAAACTAATATTTACCTATTTTTTAGGTAAATAAAAAATAAAAATTTACCTATCATGTAATAAATTCTATCAATTAGGTAAATTGAAGTCAATTACTTACCTCTTTTCGTATTTTGAATTGCAAAAATTCTTAATAAAATTGAAAGCGAGGTTTATATGAACATAAAAAATCTATTTGGAAGAAAGATAAAGGAATATCGTAAAAAGAAAAATTTAACGCAAGCTCAATTAGCAGAATTAGTAAATGTTGATGATAAACATATTAGTTGCATTGAGAGTGGTAAAAATTTTCCGTCTTCAGATTTAATTGAAAGACTTGCAGTATCTTTAGAAGTTGAGCCAAAAGATTTGTTTGAATTTTATTATTTACAAGATACAGAAGATTTAAAATCTGACATTAATAATATGCTTGAAAAACTAAATCAAGAAGAATTAGCACTCACTCATAAATATATCCGAACTTTTTTATTAAAATAATTTTTCTGTAACTTTATACCTCATATCCAATAAACATTTCATCATTCACCAGAGAATGCTCTCATTTTAAAATTTTAAACAGAGATTTTTAAGCCGAGAAAAATCTCAAATAGAGAAAACTTATGTCCACGAACAAGAAACCACAAATTATAACGAGAGGGGCTATATGGGGTGGTTTTATTTTATCTTGTTCCAAGTATAATAATTTGCAATATCTTTTTCATTTATTACACAAAGTTTTATTGTAGAATAATCTTCGCTAATTATACCATATGTTTTATCCCCTGATATATAGCCTAAAAACATCTCAAAAAGACCATTTCTGCCATTATATGATGTTAAATTACGCTCCCTTGATTTGATTGTAGCTTCAAATGATAGATTTGTTATTTTTCCTTTAATTCCAAACTCGGTATATTCAGTATCACTCTTTTGATTGATTTTAAATATACACTCAAAATCTTCTTTGAATTCAAATATATACTCTCCATTATGAGTTTCCCATGTGCCAGATAATTTTGTGTAATCTATGTCAAAAGAAGTACAATATTTTTCTGCATATTCTTGCATAAAGCTATTTTGTCGTTTTACATCATTAAACAATTCATTCTCTTTATCTGTTTCACTTTGTTCAGCTCTTTTTAATCGGCTTTCGGTATTTCCAATATTTTCATGTATAATTATATTTTTTTGTTTTAGGTCTTCTATTTTCTCTAACAAACTTTTGGCATCATCTAAAAAACCTGCATTTATGTATAGATTAGCTAAATTGGAAATAGATAGTGATTCATCAAGTTCAATAGCTTTTTTATAGGCATTAACGGCTTTTACATTCAGCTCAAAATTATCATATAGAACACCTATGTTATTATAATAGGTGCCAGATAGTGATGCATCATTTAATATCTTGTAATGATAAAAACTTAATTTTTTCTTGTTTTGGTCTGAATATGCATAAGCTAATTTAAATCTCAAATCAGTATCGTCAGGTTCACGCTTCAAATAACATTCTGCATAGTTAAAAAAAGTATCCCAATCTTTATTATCGTGAGCCAATAATGCAATACTTTTGTATAAATATTGATTATCTGGTTTTTCGATTAAAATACTTTTAAGATTTTGTAAACCTGTTTCATAGTTAGAATTTAAAGTAATACATTTGTTTTCATTATATACAGTATTTGCGTATATTTGAATATCTTCACTATTGCTATACATGTTCGCAATATCTTTATATAAAATAGCAGCCTTATCAAATGCCTGAACTTTTTTATAATAATCTACAAGTTTTAATTTGATATAAGAATTGTTTGGATATTGTTCCGATAATTTTTGTAACTTTTCTATACTACCATTTTGCCCTAATATTTCTGACCGATATAGATAAATTGCTTGATAATTAATTTTTGTTTCATCATCATCTTCTTGACTAATAAGCTCTTCATAGCTTTGCTTAACCATTTCAAGTTTATTTGAACAATGAAGATTGGCTACCAAATTAATCTTATGTTCATCTTGGTTATTTTGATTTGGAACATTTTCTATGACAGTTATTGTTTCATCACTATTAGTTGGCACCTTATTAATTTCTACATTGGAAACGTTATTACTATAATTATTATTTTGAATACCCACTAACATTTCATTTAATTTTGTAAAAACATCATCAAGGGGTTTATTTCTATCAAATATTATATATTCACTATCAGCTTGCAAACCAAGTCTTGTAATTACTGGTTCTTCAAATAATAATATTACTTTTTTACATTGAGCAATAGCATAACCCGATTCTTGTATAACCCAAGCAGAAGTTGTATATGGTATAGGCTTTTCCAAAAATTTATGATGTAATGGTTTTTCTTTGGTAAATATTCCAATAAAAATATCACATTGTTTGATTCTTTCTTGTACTTTTTGAGAAACAGATAAAATGGCAGATTGTTCCCCAGTAATACATTCATAATTTAAAGACTGTATAAATCTTTTAAATTTTTCAACTATATCTTTATCTTCTTTTTTAAAACTATGCCCAATAAATATTTTCATGCTAAATATCCTCAACTAAAACCATTGTATTTATATTATACAAGAACCAACAAGAATTAATATTTAATATTAATTTTTACAAATTATTTAAAAATAGCTTAAAAGGGTTGAAATTTTTACTAAAATAGTTTATATTATTAATGTATAGTCCTAGACGATGTACCACTTTTGTGGAGTTGCTAGGGCTTTTGCTTTATTATATATTCAAATCTAAAAGTATTTACAAATATTTCCGCATAGTCTTTTGATAGTGAGTATAAGACCTTTTTTGCTTGTTCATAGCAGTTTTCTATGCCATTTTTATTATTGATAATAATTTCGTGGTGGAAAACTCTATTTCTTAATCTTAAAATTTCTTTCAATACAGGAAATATTACTTTTGTTTTATCCCAAGTAGGACTCACAAAATAATTATCAAAGTCCGGAAATACACTATCAAAGAATCCTTGTTTATCCCATAAACTGTTTTTATAAGATTTTTTGCATAGATTTACCCAAAAACCAAAAGTTAATTCTGCAATTATTGAGCCTGTTGATAGTTTATGTTTCTTATTTTGTAATTTCTTACAAGCCTCTAGCAAAATATTATGTTCGTTCTCTGATAAAATATTTTTATTATTAATTTCATCTAATAACCAATTATCACCTTTTAATTTTGCAACCGCATTATATAATCTATTTCTTAAAGAAATCTCTAATGCCGCAATAACAGGATAAAAGCTTTCTGATATCTGAACATTAAAAATATAACGGCTTAATATTAAGTCAGTACTATCACTATCTGAATATTTATAAGAAGATAGTCTATCAATACTAATATTTTCAATAATATTCGCTATATTTCTGCCTAAAAAATTCATGCCTTAATTATATCATAGATACACTATAAGAAGAAATAAGAGGTAACTTTATACCTCGCCACCCTAAAACATTTCACGATGAGCCGATGAATGTGTTCAAATGAAATTTTTGATTTGGGTTTTTCATACCGAGAAAAATTCTACAACCGAAAACTTGTGTTCACGACCACGAAACCATAAATCACAATGAGAGGGGCTATATGGGGTGGATATTTATATATCTTAATGGCTAATAGACAAGTGGATATTTATAAGTTATTCTTATTCAAAGATTATTGGAATATTTATAGGTATATTTATATGGAAGAATATTTAGTAAGTGATAAAGAAGAGTTATTAACACAAGATTATCAAAAAGCTTCTCTTAGTCTTGTGTGGCATAGAAATGATAAAAGAAGAACAATAGTTTTTGCTTTGATAGAATTATTACCAAAAGAATTTCCAACACCTATTACCATAAACGAAATCCCACAAAAAATAAGTGAAAAAGGTTATAATAAACAAGCTTTTTATTATCAAAAATTTGTTGATAATATCAATAACATATTAAATTTTTATAAATCTATTCAAAATGGTAAAAATATCGAATATGATAAAAAAGTATTTGAACAACGAAACTATCAAGAGGATGTGAAATTTCCCAATTTATTATTATCAAATAATTTACCATTTGTGTATGGTTATGAAAAATGTGTAAGACATAATTCTTTGTTCAATTGTGATTTTCAAACTGATATAAAAAAACTTATATTTAAAGATAAATATAAAAATTTTATCAACGAAAATATAAATTTTGATATTACAAAAAATATTAAATATATTGGCAGTATAAATCTAGTTGCTTATAACCCTATTATTAGAGATATAAAAGTTCATTTAAACAATGACAAAGATAACAATGAAAAAGTTTTTGTTGAAATAGAACCAAGGGAAGGTGTTTCGCTTAAAAATCTAAACTATATCCATATAGAAAAACGTTTAACCGGATATACAAATTATAAAAAAATTGAAATTAAAGATAATAGTTTTACAATATCTGCAAATAATGATGTTGAAAGTATTGCTCATGCAATAGTATGTCAGAAAAGAGGACTTCTTGAATGGTCAAACTTTTATGGATTTGCTCGTGCAATTAGTTTTAATATGAATATTGTCAATGGCGAAAAAGTTATAAATGTCCCAAGTAAAGACTTAAAAACATCTAAAGATAAAACATATAAAACAGAAATAGTTGGTAGTGCTATTGAAAGTAGAATAGAAGATGAAAACCCACCTAAAAAATTAAGAGAATATTTATTAGAATGTAATAAATTTGAAGTGAGTCAAAAAGAAAAAGATAACAGAATACAAAAATTATTTTATGATAATCCTGAAGAAGCAATATCATTTGTAAAAAGTCTAATTGCAAATGCACATAAAAAAGTAATAATAATTGACCCATATTTTGGAGTAAAAGATTTATTTGAATTTGCTTTTTCTATCAAAAATTCACAGATTCCTGTTGAAATTATTACATCATTTGCTAGCACTAGTTTAAATAAATCTTTAAATTTTGCTAAGATTCTTAAAAAGAATATTGATAAAAACAAAAATATTAATAACATAAATGCTTATATAATGTTAGGAGATAAACCTGCATTTCATGATAGATTTATAATTGTAGATGATAATGTATGGCTATCAGGGAACTCATTAGCAGATATTGGGAAAAGAGCAAGTATATTAGTACAATTAAGATATCCAAGACAAATTCTTAATATATACGATTTAATTATTAATGACAAGAATAAATGTCTATTACTCGAGGAGTGGTTAAATGATAAAGAGAAAACAAAAAATTGATTTAGGTTCTTCTATTGAATCTGTTTATACCGATACTCCAGAATTATTGTTCCCATCATTATATGATAAAGAGTTTAATATACCACAAGATTTGCGTGCTTGTAGTGAAAAATATGCCGAATTAAATGCACAAAAAAAATTTGCTTTTATGTTTTGGAATAAGTTTAGAACGGTTAAAAACATCATAATTATTGATGGTTTTTTTAATGAAATAGAACCTGATTTTATAAATTCAAATATCCAAAGAGATGCAAGACTTGAAATATATACAAGTTGTAGCAGAAAAGAAGCAGAAAGAATGCTTTCAAGTATAAAACACGAAAATACTTTTTTATATCATTTAAAAAAGGGAATAGTTATTCACGATAGATATGCAATATTAGATAATGAATTATTTCATTTTGGTTCTACTGTTGGAGGTTTTACAAACCACTTTACAACATATTCAAGAGGTTGGGAAAAAGAAAAATTAGCCGGTTTATTAGAATTTTTTGAAAAAATTTGTAAAGCTTCAAATCTAATAGAGGAGATTAAAGTATATGATAGATAATAGATTACTATACAATAACCAAAACTGTTATAAAGAAAAAATGGAATTGTATATATTTAATGTAAATCTTGAAGAGTATAAACAAAATAAAGAGTTGGTGAACACAGTATTAACAAACATTTATAATAATTCTGATATCACATCTATTCAAAATTTGCTTGCAAAATATATCTTTAATAAAAATGATTGTTTTATATTATTGGGAAATTTATTAGCAGAATCTATTATTTGCAATGAAATAAGTGATAAATATAACCACATTAAATGGCTTGATAAAATATTATCCTCAAACGATTATATTTATGAATCATACCAGTATTATATAGAAGAGTTTTTGCAAAATTCAAAATTTAAAAAAAGATATCTTGAACTTCTAAAACAGTATTATGAATATTGCAATAAAAATCCTAAAATGCTTATTTCTTATCGTTTTGATAAAAGGTCTGCACTAAAAATACTTAAAGAATGGAATAATACTGATGATTATAGCAAAATAATTAGTGGTGAATGGAAAAGGTTTTACGAATATATATTTATAGATTCTTCGTATTACTTGATAATGCCAATTATAGAAATACAAGATTATAAATCATTAGTTGATGTATTAAATTGTATTGACAACTTTTTTATTATTGACAATATATTGTCTTATAACCAAATTCGTTATGATATTGATATTACAAAAAACTTGTTGCAAAAATTAAACGAATACGATACATATAAATCAATTACTATTCAATTTATTTTGTTAAGTAAAATACAAGAATATGTAACAAATTTATATTTGCGAATTGAGAATGTAACAGAGGAATTGGAAATTCTTATAAAAAACTTATTTACCATTATAAATAAATTAAAAAACAAAGATTGTATTTATAAAAATTGGTTTAAATTTTTAACAAACCAAATTATAAAAAATACCTATGTAGATTTAGCTATCATTATTATAGAACTAATTGTAAACGAAATAAATAATTCAAAATTAATAAATGAATTCAAAAAAGAATTAATAGAAGATAAAGATACTCCTTATGAATCTCTTATGAGTTTAATATTACTTGAGGACGAGCCGGATTTTGATAATAATCATTTTGAACTTTTAAAAAAATATTTAATGAATGAAAAGCAATATATATTTGTTAATTTACACCAAGTTAACAAAGCTTTTGAACCGAGATTTTATTATCTATCGCAATTATTTATAGGTAATAATATTGGCGAAGAAGAATGGTTGTCTCTTTGGGAACTTTTATATAAAGAAAGAAAAAAAGCCATGTATCCATATTTCTATAAAAATACAGATTCTGTATATCGTTCTATCTTTCTTATTATAACTGGGATTTCAGCTATTCAATATTTATGCGAGGATAATACTAAAAAATCCTCAAAATTACTAAATTATATATGGGAAGCTGTTAAAGAAATACATTTATATCTATCTAAATTCTACGATAATTTTATAATAGAAATTGTTTTCCGCATTGTATTATTGTCTGAAATTATAAAAGAACCTTCAACCAAATATTTAGATTTTTTTAAATATAATTCGAGCATAATTACACAAATATTGGTTAGTTTAGACAATAATAAATATGAATTAGATAAGATAAAAGTTGATAAACAATATTTGAATAGTGTTAAAATATATATAAATGAGATTATGAATAAAAAACATGTTTCAAAGGAATATATGAATTTATGTTGTGATTTATACGAAAAGCTTAAATCTTAATTATAGGTAGCTCGTTGGCTCATAAGACGCATTTATTTTTCAACGTATTTTGTGTGATTGATATAATGAGTGTTAGTGGTATTTATAAATTACTTTATTTATGATTACTAATAACTAAATAGCAATAATTTCCTTTCCCCAAACCTTCTTTTAAAAGTTTCATAGCCATTTATCCCCGATTTTATGTTTTTAATTTTCGTAATCCGCCATGCTTACATTTATACCTACAATAATTGTAGGGAACAAGCGATATAATAACGAAATTAACATATACTTGATTTTAATTTTTTAGCGTTACATAATATTGGTGTTGAAAGTGTTTCAGCAATTTTAAAATTGAATAACGCGGGATGGAGCAGTCTGGTAGCTCGTCGGGCTCATAACCCGAAGGTCGTTGGTTCAAATCCAGCTCCCGCAACCATTTAGATAAAAGTCTTTAGTACAAACTAAAGACTTTTATTTTGCTTTATTTTACTGAATTTGAACTGCATGTAAACAAGCCACCGTTTCGTCGCAAACTCCGAACGTCCAACTCCCGCAACTACCTAGAATTACAACTTTTGAGGGTTTTTCAAGAATCCTTCTATTGCAAAATTTTTCTTTTTTGTTTTGCTCATAATTTTTTAAACCTCTGCATTACAATTGTAACACATGGCTTGTAAAAAGCACATTGAAATGTTATAATTTCAATACAAAATATACATTTTACTAAGGAGTCTATATGGAAATTGGTGGTATAAAAATAGGTTTACCCAAAATTAATTCAAAAGCTAGTGCAAATAAGCCTTTAGCTAATTTAAAAGAACCTATTAAAGACACTTTTATAAAACATGATGATGACGAGGTTCGTAATGCGACTTCTGAATTTGAAAGCATCAAAAAAGCCGATGGTTCTCAATACGATTTTGTAAACAAGTGTGTTTTTAAAGAATTATATAAAAAAGATTTAATTGATGTAGACACAGTTAAAACCTTTAAAGACACAAATTTTGACTTGTACAATATGTCTTCAATCTATCAAATGAAAAAAGACAGAAATGATGACAAATTCTTTGACAAGGTTTTCAAAGCTATGGATAAAATCCCTAACGGCAAAGA
Organism: uncultured Candidatus Melainabacteria bacterium; assembly: GCA_934693165.1. GTDB lineage: Bacteria > Cyanobacteriota > Vampirovibrionia > Gastranaerophilales > Gastranaerophilaceae > UBA791. Next base: position 61,393 of record CAKUUX010000003.1, read on the forward strand.
AGCTACTGGATTTAAACAAAACAAATTTGAACCAAACAAAGAATTTACACTAAAATTTGAAAAGACAAACAATAAACTTGATGAAATTATAAACAGCAATTACAGAACTTTAGGTAAATCATACAAGTTTGACGCAGATAGTCTTAATGTGATTGAAGAAACAGATTCTAAAATAGAAGCTGGATTACCACCACATTTAAAAACAAGAACTTTTGACTACAGAAACCATACAGAAGTTAATAGAATTGACGAAATTAGCGCAAAAGGGTTGTCAATGAAAAAACAATCTGTAAAAACCCTTGATAAAAATGGAGATATGGTGAAAGAAGAGATTATGACTCCAGCTCAAGTTAAAGGTATGTTTGATGTTGAAGTTAATTATGCAAATGGCAAAAAAGAAAAAATTGCAAAATCAACTTACGATAAAAAAACAGGCATAACTTCAATCAAAAAAGATATGAAATCAGCTGATGGCACTCGTACTCAATTTTTATTAGAAAAAGATAAAAAAGGTAACAGCCTTATTGATTACAAAATCACTGATAAAAACGGCAAAATCTTAATGAGTAACTCTCAAACTTTTGAGGTTATTGACGATAATCATTTCGTATCTTCAAAAAATGGTTACAAATACGATATTCAAACAGATGATAAAAAATTAACTGTTAAAAACCTTCATACAGAACAAGAAGCATCTATTGACTTTAAAAAGAAATTTAAAGGTAACAAAGAAGAACTTCTAAAATTATTAAAAACTGTTCCTGGAGAAGAATTATTTGAAACCGTTGACAATATTAGAAAAATGAATGGTAAAGATAAAGACAAACTTCTTGATTCGCACTACAATATGCTAACAAAAAACATTAACATTGGTGACAATTTAATGGTATTTTTGCACGAATTAGGACACTCAAAAGATTATGCAACAGCAAAGAAAAAAGATTTCTTAACTGGCGAAAACAATAGATTGTATTCAGGAAACAAAGATATCCAAAAAGTCTTTGTTGAAGAACGTAAAAACTTTAATGCAACTCACTCAGAAATTGAAAGAGAGCATGTTGACTACTTTACACAAGCCAAAGGTCACTACAACGGAGAATGGGGTGGATTAGCAGAAGTTGTTGCAGAAACAAACGCATTAACTAATACGTACACAAACAGAGATGTAGAAGTTTTAGGTACACGTACTCAATATTTGCAACAGCATTTTCCAAAAACAATTGCTGCAATTCGTGATGCAATGAATTGGAAAGATGATTTGACTGCAATTGAATACTACGGAACATAAACATGCAGAAGAATTTTAACATCCGTAAAATGCAAAAAGAGGACAGAGAAGACATCCTTCAAATGATGAAAATCTTCTATTCTTCTGATGCTGTTTTTACAAATGGCTCTGATGAAATTTTCAAAAATGATTTTGAAAATTGTATAAATGAATCACCTTACCTTGAAGGATATGTTTTTTATAACGATAAAGAACTTCAAGGTTATGCAATGATTGCAAAGAGTTTTTCTACAGAGTTTGGAAAAGCTTGCTATTGGTTAGAAGACTTATATGTAAAAGCTGATTATAGAGGACTTGGAATTGGGACAGCATTTTTAAAATATATTGAAAATAGCTATCCTGACGTAATTTTTAGACTTGAAGTTGAAGAAGAAAATGAAAGAGCTGTCCATGTTTATAAAAAATGTGGTTTTACAACTCTTCCATACACAGAAATGAAAAAGTAGGAATAATGGAAGATAAAATAAAAAAAGCTGGCGATTTATTTTTAAATGGATACAATTGTGCACAATCGGTATTTTGCGCATATTGCGAAGATTATGGAATACCTTTTGAGCAAGGTTTAAAAATGTCCTCATCTCTTGGTGGAGGAATGGGCAGATTAAGAGAAGTTTGTGGCGCAGTATCAGCTATATTTTTAATAGCAGGACTAAAATCAGGATACACAACACCTAATAATGACGAAATAAAAGCTGAACACTATAAAAGAATTCAAGATTTAGCAGAAGAATTCAAAAAAGAATACGGAACAATAATTTGTAGAGAATTGTTGAACATAAATCCTGATGGATACATACCGACAAAAAGAACTCCTGAATATTACAAAGAAAGACCTTGTTTAAAATTTGTAGAAAAAGCATCAGAAATTATAGCTAAAATGTAAATTATATTGAAAAGGGGCGAATTTTGCAAAAGCAAAATTCGCCCCTTCTTTCATAAAAACTTTTAACTACTGATTAGTTAATAAACTCATAATTGCGAAATAATGCATTACAGCACCACCCATAACAAATAAGTGCCAAATGCAGTGAGTAAATTTAATTTTTTTCAATAGGTAGAAAATACAACCTACTGAATAAACAAAGCCACCACCTAGTAAATACCAAATTACGTTAATTTGATTAAGTTCAACCAATCGCCATACAAGAAGAACTGAAAGCCAACCCATTACTAGATATAGAGCTGTATTTATATATTTAAATTTTACTGTTATACAAGAGAAAACAATTCCCATAATAGATATGTACCAAGTCATTGCCAAAAGGGCAATTGAAGTTGGATAAGGAACTACCAAAATAAAAAATGGAGTGTAAGTTCCTGCAATTAGCAAAAATATTGCAGAGTGGTCAATTTTTCTAAAAACTTTTTTAGCTGTTTCATTAACCATTGCGTGATACAAAGTTGAAGATTGGAACAACAAAAACATCATAGCGCCAAATATAGACGTTGAAGCTGTTTCTGCAGGGTTGCGTGATGCTGCAATAAGCATTACTAAACCATATATTGATAACAATGTTCCAATTGCGTGAGTTGACGCATTTATAAATTCTTCAAGTGGAGAATATTTTATTTCTTTATCATCCATAGTATAAATCCTTATTTTTGTGAATTGCTATATAATTATATTTTTAAAAACTTTTATTGCAACTAGAAGATAGAAATATCATAACTAGATAATAAAATATCTTCCATCTCTTTCTTGAAGTTTTATTCTTGTTTCAAAGATTTCAGAAAGGTTTTCAGAAGTTAATACATCTTCTTTTTTGCCTTGCTTGTAAACTGTTTGATTATGAATTAGAGCTACATTTGTAATTCTTGGAAAAATTTCTGAAATATCGTGTGTAATGAGAATTATTGGAGTTTCTTTAGAAATTTTCTCGAACAATTTTATGAAAGTTCTTTGAGCTTTTATATCAAGTCCAACTGTTGGTTCATCAAGGATAAAAGCTTTTGGTGAATGAATTAGGGCTCTACCTATAATTGCAAGTCTAAGCTGACCTGTACTTAGTTCGTGAACTTTTTTATCCTTTATATCTAAGATATTTAAAAATTTCATAGTTTTTTCAGCTCTTTTTAGTTCTTCTTCTGAAAAAATATGATGTTTGTATGTTCCAATTGCACTATGATAACCACTCGTTACAACATCTTGAACAGTAATATAACTTTCGCAATTCATAAATTTTACGTGAAGTTCGTTTGTGATAATACCCAACAATTTTTTCAATTCAAAAATATTCCAACGGTCTTTACCAAAAAGTTCTTTCTTAAATTCGTATGAAGTATTTGGATAAAGGTCATTTGTAAGTAGTTTAATCAAAGTTGATTTGCCACTTCCGTTTGCACCCAAAATTGCCCAATTTTCATCGCTTTTAATCTTTAAGTTAATATTTTTAAGCGCCTGAAAGTTACCATAATTTGCATAAATATTTTCAAAATCTATTATTGTTTCGACATTCTTTTCCATAGCTATATTTTATCAAAGATTAAAAAACAGATTAAGCATTTGTAACAAAATTTTGAAATTAGTTAAAGATTTAGACTTCTACGCCGTAAATACACATGAATTAGTGTATCTAAAACCAGAGGTATTCTTGGATTTAAACATTAATAACACATCAAATTTAATAGGTAAAACGACTTCTGTTCAGCCAATGGGCGCTAGACAGAAGATTTATGATACCAATAAATTGAAACACGATACTTTTGAAGTTAAATTTAACGAAACGGAGGCTCGTGAATTTCTTGATGCGCAAATTAATTATGACGTATATCCAGAAGAACCTCAATACAACGATAAGCAAAAGAATTTTGTTATTCAAACAATGAATAAAAATCCAAAACTTTGGACACCGTTTAAAAACATTGCAGAAATACCAGATATGAAGGGTGATGATGTTATTCAATGTTTAAAAAATTCTAAAAAAGCAGAGGATTTTATAGAACTTGGAAAAATAGCTTTAATAAAAGACAAGTACGACGAAGCAAAAGTTTCTAAAGGCTGTGATTATGTTAAATTGTCTAAAATGGACAAAGAATCTAAACAAAATGCCAAAACACTTTTAGAAGAAACTTCTTTAGCTCCAAACTATGTATTGAAATACCTTGAAACTCTAAAAGGAAAACGCCCTGACATAAACATTTTATCAAAACGTGTAAAAGCTTTGGATAACGAGTATAATTGCCTAAATTCTAATGAATATACGGTAGAATTAGGTAAAAATGAATACTCTAACAATGAATTTAATATTAATGTAATGAAAAAACCATTTTATTTAGCACATCAAGAAGTTTTAGATAAAAATGGACTAATTAGCGCAAAAGATATTACTCAATACGAAAATGGTAATAAGTCTTACACTATTGAAAAATATAAAGACAGAAATAATACAATAATAAAAACACGTAGAGAATATGATAAAGACTCAAATACAGACAATGACGTAACGAACCAAATCCATATCATACGTGATAAAAAAGGTAATATTATTGAAAAAATTACAACTGACCGTTCTGAAATAAACGGTATTTATAATATAAAAAAAATACACGCTGATGGTAAAGTTGAAGTTCTAAGTTCTGGAACAATAGACAAGTTTACAGGTATTGAAAGCGTTAAGAAGGATATGACTTCTCTTGACGGAACAAGAACTCAATACTTGTACGAAAATGATCCAAAAGGCAATAGAATTTCTGATTACAAAATTACGGATAAAGACGGAAACGTACTTTTAAATAATAGTACATCTTTTGAGATTATTAATGATAATAAATTTATTTCTTCTAAAAACAATAAAAAATATGAAATAAATGTTTCTGAAGAAAAAATAGATATCAAAAACATAAACGATGAAAATGACAAAGCCTCTATTGATATAAATAGTCGTATTTCTGGAGATAAAAATAGAATTATAAAAGTTCTAAAACAAATTTCTGGTGACGAATTAATAGAACTTGCCAAAAATGTAAAATCCTTTGAAGGCATTGAAAAAGCAGAAGATTCAGCCTTTAATGAACACGATAAGAAAATTACAACAGGTGACAATATGTTTGTAATTTTACACGAACTTGGTCATACAAAAGACATGAGAAAACTAGAAAAATTACACAGCAACAAAGACTTGCAGAAAATTTTCAATAAAGAAAAAGAAGCATTTTTAGCAAAATTTCCACAAGCAGAAAGAAAAAATATTGATTATTTCTTAAACCAAAAAGACCATTATAAAGGTAAAGACGGTGGTTTAACAGAAGCAATTGCAGAAAGTAATGCGCTTTTAGGTACACCTAGTTCTCTGAATCTGACAGCAATACGTTCCCAATACTTGCAACAATATTTTCCACGAACAATAGCATTTGTTAATAACGCTTTTGAAAAATAATTACTGTAATTTTTGTGGTGGAATTATCGCATAATAAATTGTATATTCTCTTTCCATACCAAAAGCATTTTTTACATTAAATTTGTATTCAATTGGATTTATTTCATAATCTTTTGCAAGATATGGAGCAGCACGTCTAGCTTGGAAATCAACTAAAAGTGGTTGTCTATCTATAACTAACACACCTGCTTCTTTTCTAGCCTCTTCGCTTATCCAAGGATTTGGATATCCAAAAGTATCTAAAATTGTATCAGGATGATTTTCACCATAAATTGTAATCGGTAAAGTCCACTCAATATAACCACCCAAATATTTAATTGGCGTATCATATTTTTGAGCCCAAGCTTTTTGCATATCACCGTAAACATGAGCTACTGGATATCTACTTCTGTAATTCATTTCGATAGAGAGTAATCCACCTAAAGATAAAAATATAATTAACATTACAACATAGGCTGATTTAGTTATAAATTTAAATTCACCTTCTTTAATTTCAAATGGGAAAAAGTAAAATAGCATTATGCCTAACATAAACCAAAATTCATAACCCCATCTAGGACGCATACTTCCACCAGCAAAAAAGCCCATTACAACATGTAACAAAATTGGTATCAAACCCAATAAACAAATAAACCAAAATTGTTTTTTGTCATAATTTTTTATAAATCTCATAGGTTGTTTGAATTTAATTCTTGCAATTCCGTAAATCAATAATGTGCCAATAATAGCCGACAATTGCATTACCACAAACATCAATGGTGCAGAAATGTGATTCCATATTGAATTAGAATTCATTTCTCCCTCAAAATACATAAATGGGAAGAAATCATAATGCATTAACCATAAAATATGTGGTGAAAAGATTATAAACGCTGTCACTATTGAAAAATAAAACCAAATATTTTTAAAAATATCTATCTTAAACATTAATGCCCAAATTAACATAGGTAGAATTAAGAAAGCAGTTTGGTACTTATTTAAAAATGCAATACCCACAATTATACCTAAAATAACCCAGTTAAGAGGTTTATCAAATTTCATACAGTTGTAAAAACAATAAGTTATACAAGGTAATATAAATAAAAGAACTACATCAGGATTAAAACCATAATAGCCTGTTATATAGCTATATACCCAACAACCTTCAAGAACAATTACTGATAACATAGATTTTTGTTCATCAAGGAATTTTCTTGCAATTTTGTATATAAAAATAAAACCACCTAAAATGAATGCTTGGCTTAATAAATATGTGCAAAAATCAAGTTTAAAAGGAATGTAAGCTAAATATGTAAGCCAACCTGCAAGAGGTGGATGTTTAGGAGTTCCAAAATCATGTAAAGAACCCCAATAAATACCTTCTAATGTATCTGTTGGCATTACAGTTCTAATTAAACCGATACAAGACCAAACAATCAAATGAGCTACTAAAAATATATAAAACATCTTTTTTTCAGATGTTAAAGATTTAAAATGATTATAACCTAACATACTATCCTCAATTTCTTAATTCATCATTATGCCAACAATGATAAAATCATAGAAGTTTGATGTCAAGAAAAACAGTAAAAATAATTGTTAAAACATGTTAAAACACATGTTCCATATAGTTTTTATTTGGTATAGAATTTAATCAATGGATTAAGGAAAGTTGGGTGAGAATCCCTCGCTGGTCCGCAACCGTTAAAGTCGGAATGCTTAATTCGTTTTCAACCTCGAGACAGGAAACAGGGAATACAAAATATAAAACTTTGATTACCCTTTTCTGAAATATAAAATAAGCAATATGTGTATCCTTATGGTGTAAACAAATTCCCTTATATTAATTACCTCAGCAATGTTGAAAAAATATACATACAACTATCAGACAAATATACAAAAGGAGAAATTATGAAGATTTTACAAATGGCTTTTAAAGCATTACCTCAACAACAAGCAAAAGTTCAACCACAACAAAGAGTTACAAATCCTATTTTCAAAGTCCCAAAAATGAACCTTCAAGGTCCAGATAGAGATATGTTCGTAAAAACAACAAAAGCTCAAGATTCAAAAAAAGAATTTTCTAATGAAGATGCAATGAAATTAATGAGAGAAGAGTTAAAAGATTCTATGCCAGAAAAAGAATTAGATAATTTTATGGGTGAACTTAATGCAATGTGTGAATATTTAGAAATTGAACCAAAAAATTTACCTATCAACGAAGAACACCCTGGTAATTTAACAGATGATCAAAGAAAACAAATTTTCACATTATTAAAATTTGATGCACTTTCACCTGTTACAAAAAAAATAGCTTAGAAAATATTTTAGTGTTTATGATTAAAAATTAATAAGGAAGTAGGAAAATGAAAATAAATGGCATTACCCCACAATATTATGTTAATACTCTAGGTGCAGTAAAAACTAAAGAAGCTGAAACTCCCAAAAAGGTAGATTTTACACAAAATAAAAATGTATCTTCTCCATTCAAACAAGATGCATTAACACACATGGCATATTTAGGAATACAAAACTTAAAATACACATCAAACGTAACTTTCAGGGGCAACAATAATAAAAAAAATCAAGGTTTTGTTCAAGTTTACACTGGAAACGGAAAAGGTAAAACAACAGCAGCAATGGGTTTATCTTTAAGAGCTTTAGGTCAAGGTAAAAAAGTAAACATAACAATGTTTACAAAAGGTGGAGACAATTATGGCGAAATCAAAGCCTTCAATAAATTGCAACCTGATATCAGAAAAAATCTTACTATAAATCAAGCAGGACTTGATAGAATTGTGTACACTTCAAATGAAACAGAAGAAGATAAAAAGATTATGCAAAAAGGTTGGGAAAACGCAAAAAAGGTTATCCAAAATGGAGAAGCTGATGTTGTTGTTCTTGACGAAATAAACATTGCTCTTGATTTGAACATGATTGACGAAAAAGACGTTATTGAAACAATAAAAAACAAACCTAAAAATGTTGAGATTGTTATGACAGGTAGAAATGCTCATAAGAGTGTTATTGATGTTGCAGACCTGGTTTCAGAAATCAAAGAAGTAAAACACTATTATAATAAAGGTGTTATGGCTAGAGAAGGTATTGAATACTAAAGTTATTACACATAATTTGCCAAAATTTTTCAAATAAAGTATCATAAAACTATTGTTTTATTGAAAAGGAAAATTTAATGGCAGAAAGTACAAAAAGTAAAGTTACAATATATACAGATGGCGCTTGTAAATCCAACCCTGGAAGAGGTGGTTACGGCGCTATTCTAACTTTTGTTGATTCAAAAGGACAATATCACGAAAAAGAATTGACAGCAGGTTATGAATTAACAACAAACAATAGAATGGAATTAATGGGCGCAATTGTAGCATTAGAAGCCTTAAAAAAACCTTCTGAAGTTTTACTTATCTCAGATAGCAAATACCTTGTTGATGCCATAAGAAATAAATGGCTAGACAGTTGGCAAGCCAAAAATTGGCGTACAGCAGGCAAAAGCCCTGTAAAGAATGTTGACTTATGGAAAAGATTAATAGAAGCAATGAAACCTCACGAAATAGCTTTTGAATGGATAAAAGGTCATGCTGGTCACGAATACAATGAACGCTGTGACGAATTAGCTACAGGTTCTTGCGAAAATGACACTTTACTTGTAGATGAAGGTTTTAAAAATTAATAGGAGATTTTATGAAAAATATATGCGTATTTTGTGGAGCTAGTGACGGTTTAGACCAATCATATTATGATGAAGCCACAAAAATGGGAAAACTTCTTGCAGAAAATGGTTATAACCTTATCTATGGAGGTTCGTCAATGGGAATTATGGGAGCTGTTTCAAAAAGCGCAAAAGAAAACGGCTCAAAATTAATAGGAATAATTCCAGAAAGATTGGATGAAATCTGTAAACATTCTGATAATAATACTTATGACGAATACCACATAACAAAAGGTATGAGAGAACGTAAGGCTAAAATGGACGAACTTTCAGACGGCATAATTGCACTCCCTGGAGGATTTGGAACTCTGGAAGAAGTTTCAGAAATGATTGTACAAAAGATTTTAGGCTACAATAATAAACCAATTGTATTTTTGAATACAAATCATTTTTACGACAATTTGTTTGAATTCTTTGAACAACTTATCTTCGAAAGATTTGCACAAACAAAAGTTTCATATTATTACTATTTGGCTCAATCACCAGAAGAAGTTATTGGATACCTAAAAACTTACGTTCCAAATGAACTACCAAAAACAGTAGATGATATTTATGTAAAAGGAAACGCTTAAACTACTTTTTATCAATAGCGTTTTCTAATTTATCATTGATATAAGCGATTGTGCGTGGATAATGTTGTTGCAAATATTGTACACGTACAGCTAAGCCGTCTTCTGTTGTATAAGAATCTCTAAGAGCATTCGTTTCTGCAACAAGTTCTTCCAATCCACCCCATTTACCACTATAATGATTTTTTTGGTTTATAAAATAATCAAGATGTTCTCTTTGTGCATTTGGATAAGCTTTGTCAAAATTATCTTTTTCTTCTGTATAAATTTTTCTTAAATCACTATCATTAGAAATAGCTGTAATATTTGGCATAAAAAAGCTTGAATGTCTAAAATCTATTGCATGACCTGTTTCATGTAAAACAGAAAAAACTTCATTTATAGTATTAATTCTTTTTTTATCTGGCAACATATTACATTCTTTTGTATTATTTGTACCATTCAAAACTTTTACTGTATTTGACAAAGCTTTTAACTGTTCAGCTGGTAATTTTTGTAACAAATCAGCCATTTCTTTCTTTTCACCTGTCAATTTTAAACCTTTTGAGAAAAAGCCTCTTTTTATAGGAATAACAGTTGCTTCTTTGCCTTTTTCTTGAATAGTTATTTGTTTTGGCTCAAAAGTCATTTCATAAACTTTATCACCACTCGATGAAATAACTTTATTATCTGCAACTCTTTCCATTGTTTTGTTTAAATTCATCAAAACTTTACCATTTTTATCAGTAATTTTGTATTCTAAAAGTTTGTTACCTTTGTTATCTTGTTCAAGTTTATATTGAGTTCTTGTTCCATCAAGAGAAGTCATGTCTTTATGGATACATTCCATTCCGTCAAACTTTTTGAATTTACGTGTTTGAGAAATAACTTTTTCTGTGCCATTTGGATAAACATATTTTTGATTATAAGCACCAGTAATATCCGAATGAGTCATCATTTCTTTTCTTACAAGATTATTATTTTTATCTCTTATAATTCTTACTTCATCCGTTACGACTTTTTTGCCATTATTGTCAAATTGTTTTCTTACTTTTGTAGTCGTATTATTTCTATAATCAGTATTTTTAGTAATAATATATAACTGTCCTTTTTTAGAGTAATGACTTACTTCTTCTTCACCAATTTTATTTATATCATTATCATAAAATTCAGAGTATTCTTCAAAAGAACCCATTTTTACTTTTAAACGATATTCATCGTTTGGTGAATACTTATCAGTTTCAAATGTTACTATTGCATCATTTCCATATTGTTTTTTTAATCTATTAGTTGCTTCGTCAACTTTCTCTTTGTTTTCTGGTCTAAGAGTTGTGTACGCCAAATCAAAAACATCGCTAACTCCCATATTAGGAGGCATCATTCTTTTTGGTTCAGTCATAGCAGAACTTTTTTGAAAAGTATCTTTAGCTAAACCATTAATCATCCTTGGTTGAGGAACAACCTTGTTAATAGGCTTTGATATTGTTTTTGCAACTGTATTAATTGGATTAATTATCATTTTAAATACACTACCTTACTTTTCATTTAAGGTAGCTAAAACATGATTATTGCTTAATTGTAAGATGATTTTTACAAACTTTAATATTAATTAATCCATTATTGAAACATAGTCAATTTCTGTTATGTTATCGTCAATTAAATATGGCATTTCTTCGTGAACATTAACATTTTCAGCAATTTTTTCTACTGATAATTTTAAGTATGTTGTAATAGCTTCTGCAAAAACTGTTCCATCTGCATCAATAAGTTTTGATTTGGTTTTAAACATTCTTGACTTATCGTAAACAACATAACCTTGACCCAAAATATCAACATCATAAGGTACTGGTTTTCTATATTTTAATTCCATAGAAGTTGTAACACCAAGAGTATAATCTCCATTCACCCAATAAGCACGACAAGCAAGTTCATCCAACATTGTTGCAATTAATCCACCATGAACTCTTTGAGGAAAACTTTGGTGAACATCCTTGTATCTAACTGGTGTAATCACACTACCGTCTTCCATATTATAGAATTGTGATTTAAAACCTTGAGGATTATCCATCCCACAGATAAAACACATTCTTGAATTTTTTTGCTTACTGAAAACTTTCATTTTTATTTCTCCTTTTTTTATTCTAATTCAAATTATAAAATTTGTTAAAAATATTTTATAAATAGTAAATTTTTTTTATTCAGATGTTTTTACATGGGCAAGGTAGGATAACTATGTCTGAAATTAATAACGAAGAAATTAAATTTAACATCAAGAACAGAAAATTTTCTATTAAAAAAGCTGATTTTAAAGAAAATAAAAAAGAACAATTCTTGTTTGATTATTTGACGAATAATTCTAGTAATAAAACAACAAAATCTGATGATAAAATTGTCTCAATAAACATGTTAGATAAGGAGGAAGGATCTCAAGGTACTATTACTCAAAGCGATATTAATATCTTTTTGCAAGATGAAAAAGTTAAGAAAAAAGACATTACTCAACAAGATTTAGTTAAATTTATTGATAAAATGTTTAAATTAAATCCAACACAGCTTGAAAAAGTTCAAAATAACATTGCTTCAAAATATAAAAACGAAGAAGGTGAATCTATTATGACACCTGAACTGAAGGAAGTCTTTGGGTTTGAATATAGTGATGTATCTAAAAAAATTGCAGATGAAGACGGTAAAGTCAAAAAAGGTATGGAAATATTTGACTTAAACGACGATGGTAAAATTGATGAGGTAGAAAAAACTTATCAAGAAAAAGCTGGAGTTAGCAAATTTTCAAAAATAGACGATTTTGAAAAATATTTGAAAAATTTAGACAAAGACTCTTCAAAAGACGATAATCCTTCTGGTGTTATCAATAAAGAAGGTAAGCACACTGTTTATGAAAAAGAAAAAATAGAAATAACAAAACAAAAGTTAGAAGAATTAGAAAAATTAGATATAAAAGATGAAAATAATAATAACGTTATAACAGATGATGTGAAAAATCTGTTTAAAGTTGATGCCAAAGCTGAGTTTAAAGATATTACTGACAAAAATGGCAATGTGAAAAAAGGTTTTGAAGTCTTTGATTTGAACGGTGATGGTAAAATTGATAATCAAGAAAAAGGATACTTCTCATCTGCAGGGCATTCTTCTCAAACTCATAATGAAAATATTGATTTGTCTGAATTTTTAAAAGCAATAGAGGAGCTTGATAAAGTTGGATATGTAGAAGCTGCTGGGAATAATATTAAGAATAATATAATAACTACTCAAGATAAAAAAGCAGCGCACAAATTACTAGAAAGTGGCGTTTATATGTTGGACAACATGAAACATTTACCAACAGAACTACAACAAGATTTTGCAGATATCTTGAAAGATCAATGTTTGTACGATAACAAGAGAAAATATGCAGTAGGAACGCATACAGGAAATATCATTACAGTTGATGATACCATTTCAAAACCAGAAATTGCTTCTGTTATGGCACATGAGTTAACACATGCGCTTCTTGATGATAAAATGCCACCATTACAACAGGAAGTCGTAACATTCTTTATGGAATATAAATTATATTCAGAAGCAAAAAAGAATGACTCTGATTATTTTAACCAAATAGATGCACCAAGTCCAAATGGCATGAAAACAGTAGTCATTGATAAGAATTATATGAATTTTGTTGATAATATGAAAAAAGAGCACCCTGAAATGTCTGAAAAAGATATTGCCGTTGAAGCCTTTTTGAAATATAAATTTGAATATTATAATGGACATTATCAGGAAAAAGTTTCTGAAGATTATATGAGAAACTTAGATTATTCTGCAGCCGATAAATTCTTTAAGAGTGTCTAATTTGATTTGAATTTGTCGCAATTTTCAGAATGTCCGTTAATTATTCCAATTGCTTGCAAATAGGAATAAATAATTGTTGTGCCAACAAATTTCATACCTCTCTTTTTTAGGTCTTTTGAAATTTCATCTGAAAGAGGTGAAAATGTTCTTTTGTCAAAACTTTCAACAACAATTTCTCCATTTGTAAAACTCCAAATATATTTATCGAATGAGCCAAATTCTTTTTGAATTTCTTTAAAAATTTTACTGTTATTTATAGTTGCATTAATTTTCAATTTGTTTCTTATTATGCCAGTATTTTCAAGGAGTTCTTTAATTTTTTTATTATCATAATTTAAAATTTTATCAATATCAAAATTATCAAAAGCTTTTCTAAAATTTTCACGCTTATTCAAAACACATTCCCAAGAAAGTCCAGCTTGAAAACTTTCAAGAATTAAAAGCTCATATAAGTCACGGTCACTATGAGTTGGAACACCCCATTCTTCATCGTGATATTTAATATACAAAGGGTTTTTCATATTAACCCAAGAACATCTTTCCATTTTTATCCTTTTTTTTATTTTTATACTATCACAATAGTTAATAATTATTGCGTTGGCTAATAGAAATTGCTATAATTCTTTTGTAAAATTATTCTTTAAGGAGAGTTATATGAAAAAAGCTTTTTATTATATGTTTAAAGATGCAGAATTTTTCAAGAAAACATACATTATCTTATTGTTCATTTTTGTATCGTCAATTGTTTCAAACTTTTCAAACATACTTCATGAATTTATTCCAGTACTAAATGCACACTGGCAAGATTCTATGTATGATCCTATTTGGAACTGGGTGTACATTCTTTTAACTTTCATATCTTTGGCATTAATGTTTATACCAAGTGGATATTTTTTATCAATAATAAAATCTTTGTCAAAACAAGAAGATAATTATATTTTAGAAAATATGGATATTAAACGTAACTTTATACAAGGTCTAAAATTAGCAGTAGGCGTCGGACTCATCTATATTTTATTTGTTATAGTTGCGTCATTATTTTTAACAGCAAGTGTTATTATTGCATTAGCTTTTGCAAACCAAGTTATGTTTTACTTAACAATAGCAATGATTACAGTTGTATTACTTATCTTCTTCTTTTACGCACCAATTTTCAATTATATGTTTGCGTATAAATCAAATCTATTAACTTATTTTAGATATATGATGGCTACAAAAATATTTTTATTAGATAAAAAACAATATTTCAAAGGCATTGCAATAATTTTTGCATTATGTGCAATTTGGGCTATAGTTTCAGGCTTATTATCTAGCGTAATAGTTTTGAGAAATCCAATATTATTCGTTATAAGCACAGCCATAACTTCTTGTGTTGTTTACTATTTTATATTAGTTTCAGCATTTATCACAGCAAAAGCTTTAAAACTAGAAGCTCTTGATATTATTTTCAAAAAAGATTAATCAACATAATTAAATATTTTAAAGGGTAAAGTCTTCGGATTTTACCCTTTTTAAGTTATAATAAATTTAAGAAAAATTTTAAAAGGTTATTTTTTATGAAATTAATAAAACAAAAATTATCTACAAAAGAAAAAATAATTGCATTTATACTAAGAAAATTTATTGTTCTTTTATTTTCTATACAAAGACACATGGCTTGGTTTAAATTACACAATTATCAAGATAAAGAACCTGCAATATACGCATTGTGGCATGCTCATCAATGTAGTATTTTCGGGTTGAAAAACAGAAAAAATACAAATGTTTTGATTAGTCGTTCAATGGACGGCGAAATCATTGATGCAGGGGCAAGATATTTTGGCTTTAAAACAATTAGAGGTTCTCAAAACAGAGTTATACTTGATAAAGGTGGAGTATCTTCTACAATAGAAATGATTTCAGCTTTAGAAAGAGGCGAGAATGTTGCAGTAATGGTAGACGGTCCAAATGGACCTGCTAAAAAAGCCAAAAAAGGTATTATAGCTTTAGCAAAACACACAGGTGCACCAATTATTCCTATGAATTGGTATTCACCATCAAAGCACATGATAAAACTTGCGACTTGGGATAAATTACAGTTCCCTGTTGGTATCGTTAAAATTGCAAACTGCTATTCTGAACCAATTTATGTTCCAAAAGATGCAACTCCAGAGCAAGAAGCAGAAATTTTAAAACAAATAGAAAATGCTTTGAACGTTTTGGATGAAAATGCACCCAAAATTTACCTAGAACTTTGGGGTAAAGACAAATGGACAAAAGAAATAGAAAATTAAATTTGTGACAGAACTTGAGATTTAATATTTTTTAAAGAAGTTTTTATAATAGGCAATTTCTTTTATATTCATGTTTTTAAAGACATATAGGTGTAGGAAACGTGAATATAAATTTTAGTAATATAAATTTTACTGGAATTAAACCAGTAAAAAAAGTTCAAAACAACTTTGCATCAAACCCTGTAATGGGTTGGGGTAGAGATACTTTCGAAAAAACAACTCCAAATAATTTTACAGTTGAAAATCAAAAAAAAATTGATAAAGCAGGCTTTGATGATAATAGTAAACAATTTTTAATCAGAAGTGATTGGAATATTGATAAAATTATTGAACTTGGTCAATCTATCAAAACTGATAAAACTAAAGTTTTGCAATGCAAAGCAAATGAGTTTGATGATAATGAAACAGTTATTATCACATCAAAAGAAGGTGAAAAAGAAGGCACTTCTATTACAGTTGATAGAAAAGGCAAGATTTTAGCAAAAGAAACTTCAAAGGTTACACCTTATAAAACACCAAAAATGACTGATAACTACACTGCAGCAGCTTTTGTAGAAATCAAATCAGAGGATTACAGAAACAATTTAACATCAGAAATCGTTGCTGACTGGGATTCAAAAACTGGTTTCAATGTTGTATTGTCAGAAACAAAAACTAAAAAAGACAAACAAGGCAAACTTCTAAGAAAAGAAATTGCAGAACTTTCACCAGTTGCAGATTTTTATAATGTAAAATATGAATTTCCAAACGGAAAAACTAGAACATTAGCAAAAGCAACTTATGATGAAAAAACAGGCATAACAACTATTAAAAAAGATATGCGTTCTTCCGATATGACAAGAACACAATATCTATATCAAGATGACAAAAACGGTAATAGAATTATTGACTACAAAATTACCGACGTTAATGGCAAAGTTTTGATGAACCAAAAACAAACTTTCGAAAAAATTAATGACAATAAGTTTGTTTCAACAAGGAATGGCAAAACTTACGACATCATACTTGATAAAGAAGGTTTAAACATTTCTGAAAGAAATACAGACAAAAAAGCTGAACTAAAATTTGAAAACAAAGTCTTTGGACAAGAAAAAGACGCTGTAATAAATATGCTAAAAACTATTTCTGGCGACGAATTAATGGCTTTAGCAAATAAAGTTACTAGTGTAGAAACAGTTTACAACGATTTTCAATCAAAATGTTCAACTGATATGGATATGTTTAGCGACGACTATTTAACATCTAGTAGAATAACTGTTAGTGACAATCCAGCAGTATTTTTGCACGAACTTGGACATGCTATTGATTCAGGTAAAAGACCATCAAGTTTAGGACAAGATTTTAAATTAGAAATAAAAGATGAACTTTCTAGTGATAAAGATTTCAAAAAAATCTACGAAAGCGAAAAGAAAAACTTTTTGAAAGAATATCCAGAAGCTCAAAGAAACCACATTGACTATTTTATTGCAAACGAAGCAGTAAAAGGTCAAAAAGACAGAGGCAGAAAGGAAACAATTGCCGAAACAAACGCAATTTTAAATACTTATAAAGCAAATTATGCACTTGCAATGAGAGCTCAATACTTGCAACAACATTTTCCAAAAACAATTGCATATTTGAGCGAAAAATTAACAAATGCATAATTAAAAATTACAAAAGTAGTAGGTTGTAAAAATATATTAAAAGATATAAAAAACAGTCATTTTGATATTAACAATTCAACAATGCCGTAGTATAATAAAATCAAGACTATATAGTAGGTTAGGAGAATATATGTTTAACGTTTCATTTTTAGGTAAAAGAGAAGACAAAAACACAGTAGAACAGTTGAAACAAAAGGGTGATGCACTTACTCTAAATAATCAACGTAATATTAATAATGCAATCAATAAATTATCAGAAGATTCTTCTGAAGAAAATATCAAATTCTTAATGAACGTTGCACAAGGTTTAAGATATGGTACAAGTTTTGATTTAGATGATAAAAAATCAAACAATAATTGGAAAGGAAAATTACAAGAAGCTACAGCAAAAGCTTTAGCAAATACAGATTCTCCAAATAAAGCAAAATTACAAGAGCAATTTAAAGCTACTTTTGTTGATAAAAAAGAAATGACAAAAGATGAAAAAGCTGTTTTAGATTTGAGAAATAAATTGATGCAAACAAAAGGCTTGCCTCAAGCTATGAATAATTCTAAAATTGATGCAGTTAAAAACATTTCTAAAAACCTAGACTACTTCGTTATTTCAACAGAAATCACAACAGAAGAAAAGAAATCTTGTCTTGAAAAATTAAACAAAATGATGAGCCCTGAATACAAAATCAATGCTCAATTAAAAGATAAAAAACCTCAAGTTTTAGGTGAATTGTTAAACGACCTTGTTGTAAAAACAGCAGAAGATGACAAACCAACAATCAAAACAACAGACCAAAGACATCACGGTATGTGTGCTGCTATTTCAACATCAAGAAAAGTTATGGCTTACGAATACAAAGACAAATATGTAACTATGATTATGGAAGAATTAAGCAATAAACCTACAATGAAGGTTTATGACCCAACTGAATTAGGAACAGGTAAAAAAGTTTCTGTTCAAAAAACTCCTGTAGATTTTGACTATGCAGATGATAAAGGTTATAGAATTCTTGACGCATCAGCACTACAATGGATGAATATTGCAGGCAATTCTGGTGATGGTAAAACTCAAAGTACTCACTTCTCAGCCTTTGATAAAAAATACTTTGATACATTCCATGATTCTCATTTAATGAGAGATTTAGATAATCCTAAATTAGTTCCTCATCAATATCATTTGAGAGCTTTAACAAAAGCTGAAGAATCAATCAAAACAGCAAGAAAAGGTATTCAAAAAAGAGAAAAAGAAGCTGTTGAACAAAGACAAAACGCAAGATTTAACGCACAAACAGTTGTAAAAGCTAATAAATCTTTGACAAACGAATTAAAAGCTTTAATGCCAGAAAAATCTGATGAAGAAATGACAAAAGTTGTTAACCACTTCTTAAAAATGGGCGAAGTGAAAGGTAAACAATCAGATGATTTGCACTTCTTTGATTACGAAGAACAATCAATGAAGAAACAAAAAATGGCAAACTTCATTAAAGCTGAAAATCCAAACGTAAAACAAGAAGATATCGACGCAAGAATGGAAAATATCTTCAATATGTATGAACTTTCAACAGAAACAACTGAAGCTATGAATAAAGAGGTTATGCCAAAATCTCCAGAAGCTAAAATGAAAAAACTTTATAAACCACTATATGAAGCAGCTGCAATGTATCGTTCTGCTCAAGATATGAAACTTGATATTCCAGAAAATCTTGCAAGTGAAGCTAAAAAATATGGTTTAGGTAAAGATGCGACAAAAGCTGATGTTATGAAAAAATACGAACAAGAAGGCAAAGTTGTATCAGAGCCAATTTTAAGAAGTATGCAAGACAAATACAATAAGATTGCAAAATATGCAGCTGTTGTAGAAAAAGCAGAAGTTAAAGGCGAAAAAC
This sequence comes from uncultured Candidatus Melainabacteria bacterium, assembly GCA_934693165.1. Taxonomy (GTDB): domain Bacteria; phylum Cyanobacteriota; class Vampirovibrionia; order Gastranaerophilales; family Gastranaerophilaceae; genus UBA791. The sequence goes on from CAKUUX010000003.1 coordinate 80,956, forward strand.
TTGATATGCCAAACTTGTACGAAATGACTGATGCAGAAAAATCAGCATTAGATAAAGTTGGCAAAAACTTGAATAAAATGTATTCAGAAGTAACAAGAGAAAAAGCTGCAAAAGAAAAAGAACTTGAAAAACCATTGAACGAACAAGCTAAGAAAATCGGTGCTGAAAAAGGTTCATTCTGGGTTTCAGAAGGTTCATCAGGTCTTTGCACACCTCAAGAAATTCGTATCTTGGAACAAATGACTGGTAAACCATTCTACGCAGAAGAAAGCGTAGAAGTGACAGCTGAAAAAATCAAACACGGCAAACACTCGGGTATTTCTGGTACATCGGTTTACCACAACGAACGTGGTGGACACGCACAATACATCGCTGATGTTGCACCATTAATGGTTAAAGACCCTAAAACTGGTAAAGTAGAAATCAAAGATGCTATCATGCACGATAACACTTGGGGCGCTTGCGAACACAAGAAAACTTGGTTAGATTCAAAAGGCTTATTAAGAACTGACTACCAATGTGGACGTGGTGGTGAAGACGGTTACATTACAAACTCTGCATGGCAAAATGGTGTTCTTGTAGAAGACTTCAAATATAAACCAGGTAACGTTAAAGGTGAACCATTAAAAATGTTCTTTGATGGTATTTTACCAACAGAAAACAATGACACAACTTCTACAGCACAAAGCTTAGTACAAAACGCTTTCGTTGGTCCACAAATCAAAATGAGTAGCGTTGCAAATGTACTTCAAACTTTGAACAAAGTTTCAGCAGAAGACTTAGACAAAGTTATGAAGAGAGCTGAAAATGCAGGTGAAACAAAAGACTTAATCGAAAAAGAAGTTATGACAGACTTAGCAAACATCAATTCAGAAGCTGATGTTTCAAAGGCTCATAAACGTACTCAAGGTTACTTGAAAGATATTTCAAGAAAAATGTCATTCACAAGAGAAGCAGCAACTAATTCGTTCACAAAAATGTTATTGAATGGTGATAAATTGGGCTTAAATGCAAAAAATATTGACACAATTAAAGATAAAGATTTCCAAGTTGTAAAACATTTCATTGACGCAAAATATGATCCAAAAGATAATAACGAATTTGTTGAAAAATTTAAAGAATTGACAAGTCAAAACCTTGAAGGCTTAACAAAAATCTTAAAATCTGCAACCGATGAAGAATTAAGCGTTAAAGAAATCACTCCATTTGAAGTTGTAAGACAAATCAAAGGTTTGGAATCAAAACCAAACAATATGTTGAAAAATGCAATGTTTATGGACGCAATTCAAGATAACATCAAATTTACTAAAAATGGTGATTCTTTCGAAGAAGCATACTTTATGTTGCAACGTGATTGGGATAACTTGAATACCTCAAAACAAATTAAAGAAATGAAGGGCAAAATGTTCAAACAATACGGGGTAAGAGCTGCATATCCTGATTGCCAATTAACAACAAAAGAAGAAACAACAGCTTTGGCTAAAAACTTCTCAAACACTTTACAACAAGGTGTTGCAGTTGTTAATGCATTAAAAATGATGGAAGACGGCAAAATGGATTCTCAAGGCTTAACTAAAGAACAAATTGCTTTAGCTAAGAAAAACCAATTAGCTGATATTGCATCAGGTAAGAAAACATTTATCGAAGCAAACATTGAACCTCAACATAGACACGTTGTTACTAAAAAATTAAACAACTACTTATCAAGTGCTATAAAAGGCAAAAATGTTGATAAATCTTATAAAGAATTTGAAGATAGCTTCAACCAATACCACGTTTTGAATAATCCAAAAGAAACATTAAAAGAATTCTTGAGATTATCAAAATCAGATGACCCAGCTAAAAAACAAATGGCTCAAGTTTACGAAGGCTATGTTGTTAAAGGTTGTTATGAATTGGCTAAATTTGACACAGCAGTAACAATGATGAGCGAAGCTTCTAACGGACACATGCACGAAGTTCGTAAAGATTTAGTTAAAATCAAAACTCCAAAAGAATGGGATCAAGCATCAGGTCAATCACACGATTTATCAACAGATGAAGGATTCTATTCATTCCTAGAAAATGCTCAAGTAACTTGTGGTGTTGATAATGCATTACAATTAGTTGACCACCTTGGTCAAAACGACAAGGCTATGCAATTAGAAATGAAGAATGCTTCAGAATTAGACGGATTAACTGAAGGATTGAATGCTGAAAACTTAGCTCAAGTTGCAAGTTATGTTCAAACAAAAGCAAACTTCGTTTCAGGCTTGAACTTAAAAGATCACGCGAAAGAACAAAAAATGCAAAAAGAATATCTTGCAAAACTTAATAACGTGATTGAAAAAATTAACGCACAAGCTGTAAATATGACGCAAGCACAACAAGCATAATTATAAAAATAAAAAAGAGGGTAAGTTTTGAAAAAACTTGCCCTCTTTTTTAACGAAAAATTTTATGAAAGTTTTTCTAAAATATTATTCAATATATTTTGAGAAGCGTTATTGTTTTTGTATCCGAGTTCTTCAATAGCCTTTATACGTTCTTCCTTCATATAATCTTGAGTTGGAAGTTCTGATAAAAGTTCTGCTAAATGCTCGATACATTCTGCCTTATAATAATGTTTTATAACTTGATTAATTGTTTCATTATAAGGTGTTGCATTTTTTGAAATCAAATGAATTACAGGATTTTCTGTCATAAAATATTCGCCTAAAAATGAACTACAATCTGTTATAAGAAGTTTTGATTGATTAAATAAGTCCAAATAGTCACCGTGTTCATAAACAATACCAACAGAGTTCCAATCCTCATAATAATTTTGAACTTCTTCTTCTGTCATAACCTTTCTATCAACCAAAGCCTTTTTCAATAATGGATGAGGTTTAAAAACCCATTGCATTTCTGGATGACCTTTGGCATATTCAAGCAACCATTTGCCATTCCATTCAAATGTTCCATAAGCGATACCCTGATTGCAGATAGACCAATGTGGAGCATAAATTGTATATTTATACCCTTTATTATGATGTGTTCTAAAGTAATCTAAAAATGGTTGACCAGTTACAATTACATTTTTAGCTTTATTTTCCATTTTTTCTTTATAAACATTTTTTGTTATTTCATCAAAGACACAGTAATTTTCAATATAACGATGAAATCTTAAATAGTAGTCAATTGGCGCAGTTGTTGTTGGAAAATAATATGGCACATAATATGTTAGTGCAAATTTTGAACATACTACAGGGCCTTGAGAGGTTTCGACATACCAAGGATGTTGATAGATAACAACATCTGGTTTAAATTTTTTAAATGGAATATGTTCTTGCTTTTCTATATCATAAGCATATTCAACATTCATCCCTTTTTCAAAGAAAAATTGATATGTCTTTTTTAAACATCTTTTTGTCTGCCAACTTGGATTTTCTTTGTTTACTACAGAATTTCTTGTAACTAAAATTTTTACATTAAATTTATCATTATCTTCTAAAAGTTCGTATAGTGATTGACATTTCCATTTTGCTTCATCATAAATATAGAAAACAACATTTATTTTCTTTCCTTTTGAATATTTTTTACGTAATCTTGAAATAACTTTTTTCTCATTTTTCTCAATATATTTCAAATTTTGAGAAATCTTTTTGCGATAAAAATACTTTTTTAACTTTGTATAGTTAAAATGTTCTTCAAGATATTCTTCGATTTTGTCATAAGGAATGTACATAACAGGTTAATTCTATAAAACTATTTTATGCTTTGCAAATTTTTTGCAAAAATTTAATATTTAATTATGTTACAATAAAAAATAAAAAGCACAATTTTTGAAAAGTATTTTTTCTTTAATAATATATACAGGTAAATTAGGATAACAACTGCATGGTTAAATATACATCTTTTATTAATGGTAAAACTTTGAAAATGAAAGTTTCTGAACTTTTAAAGAAATACGATAAAGATGGTAAAGGTATTAACCAAGAGGAGTTTAATAGCTTAGCAAAAGGTTCTGTATCAATTTTTGCAAAACCTCTTTTGACAAAAGACTTAACAGATAAAGTTATGTCAAAATTTGATTTGAATACAGACGGAACAGTTTCAACAGATGAAATGAAAAAACTATTAAAAAGTTATAATTTAGACTACGATAAAGCCATGAATATGACAGTAGAAGAAGCTGCTAATCATATCAACAATTTTGATGAAGCTAAGAAAAAAGCTAAAAAGAATAAATAGTTTTAGTTTAGATTTTTCATATAAAGTTCTTCGTACAATACACAAACAGTAGCAGCTACAGCTGGCGCAAACACTACGCCTACGATACCTGCGTATTTTGCCATTATAAATAAAAATAGATAAATTAATAATGGATGTAAATTTAAGAATTTACCAAAAACAAATGGTCTTACTAAATTATTTTCTACAAGTTGTGCTATTGCAAACACAACAACAACAGTAGTTACAGCGACAATACCTGATTGAGAAGTTGCTATTACACAAATAACTAGTGCTATTGTTGGCCCAACAACAGGAATTAAATCAAGCACCATTGTGATTAATGCAAGTAATAGAGCATAATCTATTCTCATAATAGATAAACCAATTGCCATAACTAGCCCAACACTTGCAATTGTCACTAATTGAGCAAATATATACCCACCGACTTTTTGAGAAATTATATTAATAATACTTTCTGCCTTTTTTCTCATTTGAGATGGAAAAGATTTTAAATACGTAGCCTTAATTGAATCCTTATCAGCCATAAAATAATAAATTACCATTATCGAAATCACAACATAAATAAATGCAGAACCAATTTCTTTACCTGTATCCATAATATTATTCAATATAGCTTGAGATGATTCAGAAAGAGAAGATAAAACAGAAGTTACATCAACATCTTTTAGGCTCAAATCAAAAAATGGTAAACCTTGTAAAAACTCATCAAAATTACCTATATATCTAGGAAAAGAAGTTGCAAAAGTTTTCACTTCACTACCTGCAAGAATAATTGCTGGAATTAAAAATAAAAAAACCACCAATAATCCACAACCCAAGACTATTGCAGATGCTATACTTCTACTTAATTTTTTCTTTTCTACTAATTTGTTTACAAAAGGATTAAGCGAACAAGCAAGAACGTATGATGCAAAAAACATTATTGCTATATCAGAATTTTTGAAAACAAAAATTATAAATAATATCGAAAGTAGCATAAATACTATATTTTTTGGTGAAATATAATTTTTAAAGAAAGTTTCAAACATATTTTTATCCTTTTTTATTTATTTTATCATCAATTATTTTGATATTCATCAAAAAGTTTTTTCTGCTCGGCTTTTAAATTATCTATAAATTTTTTATCTTTAGATATTATCTTTTGAGCAACAACAACAGCTTGAGAAGCATCATCAGTGTGTGCAACAATTCCGTTGTATTTTGGAGCAATTTTTAGCGCTGTATGAAGTTTACTAGTAGTTGCACCACCTATCATTATAGCAGGGAGAGTAAATCCTGCCTTCTCCATCTGTTCAGCTACAACGACCATTTCTTCAAGAGATGGAGTGATAAGACCTGAAAGAGCAACAATATTAGCGTTTTCTTCTTTTGCAGCTTTTAAAATATCGCTACAATTTACCATAACACCTAAATCAACAACTTCAAAATTATTGCAAGTCAAAATTAAACCCAAAATATTTTTACCAATATCGTGCACATCACCTTTTACAGTTGCAAGAACAATTTTTCCAGCCTTTGTTTTGTTATTACTTGTTTCTAGATATTGTTTTAAATAATCAACAGCTTGTTTCATAGTACGAGCACTTTTCACAACTTGAGGTAAAAACATTTTACCTGCACCAAAAAGTACACCAATCTCATTCATTCCATCCATAAGATGTTTTTCAATAATTTCTAACGCTGAAAAATCTTTTAAAGCTTCATCTAAATCTTGCTGTAAATATTCAGAATTACCCTTGATTAATGCATACTGCAAACGCTTTTCTACAGGATCATTTCTCCATTCTGAATTATTTGTTTTATGAGATGAACCTTTTGTATTATCCATTGCTTGAGCGTATTCTAAAAGTCTTTCGCCTGCATCATCTCGCCTATTAAGAACAACATCTTCAACTAATTCTCTTAATTTTGGCTCAATTTCATCGTAGATTTCAAGCATTGATGCATTTACAATAGCCATTTCTAATCCTGCATTAATTGCATGATACAAAAATACGCTATGAATAGCTTCACGAATACGATTTAAACCTCTAAATGAGAACGAAATATTACTAACACCACCAGAAATAATAACTTTTGGGTATTTTTCTTTAATAATTTTTGTAGCTTCTATAAAAGAACTACCGTTTATGTTGTGCTCTTTTATGCCAGTTGCTATTGGAAAAACATTAAGATCAAAAATTATATCACAAGGTGAAATTCCTACTTTTTCAGTAAGAATTTTGTATGCTCTATCAACGATTTCAACACGTCTTTCAGTAGTCGATGCTTGTCCTTGTTCATCAAATGCCATAACCACCATTGCAGAGCCTAATTCCTTTATAATTTTTGCATGTTCAATAAATTTTTTTTCACCCTCTTTTAAACTGATAGAGTTCACAATAGATTTACCTTGAATACATTTCAAACCAGATTCTATAACATCAAACTTTGAACTATCTAACATAATTGGAACTCTGGCAATATCAGGTTCTGACGCAATAAGATTTAAGAACTCAACCATTTGAGATTTTGTATCAATCAAAGCCATATCAAGACTTATATCAATTATATTTGCACCATTTTCAATTTGTTCACGTGCGACATTTAAGGCTTCTTCGTAATTTTTCTCTTGAATTAGTCTTGCAAATTTTTTAGAACCAGTAACATTTGTTCTTTCTGCAACTATTGCAAATCTTTGTTTGGCATTTAAAGAAAAAGGTTCTAATCCACTAAATACAGATTTTTCCTCGATTTGTGGAATTTGTCTTGGCTCATATTTTTTTAAAGCTTCTGAAATTGCCTTGATATGTTCAGGAGATGTTCCACAGCAACCCCCACAAACATTTACACAACCTTGTTTTGCAAGATAGGCATAACCTTTTGCCATATCTTCTGGAGTTTCATCATAGCCACCAAAAGCGTTTGGCAAACCAGCATTTGCATACAAACTTATATTACAAGTTGCAATTTTCGATAATTTTTCTATATAAGGAATCATTTCTTCAATACCTAAAGCGCAATTTATACCAATAGATATTGGATTAAACGGTCTTATACTGTAATAAAACGCCTCTAACGTTTGCCCTGAAAGTGTTCTTCCTGACTTATCCGTTAGGGTTACAGAAACCATTATTGGAATATCCTTGTTATGTTTTTCTAATGATTTTTTTATTGCATACAAGGCAGCTTTTGCATTTAAGGTATCAAAAATTGTTTCTACTAAAAAAACATCTATATCATTTTTTATAAAAATTTCAGCTTGTTCAGAATAATTTTCCACTAATTCGTCAAACGTAACATCTCTGAATGCAGGATTTTCAACATCAGGTGAAATTGATGCAGTCTTGTTTGTTGGGCCAATTGAACCTGAGACAAAACGAGGTTTTTCATCTGTAGAATATTCATCTGCAATTTTTCTTGCAACTTTTATTGAAGCTGTATTTAATTCTTCAATATAATTTTCTAAATGATAATCTTTTTGAGAAATTTTTGTTGAAGAAAAAGTATTTGTTTCAATAATATCAGCACCTGCCTCTAAATAGGCTCTGTGGACTATTTTTAAAGCGTCAGGTTTTGTTAGAGCTAAAACATCATTGTTACCTTTTAAATTTACTTTTGAATTTTTAAAAATCTCACCACGAAAATCTTCTTCTGTAAGATTTTGTTTCTGGAACATCGTTCCCATTGCCCCATCAAGTATTAAAATTTTTTCTTTCAAAAGGTCAGTAAATTTGCTCATATTGTATATGATAATACCATGAAATATAGAAAAATTTTAATTGTAATGTTTTATTAAAATAAGGTATTTTACCCCCTTCACAAAGCAATAATTATATGTTAAAATGCAAGTGGAAAGTAGGTAAGAATGTCATTAATTAATACAATAGGTCTAATGCGAGCAACAGCAATGCGACATGACGCTCAGTATAATATGATGATGGGTAACCAAGCTAGAATTAATGCAATTAGTGCTATTGGTCCAAATTCAAATATGGAAGCTTTGCATAGAATGGACAAACAAATGGATATGCAACAACTTCAAAATAAAATGCTAATTCAAATGGCAGATGCTTTCGAAAAAAATCATAGAGCAAAAACTAAAAAAGCAGAAGGTTTTGACACATTTGCTTAACTTAGATAAAAGATTTAGAAAAAAGGCTTGAACAAATGTTCAAGCCTTTTTAGTTATTTACTGTCCCGTGAGTGTGACAAGAGCAAATTTTTAAATTTTTCCAAAAAATAAGCAAGGTCTGAAAACCTTGCTATATCTGTATTTAAAAAATGAGTCCGGTGGGATTTGAACCCACGACCAAGAGATTAAGAGTCTCATAGTTGAGAATAAATCTATAATTTATTAGATTGATTTTTTGTTTATATTGTTGACTTTTAGCTTTTTGTTTTTTATAATCTTTTTATAATTATTTGGAATTTTTTGAAATTACTGTCACAAAATTGTCACAAAAATATCAAAATAAATTTTTTGAGGTCTTGCAAATGAATGAAAATGAATTAACAGTTATTGAAAACAAAATTTTCACTATTAGAGGTCAAAAGGTTATGATTGACCGAGATTTAGCTGAATTATATGGAGTTCAAACATATAGACTTAACGAAGCTGTTAAACGTAATATAAAACGTTTCCCTGATGATTTTATGTTTAAACTCAATAAAGACGAGCTTAAAGAACTTATCGCAAATTGCGATAGGTTTGAAACCCTTAAACATTCTAGCACTACACCGTCTGTATTTACTGAGCAAGGTGTAGCAATGTTATCGAGTATTTTAAACAGCGATAGAGCTATTACTGTAAATATAGAAATAGTAAGAGCATTTGTCAGATTACGACAATATGCAATGTTACAAACAGCAAAAGATCAAGATTTAGCAGAACTTAAAAAGATGTTAATGTTACATATTGAAAATACGGATAATAAACTTGCTGAACACGATAAAACAATAAGACAAATTATAGGGGTTTTGAATAATTTAATTGAAAAACCAAGAGAAACAAAAAAGATAGGGTTCTAAAATGGGTGATATTCAAAAGAGATTAAATAAAAAAGGTAAAATGTCTTATACTGCAAGAATTAGAGTACAAGGTTATCCTGTAATGTCTGCAACGTTTCAAAAAAAACAAGATGCTGAAACTTGGATACAAGACAATGAATCTAAAATGCGTAAAGGTATGTATATTAATGATAGTGAGTCATTAAAGCATACATTAGCAAATTTAATTGATAGATATATAGAAAATGAACTACCAAAAAGAATTGCTTACGGAAACCATATTAAACACCATTTAGATTGGTGGAAAAATAAACTGGGTAGATATTATCTAGCAAATCTTACACCTGCAAAAATAACAGAATGTAAGGAACTTTTAGAGAATGAACCAAACCAAAGGGCAACAAAAAGCAACGTGAAAAGAAGTCCAGCAACAGTAAATAGATATTTAGCAAGCTTATCGCTTGTTTTAAATTTTGCTTGTAAGAATTATGGTTGGCTAAATGAAAATCCTATGCAAAAAGTTATTAGAAATAAAGAAAAAGCCAATAAAGATAGAATTTTAACACCTGAAGAAATTGAAAGACTTTTAAAAGCTTGTTACGAGTTTGATTTAAGAGGTGAAAACTATAATAAAGAGACTCATTTATTTATCAATATCGCGTTAGGTACAGGTGCTAGATATAGCGAAATAAGAAATTTGAAATGGGAAAATGTTGATTTTAAACACCGTCAATTTTATTTTTTAAATACTAAAAATGGCGAAAATAGAGGTGTGCCTATTACAAATGATGTTTATCGAGAACTTTTAGAGTTTAAAAAGATTAGAAATATTAATAGTGATTATCTTTTTACAACAAAAGACGGCAAAAAATTAATTGATATGCACGTAAGATTTTACAAGGTTATCGAACTTGCCAAAATAGAAAACTTTAGATTTCACGATATTAGACATACTGTAGCAAGTAATATTGCTATGAATGGTGGTAGCTTGTTGGATATTGCACAAGTTACAGGCCATAAAACTATGCAAATGGTTAAAAGATATTCTCATTTAACTATTAATCATACAGCTGAATTATTAGAAAAGACAAATCAAGAAATGTTATCTGAAGTTAAAAACAAATAATTCATGCCTGTAAATACACACTATCAAAGAAAGGAAATAAGATAAATGAATTTTGCAAACAAAACTATTACTGATGAAATCGCTATCGCACAATATCAAAAAATATGGGATAAATTAACAGTTGAACAAATGGCAACGGAATTAGAATTTGATAGCATAGATATAGGAAGAGATTCTTCTGTTTTAACCGATATCATAAACGGTATGGAAGCTATAAAAGATAAAATAGAAGATGATAAAAACCAAAGAGGAATATATAACAATATTAGTATTTTAGAGAATCAGTTATCTTTAGTAGCTGGACATATAAAAGAACTAGAACATAAAGTTTGTTGCTGTTCTTATGCGCTTCAACGTTTTAAAAAGGTTGATTAATTATGAAAAATGAAGATAAAACTTTTAGGGAGTTGATGACTGAATATTACGATATTCAAGATCAACAAAACGAAATATTAAAGGATATTATAAGAAACTTAGTATGTTTATATGTTAATTCTGAAGTTGAACTAAAAGAACTGGAAAAAGAATTATTGAATATTATAGCATCTTTAAAACTTAGTTACGAAGACAATTTAAGACTCCTAGAACGTTTTATCTTAAATTTTGATGATATAAAAACTGAAGATAAAATATCGTGTGTTATAAATAAGACATTAAAGTCTTGTTGTGAACCAAAAGAAACCTTTAGAAATTTGGTATTACGTATAGTGAAGTTTACAGATTTAGAAAAATTAACAATTAACATGTTTCTTGATAATTATGAAATTAAAGATTTAGCAAAAATGTTTAATGTTAAAGATACCACAATAAGACGCCGTCTTGATAGAATATTGGTAAAAATTTTGGATAATGAAGACTTAAATAACTTTATACTTAAAAAATTACCAAAAATTGAAGAAAAAGCGACAGTGAAAACCTTGAAGGAAATTTTTAATATAGAATTTAATATTGATAAAAAAGAATCGTTTAGTCTCTACAAAAAATTAAATATTGCACATACTATTTTTAATGAATTTTTATAATTAAAATTTTTTGGGTAATTTTTACACTATCATTTTTCACCCCGAACCTTTACTATCAATTTGTAAAAAGAATACAAAAAAATAGAAAGGACAAAAAATGACACAACATGCAGTAATCACAACACAAACAAATCAAAAGCCTGAATTAATTCCAGTATCAAAATGGAATGATTATTTTGATTATCCAACACTAGGTGCATTGAGACAATTAATCTTTTACCAAAACACAAACGGTTTTAGTAAAGTCTTACGTAAAATGGGGAAAAATAGACTTTATATTAAAACTTCTGCATTTTTTGATTGGGTTGAAGAAATTAACAAAGACAGAATAGAAAATTAATTAATTTCTAGGCTGTCAGAATGGCTGTATTTTGATTTTTTATATCTACTGGAATAGGATTTTATCGTTAAAAATTTTACAGGCATGATAAAAGGCAAAATAAGGGGAGAATATATGGCAAATAAAAACGGTGCCATTTTTGACACCGATAAGTCTTGCACAAGTATTATATCACAAGACTATAATATCGTAAATATGAATACTCAAAACGGTTACGTTAAAATTTATAGATCGATTCTTGAATGGCAATGGTATACAGATGTTAATACTTGCCAATTATTCATATATTGTTTATTGAAAGCAAATCATAAAGACAATAAATTTAATGGAATAATCATAAAACGTGGACAATTTTTGACGAGTTTTAATAAACTAAGTGAAGACACAGGCTTAACAATTAGTAAAATTAGAACATCTTTAAAAAAGCTAATTTTGACACGAGAATTGACACAAACTCCATTAAGCCGATATTCAATTATAACCGTAAATAATTATGATGAATACCAAGAAAATAGCATGAACTTTGACAAGCAAATCGCATGCAAATCGCAAGCTAATGACATGCTAATGACATCAAACAATAATGATAATAATGATAAGAATGAAAAGAATGATAATATTTATTTTAGCGAAAAAAACAAAATAGATCCTTTTATAAATCCTATAAAAGATTATTTCTGCAAAAAATATCTGAAGATTTTTAATAATAAAGCTAGATTATCAAACCAAATGAGTCATAGATTGATAGAATTAAATTCTGAAATCGAAGATTTTAAGGAAACTATTCCAATAGTTTTGAATAAGTTAAAAAATATCAAATTTACATATAGCGATAATTCAACTCATAAACCTTCTCTAACATGGTTACTTACGGGTGATAACTATTTCAAAGTTTTAGAGGGGCAATTTGATAAACAGGAAAATGACAGCGAAAAATTTTATAGAGAAATGAAAGCTAGAGAACAAATTGGCGAAATTTAGTCATATTGTTCAGAAAGGGAAAATAAATGGCAGAAACAATCACAAGAACAGATTTTATAATATCAATGCTTGATTTTTTTAGAGTAAAAGAAGAATCAAGAAGAAAGGAATTTGCGATATATGATGAGATTTTGACAACTAAAGATAAAGTAGATTGGTGCAAATTTAAAAAATATGTATTTAAAAACGCTCAATCTAGACATAATATCCCGGCTCCGTCTTATTTTTACGACTTATTACCGTCATTCAAAATCCACGAAAAAGGTATTGTTGGAGATACCTATCGAGTTACCACAAAATCAAATGGGGGTATTTCAGAGCTTGAATTTACGGAGGTATCTTGGGCAAAAAAGACCATGAAAGATTTAGAGACTGATTTGGGTAAAAGAATTGTAAAATGTCAGCGAATACGTAAAGAAACTGACGAAATATAATAACAAAGAAAGGAAAAGAAAATGGAACAAAATTTAGTTTTAAAATTGCAACAACCGATTGATTTTGAGGGTAAAACGTACAATGAGATAGATTTATCAAAATTAGAAAACTTGTCAGCAACTGATTTAGGAAAAATTGAAAACCTTTATCAAAATAAATATCCTGGAGAAATAGGAATTGTTAAAGAATTTTCAAGTAACTACTATGCTGTAATTGCTAATTATATAACGTCTTTACCATTCGAAATGATTGACTTAATGAAAATACGTGACTTTATGAGAATGAAAGTATTAATTCAAAATTTTTTATTTTCATAGGTATAGAGTCTCATGCCTGTCTACGTGAGGTTAAAAAGCTATGTTTACTTTATTCAATATTTTTGAATACGAGCTTTGAATATCTATACAAAATGCCAATTGTTGAATTATTAGACATTGTAGAACTTTTGAAAGAGGTAAAAATTAATGACAAGTAAGAGAAAAGAGTTTAGAACCGATATTGTAATCGGTGGTAAAGTCAATAAAACAATGCAAAAAGCCACTAAAACAGCTTGCAAGTATTTAGGACAGCTTAAAGGTGTTGCTCTTGCTTCTGTCGGTGTTGCATCTGCAGGTATGATGTTTAATAATATCAAAAACTTTTTAGGTGAATGTGTTGAAAAATCAAAAGACCAATTAGAAGCAGAGCTAAAATTGCGTAATGCAGTTCAAAACTCTGCTATCTATCGTGGTAAAGACTTAAAAACACTCAAACAAGTTAACCACCAGCTTTTAAACGAAGCTAGTTATTTGCAAAAAATTGGTGTTATTGGTGATGAAGTTACTATTGCAGGTCAACAACAACTCATGAACTATGGCTTGTCAACCGACCAAGTTAATAAAATATTACCTGGTATGACAAACTTACTTGTTAAACAAAAAGGCTTGAAAGCAACTCAAGAAGATGCAATCGCCGTAGCTAAATTATTCGGTAAGGTTTTAGCTGGTAATGCTGGAGCATTAAAGAAACAAGGCATTCTTTACACAAAAGCCGAAGAAAACATTTTCAAAAATGGTACAAAAGCTCAAAAATTAGCCACTTTAACAAAATTACTTAATAACAATGTGCGTAATTTAAATAGAGAAATGGCTAACGAACCTGAAGGTAAGATACAACAATGTAGCAACCTTTGGGGAGATATGTACGAACGTGTCGGAATTAAATTATTACCAGTAATGGCAGATTTAGCAGATGTCGGAATTGCTGTTATGCCTTACGTTGAAAAACTTTGTTATGCTGGTATAACTGGTTTTGATAATTTTTATAATTTTGCAAAACAAGCTATCGATTTTATCCAAGTTAATGGAATTACCTCTATGACTGGATTTAAAGATGTTTGCGTTATAACTGGGGGCATTCTTGCTGGTATAATAACATTCAATGTAATCAAAGGCTTTATGGACTTGTCACATTGGATTGCAGTTACAAAACGAGCTATGAGAATAGCTAATATGGAAAGTACAGCAATGTACTTCTTAATGCGTGGAAATCTTGTAAAAGCTCTTATTGCTGGTAAGGCTGCTTTAATTGGATATGCTCGAGAAGTTTGGGCGAGTGTTTGGGCAATGAGAGGTTTTAAGCTTGCTCTTGCAAGTACCGGTTTTGGATTATTAATAGTTGCACTTGGTGAAATTGTCGTCCATTGGAAAGATATTGTAAATTGGACTACAAAAGCAATTGATGTTACTAGAAAGTATCTAGGTCTCAATAAAGATAGTAATAACAAATCAAACTTAGACGGCTTTAACTCAAAAAATCCAGTTATTACAAATCCTAAAAATAACTTTATAAAACGACATAACGCATTGGGTAGTAGTTCTTTTGTCGGTGGTCTTACTTGGGTAGGAGAATATGGTCCTGAAGTTGTAAACTTGCCAAGAGGTTCGCAAGTGTTATCTAAAAACAAGTCTGAAAGTCTTACAGGCATGAGTTTTACAAATAACTTCCATATAACCATTCAAGGCAATGCTGATGAGAAAGTCGTTAAAAATGCTGTAACTGATTCTATGAAAGAATTTGAAAGAAAATTTAATATAATGATGAACAATAGAAAAAGATTAGGCTATTCCCCTATTTAGTAATAGGATTTCATAAAATCAACTATACTACTCTTAATTAATTTAAGAGTCCACGCATTAGAAATTTAAAACATTTCTTTTGCGTGTTTTTTTATTGGTTGTTAGATTTTTGAAACTATTTGTTTTTACTTTAGCTACACAAATTTTTACAATTCCTAAAAATCAATGGTGGTTTAAATTTATATCAAATCTTTGGAGGAGTTTTTAATTGATATTGTGTGATATTATTTGACTATACGGTATGTAAATTCTACTATTGTAGGTGTAGGGGAGGGAGAGTGTTCAGAAATGTTATAAAGTACCCACTTTGTGGAATATAATATTTCTAGAGCAAAAAGGTGTTAACAATGTATAAAGCATTAGATGTTGCAAAGTATATAATAACGTATTGCTTTAATCAAAATAAACCAATCAGTAACTTAAAATTACAAAAGATTTTGTATTTTTTGTGGGTTGATTTTTATAAACAAACCCAAGAAAGTCTCTTTAAAGAATATATTTACGCTTGGAAATTAGGTCCTGTTGTGCCAGAAGTTTATTATGAATTTTGTTCATATGCTGGATTGCCAATAACAGAGATTTTTAACCTTGATAGCTTAATTGATAAAGCTCAACAAGATACTATTAACAATATTATTGACAAGTATATAGATAGCTCTGCATACTGTCTTGTCGAAGAAACGCATAAATGTGGTTCACCTTGGGCAATAACATATAAAGATGGTGAAGGTGCCCGTGATATTATATCTTTTGAATTAATTAAGCGAAGTTTGGAGATTGCTTAAAGTTTATGAATAAGCAAAATACTTTTGAAAGACAAGATTTATTAATTAAAAAACTTAAAGAACTTGCAAAATGCTTGTCTGATGAGGTTTTTGGAAATATTGCTGCTGAGATTTGTGATATCTACAAAGATAATTTTAGACATTCTTATTCAACATTTTTCCCTAAGGTTGTATATGAAATTGGAAAAAATAAAACAGACGATGTAGATTTAGAATATTTAGCCAATAATCTTCAAAAACTACAAGATTATTCTGATAAAAACTGTGATGAAAATGTTCAAAAATCAATTTTTAAATTAAATGATCACATAAACCTTGAAATCGCACGATATAATACATATATGGCAAGTCAAGACCAAATAAAAGATCTAGAAAAAAGGTATAAATCTACGACTGAAGCTTTAGAAAAAGCTAATGAAAACTTAAATCTCTCAAATAAAGAATTTAACGATAATATCCAACCAGAATTGAAAAATGCAACAAAAAAACTAAATTCTGTGCAAACTGAATTGATTGCAGTATTAAGTATCTTTTCAGCCATTGTGGTGACATTTTCAGGTAGCATGAGTTTTATTGGAGGGGCGTTACAAGGTATGGAAAAAGCGCCTTTTGCAAAATCAATATTCTTTATTTCTCTATGTGGCTTTGTACTATTTAATTTAGTTTATTTGATGATGTACCTCGTAGCCAAAATTACAGAACGAAATATATATGCAAGATGTAAAACTCCAGATTGTTCATGCAAAAGTACTTGCTGGGGAATAAACAAAATAAGAAAAAGGTTACCTTATGTTTTTTGGACTAATGTTGCACTTTTAATTATTCTATTTATTAGTTTCTGCGCAAACATAGTACCAACTTGCATCAATAACATTATATTTTTCTTTTAAAACTATATAGGTACTGTAAATCAGAAATTAAGGCTAGCGGGACTGGTGAGCCCAAAAGTTGATTATTTTTTCAAAAAAAAAATTTTACCCATTTCGTTTCGTTTCTATTTTTTAACTTGAAATTGCCTTAAAACATAGATATAATAAAGGTATGCGAGTTTTAACAGACAATGAAAAACAAGTTTTACATTTTGCCTTATTAGGGTATGCAAATATTGAAATAGCTGAAGAAATCGGATATAGTGAAAGAACTATTGTGAGAATTTTTAAGGATTTAAAAAAGTCCTTTCATGCCAGTAAAGATAGACAGTTAATAGGCATTTTAAAAGATAAACAATTGATATAGTACTAGGAGTTTTATGAGTATATTTTGTTGTGGTAGATATAATCAAGCAACTGAAAAGATTTTTTTATATAGTAATGATACTTATAAAAATCGATATATTGAGATAACTATTTGTACGAATTGCCAAAAGAAAAAGGCTATATTACATCAAGAAAGAATATCAGACGGCAAAGTAATCGAGACAAAACCTAAAAAAGGTAAGGTTAATAGCTTTATAGAAAAATGGTCTAAACAAGCCGATAAAACTGTTAAAACAGGTTTAAAAAATAATGTTTCATGGCTTTATTCAAAGGGTGGTAGAGAAAAATGGGCCAGAGATTTTAACGGTATTAAAAAATTTAGAGTTGATTCAGAAGTAAAAATTACAAAATTTTAAAGAATTATTTCATAAAAGTTTTTGTAAATTTTTCAATTTACTGTCACAAAACTGTCACAAAATTTAGATTTAAAATTTTTCAAAAAATAAGCAAGGTCTGAAAACCTTGCTATATCTGTATTTAAAAAATGAGTCCGGTGGGATTTGAACCCACGACCAAGAGATTAAGAGTCTCCTGCGCTACCGCTGCGCCACGAACCCATTTTGTGGTTTTTTATTTAATTTGTGCTTTCATTATACAAAAAATATTTTTTCTTTACAACTGCTTTATTTTAATTTACATCCACTTGCGAAAACACTCTCAAATTGTTATAATCTATCTATACAAAAGGTCTTTTGAATGCAAATTAATAATAACAAAGTTTCAAAAATCAATATCAACAAAAATACTCCAACAAAAAACGAAGATGTTTTAGAAAATAAAACTGAGCAAAAAAATTATGAGTCTTTAGTTCAAAATACATCTTCTTATGTTATGCCATTTTTAGGTAAAGCTAAGATTTCAAAAAAATCCTTAAAACCTCTGACAAAGGAAGAACACGATGTAAAAAATGCTATTAATAAGCTAAATAATGATTATCACGCAAAAGAAGTTGAAGCTGGAAAAGCTTACTGGGATTACATAACAGATAATTCAGAAGAAAACCAAAACAAGCTTGATAAAGCAAGTAATGATTGTGAAACCTTCTATCAAGATGAAAAGCTTTACGAAAAATTTAAAAACTTAAAAGAAAATACAAAGATTAAAAATCCTGAACTAAAACAAGAATTAGACGAAGTCTTAGAAACTTTTAATGCATACAATTCTGTAGAAGTAGAAGAAACTGATAAAGACTATGAAAAAGTTTCTAACCTTGAAAAGAAAGTTCAACTAAAAGCAAATAAGTTTGAAAATCCTCAAGGCGTCGAATACAGAGATTACATATCAAAAGACATTGTTAAATTAGTAAAAGCTAGAAATACTTACGCCAAGAAAAATGGGTATGCGAATTTCTATGAAATGAAACTTGCAGAACAAGGCAAAGACTCTAAAAACATTGATGAAATGTTTGAAAAAATTACTAATGCAACAAATGATATTGAAAAAAATCAAAAAAGCATTTCAAAAGAAACAGAAAATCTTATTAGTAGCAGATTAGGTAAAAACAATATCCTAGGCTTGTGTTCAGATGTTTACAAGAATATGGGTTGGAATATTATGGATATGCCTATAACTAAATTTGATTTATTTCCAAGAAAAAACAAAATAAACTCAAGACAAACTAATAATGTTGACCCAAATAAAGATGTGCGTGTTTTAGCTGATTTAGATTTAAAAAACAAGCCATTATATGCTGTTAGCACATTAATGCATGAGCTAGGTCATGCTGTGCATTATTCAAGTTTTGGCAAAAATTTGCCAAACAGTCAAAAAACAATAGCTTCTGAAACACTAGATGAAGGTATAGCCTTAATGATGGGTAGCCTAATGGAAAAAGAAGGTACAATTTCAAAGGTTCTGGACTTACCTGAAAAAGCGACTAAAGAAATTAAAGAAGCATCATTATCTAGCAAGGCTGATAAAATTCGTTCATACATCCAAGTTGACCGTTTTGAAAAAGCAATGTACGAAAATCCAGACCAAGATTTGCAAAAACTTTGGAAAGACTGTGGTGAAAAATACAAAAATAAAAACTACAGTGACCTTGAATGGACTGATATAGATCATTTTATTCATTCACCTGTTTATTATCATTATTATGCAGAAGGTGAAGTTGTTGCTGAACAGTTGTACAATACTGCCTCTAAAAATGGTACTGTAAAGCTTACCGAATCAAAAGATACGGCAAAATTTTTCAATAACAAAATTTTTAAATACGGTGCATCAAAAACAGAAGAAGAAGTTCTTAAATCAGCTACAGGCAAAGTTTTAGACGTTGATGCATATTGCAAACAATTTAAAAAATAATTTTCTTATTAACCTAATTTTTTAGCAACTTCTGCAATTGTTTGTGGGAAGTATTGTTGCAAATATTGAGTTCTAAATCTTAATGAATTATCTGTTTTTGGCGAATTAAGCATAGCGTTAGTTTCGGCAATAGTTTCACTTACGCCACCTTTTTCACCACCCATGTGTTTTTCTTTTCTTATAAAATAATCAATATGTTTTCTTTGTGAATCAGGAAAAGCTTTTAAGAAATTATTCATTTCTTCATCATATTTTTTATTAACTTCTTTATTCATAGAAATGGTGTTTTTAAAAGTTTTTTTAAAGGCTTCTGAAGTTGTTGAATCCGTATTTTTGAAATCAATTGTATGTCCAATTTCGTGAGTTAGTAAAAAAGCATTATCTCCAGTAAAAATAGCATCCAAACCTCCACTATAGTTTGAATCTAAGGAATTATCCACCCCAACGAGAGTATCAATATTTTCTCTCATTTTGATTAATTCATCACCTGAGATTTGTTTTAGTGTGTTGATTAGCATTTGAGGTTTGTCGTCTAATTCTTTACCAATTTTAAATTCTGCTTTTTTGTTTTTATCTTTTAGATTTTGAACTTTTATACCATTTTCGACTACATCAATTTGGTATCTTTCTTCGCCACGAGAAGAGATAAATTTGTTTTTATTAACGACTTCAAAAGCTTCTGAAAGATTTAAAAGAACCTTACCTTTTTTATCAGTAATTTTGTAATCTAAAATTCTATTACCTTGTGAGTCATTTTCGTACAAATATTGAGTTCTAGTACCATCAAGTGAAGTCATATCCTTCTTAACACTTTCAATACCAGTTTTTTTATCAATTTTACCTGAACTTAAAACTGTTTCCTTACCGTCTTTATCCGTACGAATTACATTTAACACTCCTTGAACTTCTGATGGTGTTGATTTTTCTGTGTATTCGACATTACCATTTTTATCAAGTTGTGTTCTTGTTTCAGAAGTTACAACTTCAAATTGAGCATCTTCATCAAAAGTCGAAGTAATTTCAGAAGTTGTATTTGTTCTAAAATCTTTAGCATAAGTTTTTATTACGTTGTTCTCTTTATTTTCAACTCTTTTTTCTTCATAGATTTTGTTTAAATTTTTATCAAAACCTTTTGTAAGTTTTTCACCATTTTTGTTTTTAACTACAACAAGAGTTTCTTTATTTTTATAATCATCTTTTACAGCAGAGATTTCTTCTAAATTTTTACCTTGTTCTTTTTCAATTTCAAGAATTTTATCTGATAATTTGTCTAAATCAGGCAATTCTTTTTCTTGTGACAAAGCAACAATATTTTTTGGTGAAAGAGATGTTTTAGTTAAAGGTCTAACTTTAATTAAATCCTCTGCGTTTGCCTTATCGTTAAAGTTCATCAAGGCTTTACCATCATATTTTGTTTCGCCTTTTTTGTTTTTAACTTCTGAATAAAATTTTATTTCGTTTAATTTATCTAATGGTTGAGATGCAAGCATATACACAAATTCGCCATTAACTTTTGTATTTTTTGCTAATGAATTTACTGCATCCCATTTTTTAGGTTCTGCTTGAAGTTCTTTTTTTATGTTTTGTAAATACCAGTCATTAAATTTTGGTTTATTATTTTTGTTTTTAATTGTGTTTAATGATTTTATCGCAGTATCAACATTAAATTCAGATTTCGTAAAAGAATCTTTTTTTAGAGGTTGAGTCATGAATGCTCTTTGTGCTTGAGTATTCATTTTGTTGACTCTTATACTACTTTTAAAATTTACAAAATTTACTGGTGAAATATTCATATTAGGATTAATGTTCCTAAAAATAAAAATTGCTAGTGAAATGTCTATTGTTAAGGCTTTTTTACATAAATTATTTATTAGATTTTTCTTCTAAAATGTATCTCGGGCGATGTTTTGATTCTTTATAAATTTTTCCAATATATTCGCCAAGAATACCGATTGATAACAATTGAATTCCACCAATAAAATATAGCGAAATAAACAACGAAGTCCAACCTGAAACAGGAGCTTTTGTTGTTACGTAATAATAAAAAGCATAAATCGTCATAAGAATAGCAAAAATAAAACAAAGCAAACCTAAAACGCTTATAAATCTAAGTGGAGTTACTGAAAATGATGTTATACCGTCAAGAGCAAGTTTTATTCTTCTTAAAAAGTTATAGTGACTTTTTCCACCTACTCGTTTACTTCTTTTATAATAGAGAGAAGTAGTTTTAAACCCAAGATTTGAAATCAACCCTCTCAAATACAGATTTGTTTCTGGATAATTTTTTAAAACTTCAATAACTTTTTTTGACATAAGTCTAAAATCTGCATGATGAGGAATTGTACCCATTTTAAGAATTTTGTTTAAGCCGTAATACATATTAGCAAAAAATCTATTTATAAAGCTATCAGAAGTTCTATCATTTCTAACCCCATAAACGATTTCAAAACCTTCTTTATATTTGTCTACCATTTTTTCAATAAGAGTTATATCGTCTTGTAAATCATCATCTACAGTAATAAATATATCAGCATCATTTTCAAACATGCCTGCAATTAAAGCTGATTGATGTCCAAAATTTTTAGATAACTTTAAACCCTTTACATCTAATGTTTGAATAACATTCCAAGTTTCATCCGTACTTCCATCATCAACAAAAGATAAATAACTTCCTTCAGAAATTTTATTTTTAGATTTTAAATCTCCAACAACCTTTGATAATTCATCAAAAGTTGTATTCAAAATTTTTGAATCATTATAACAAGGAACTATTACTACTAAAGTTGGTTTATTCATAAATTATTTTTTACTCTTTTTGTTATTACGTTTATTCACCGTATCTTCATCATATTGATACATGCGACCTTCTGTATATCCTTTTACAATAGCTTTTGCAAAACGTTTTTTAGAATTCCAATAAGATGTGTGTGCTCCTGCAAAAGTTCTCAAACTTTCTCTTTTAGAATAATCATAAAAGAAACCTAACTCATTATCAAAATCCATATCGATTAATTTTTTAAGTTCTTCGTTAGTACGGTTTGTACCATTTGGAAATCCCAATGGATCATCTGCCCAGTTTACAGTTAGGAAGAAGAATTTATGTTCAATTAAATATTTGTACAGTAACTTATAGAATTTTACACCATCTGTTCTTTTGTCAGTCATATCTGAATAGAACAATGGAATTGGACTGGCATAATTTATAACACCTAATACAGAACCCTCTGGAACGCAATATTTATCTGTGTATGAGTCAATATTTAAATAAGCTTGCTTGAATTCTTGTTTATTTGGATTTGTCATAACTTGACCTAGAGGTGATGCGTTTGTTAGGTTTGAACCCACAAATGCCATTAAACAAGTATCTTTTCTAGGATTTTTTTCAATCATTGTAGTCAAATCTTTATCAAGATTTTTGTCGCTAAACCATTCTTTTATATCAATATATGGAGCTTTATTAAATAGGTATTCCATAGTAATAAATGTTCCTGCTGAATAACCTAAAAGAACAACTTTTTTACCTTGTTTTACATCTGCTTTAATTTGAGTATCAAGTTCTTGAATAATAGGAATCATGTTATGACTTTTTTGTACCCAAATAGCGTCGTGCATAATATCTGCAATAGTGTTTCTTACGCAAAATGCAATAAAAGGACTAATCGAACGTAGAGAGTTTGCTTTTTCTCTCATAAACATCAAATCTTCTTGGCTCTTATAACCCCAAAAATAATTTGAAGGTTTTTCCTCAATTACATATTCACCATTATTTAAAAAATGTTCATAAGTATATTTATCCTTTTCAATTTGAGCCTTTAAATATGGGTGAAATTTATTTATTCCTTTTATAAACCAGTTATACATTTTGGGACTATTATTGTTTGATCCATTAATATAAATAAAATCTACAGGTGTACTTGCAAAAGAAATTGAATTCAAAAGTAAAAATATTGATAAAATGCTTAAAATCTTTTTCATAATAAAATATTTTATCATATAATAAATTTATGAAAAGTTTAGCAGAATTTATAAGAGAAAAAAGAGAACACGTAGGGCTTACTATTTCAGCCTTAGCAAAAAAATGTAATGTTAAAGAAGAAATTATTGAGGGTATAGAATCTTCTCAAGAACTTTTTCTTCCAGTAACAATAAGACAAAATCTTGCAAAAGGTTTAAAGATTTCACCAAAAGAAATCAAAATGCATGAAAAAATCTTTGAACCAGATAAAATTACTTACGAAGCTGAACTAAATATAAGAGAATTAATTTTACAAGGCGAAACAGAAATTGCTTGCCCTAAATGTGGAAGTCCACTTGTTGTTAAGATAGAAGAAATGTACGATATGTACGACAAATTGTGCAAAGAACCAAAAGCACACTGTTCAAAATGTACTTACCAATTAAAGTAGTTAACTACATTTCAAAAGGATTATTATTTTCTTTTTTAGGGATAATTTCGTCTTTCTTTTTAACGAAACCACACTTTGTACACGCTAAAACCTCTCCAGTACTGTCTACAGGCATAAATACGTGTTCACAGTTTTCATATTCGTCTTTGCTATAGTCATATACTGGATAAGGTTGCGTTTCTAAATTTGGTAAATCCCTTGGAGTTTCTGTATGATATTTTTTCTTCCAATAATTTACAATAAATTCAATAATAAACATTTTTTATAATTCAAAACCCAAAGGTAAAATTTCTTCAAGAGTGAAAGCTTTAGGTTCGCCATCTTCACCTTCAAGAACGATGTGAGTTGTGCCATTTTTAAGTTTAAATTCTGCAATAACTTGTCTGCAAATACCACAAGGAGCACACATTTTCATTTTTGGACCGTAAATAGCAATAGTTTCAATTTCTCTTTCACCATTTACAACCATATTCATAATAGCACTTCTTTCAGCACAAATTGTAGCGCCAAAGCTTGCATTTTCAACATTTGTACCGATAAAAGTTTTGCCACTAGGAGTTACTAAACAAGCTCCTACAGGAAAATTTGAATATGGTGAGTAAGTATTTTTACTAGCTTCTTTTGCTTTTTCTAATAGTTCTTTGTAATCCATTTGTTAACTCCTTTTTAATAATTAGCACTCTAAGAAAGAATATGCTATAATCTTACCATGAAAATTTTTGTGAAGGTATTTTTATTAATTTTGTTTATATTTGCACAACCTTGTTTTGCTGCAAATAATTCTATCAAAGTTTTAGTTTTACCTGATACTCTAGCAAAAAAAGAACAAGACGCTTTTGTTTATCCAGAAGCTTCCGAACTAATTTCAAATGATATTGTTAATTACTTGAATACTGTAAAAGGCTTTAATGCACCAACTGTTAGCTATGTTAAAAGAGTTCTTCTTGCAACAGATAAAACAAGAAGATTAACTCAAAAAACAATGTTTGATTTTAAAAATACTTATAACATAGATTATATGGCTCTAAAACAAATCAACTACAACTTTAGAGCAAATTGGATTTTGCTAATTACTTCTAACATGGATGTGCAAAATTATTTTTTAAGAAGAACAGTATGGGATTTTTTAAACATTCCTGGAGCAGCAGTTGTTGACCCTGCAATGAGATTATCAACTCAAGTTTATTTGATTGACCCTAACAAGCAAACAATTGTTTGGCAAAAGAATTATCAAAAACTTTTATCTTCTCGTGAAAATCGTATGATTCCAACAAACTTTGCGCCTCAAACAGAACAAATGGAATGGATAAAAAGACATTCAAAAATGTATTTAGCACCACAAGTTACACAAGAATTGCAATTTATCGCATACAATGTTGATGAATACAGCAACTATTTCAACCACCCAGAGATTGTTAAAACAAATCCTCTTGTAGTTGATAGTGCGAAACTTAACGCAAAACGTGGCGCTGTTATTGCAGGTCGTGGCACAAAACGTTATGGTGCAAGAGCTTATCGTGCTACAAAACGTGAAACTATAAAAGCATACAACAATACTAAAAAAAGTATAGAAAAGCAAAATTCTAAACTTCATTCAAAAATAGCTAATTTTAAAGCAAAACAACAAGCTAAGAAAGTTCAAAAGGCTGAAAAGAAAGCTCTAAAGGCCAAACAAAAAGCTGAACAGGCTCAACAAAAAATGAATGAAACAAATCAAAACTTGGAAAATATTAAAAATCAGCAAAGAGAAGTTGATGTTATTTTAATAAAAGAAGAACCAAAGATTGATTATGATTTCACTCCTACAAAGCCAAGATTAAGAGATTCTGAAGAGTTTATGTTTAATGATTTGTAATATAATAAGATTTAAAAAGAGGGGCGAAGCCAACGGCTTCGCCTCTTCTTTTTTCTTTTATATATTTGAAAATTCTAAGATTCCCACAATACAACTTCATTTTCTTTTAGAGTTTCTTTTACATTGATAACTCTTTGATTAGAACTTCCAATCCAATGAAGATTATTATCATTCAACTTTTGAACAAATTCACCGTCAATCAAAACATCCAAATTTTCAATTCCGTCTAAATCTTTAACTTGCTCCCATTGATATCCTGTATAAAGCCAAATAGTCTTTTCAGGAAGTTCTTCTCTAATTTTTTTAGCTAATCTAAAAACTTCTGAACGATTGTTAGGGAATAATGGATCACCACCACTAAAAGTTATGCCTGCAATACAAGGATTTGATAAAGCTTCAAAAAGTTCATCTTCTGCTTCTTTATCAAATGGCAAACCACCTTTTTCATCCCAAGTAATTGGATTTTGACAACCTTTGCACTTGTGATTGCAACCTGCAACCCAAAGTACAGTTCTTAATCCGTCACCATTTAGCATATCTTCTTTTGTAATATTGTGGTAATTCATTAATCTCTCTCTAAATCCTTATTTTTATAATTATGGGTTTTGATTTTTTAATCAAAACCCATTAAATTTGTTTGAGTCTCACAGATTGCTCAATTTTCGTTCTACCGAAAATTTGTCTGTCTTGCTCGTTACATTAAACGGCAATTCCGAGTTTTACTATCGTGATTTCATCACTCTCGCAAAAGCTCTCAGCCTCTGTCGGGTGGCTACATACTTACTCTGTCTTTGATTTCTTCCATTTTAGCTTCATTCAAACGAGTGTCGCCTTTTACTCTTGAGTATGACAAGTATCCGTTCATTCTATCGATTTTTGTAAGGTTTTTGCTACCACATTTTGGACATACATCCATATTCAATTCTTCGTGACCACAATCATCACAGTAAGAAAGTGATAGGTTTACGCCTTCATAAAATCCTTTATCCATAGCTCTTTTAATCAATGTTTTAATAGCATCTGTATTATAAGAAATTGGATATTTTACGTATTGAATTTTACCACCATTTAAAAGTTCCCAGAAACGACCTTCTAAATCTTGTTTTTGTAAAGGTCCAATGTGTTCTGAAACATGGCAGTGGAAACTATTTGAAACATAGCCTCTGTCAGAAACTTTGTCTACAACACCATATTTTTTACGGAATTGTTTGATTTGTAAACCACAAAGATTTTCTGCAGGAGTACCATAGATTGCATATAAGTTACCGTCTTCTTCTTTGAATTGGTTAACTTTCTTGTTGATGTATTCCATTACTTCTAAAGCGAATGCACCGTCTTCAACAAGTGATTTACCATTGTGTAATTCTTGCAATTCATTTAACGCAGTAATACCAAATGATGCTGTTGAAGATTTTAAGATAGGTTTAATTTTGTCATGTAAACCTAAATGACCACCGTAGAAACCACCTTCGCAGAATGCAAGAGGGTTAATTGATGCTCTCATTTCGCCAAGATAATCATAAGTACGTTTGTGTAAGTTTCTAATCATTTCCATATAGTAATCAAGAACTTCATAGAAATCTTTACCTTCTTTTTGTGCTTTTGCATAAATCATTGGTAAGTGTAAGCTAATTGCACCAATATTAAATCTACCTACGAAAACTGGAGTATCGTTTTCGTCAGCAGGTTTCATTCCACCTCTTTCATACCAAGGTGAAAGGAATGCTCTGCAACCCATTGGTGAAATAACTTTTTTGTATTTTTTGTACATACTAGCGATATAACCTTCACCAGTCATTGACAACCAGTCAGGATACATAGCTTTTTTAGAACATTCAACACCAACGTTGAACAAATCTTCTAACTCGCCACCTTGACCGTGTAAGTTTTCATCATATAAGAAGACAATCTTAGGGAATAATACAGGTTTTTTGTTACCTTTTTTACCTTGACCTTCTTCTCTTACTTTTAACATCATTTTTGATGCCATTTTTTCAAATCTTTCAGTACCTAAGCCCATTGACATAGTGATGAATGGATAATCACCACGGCTTGAAGCTACTGTATTGAATTTGTATTCCCAACCTTGGAAACCATCATGGAAATCTCTTTCAACATCTTTATAAGCTTCTTCATCAGCTTTTTCAGGGCTTACACCCATATCAATGTATCTTTGGTAATTTTTATCATAAGTTTTTTGAGCAAATGGAGCTAAAATTTTATCAACTTCAGGAACTGTAAAACCACCATATTGTTGACTTGCAGCTGCCATAACGATATCACCAATTACATCGAAAGCAACTTCCAATGTTTTTGGTTCGTTGTACCAAAGGTTACCCATTTCAAAGCCACCTTTTAATACATTTGCTACGTCAAATAAACAACAGTTCATTGTATCTCTTCTTGCAGACATATCGTGGATATAAATATAACCATCACGTGTTGCTTGCAATTCTGGAACTGTTAAGAAGAATTTTTTGTATAATTCTTTGTTTAATTGATTGAAGATTAAAGAACGTTTTGTTGAAACTAATGCTGAATCAGCATTTGAGTTTTCTTTATCTCCAATATACATAATCTTTTGGCTTTCTTGATATACTTTATCAAGCATATTTACGAAATCAATTTTGTAATCTCTATAATTTCTGTAACTTTTAGCAACTTTTTGATTAACTAATTCAAGAGCATTTTCTACAATACAATGCATTTTGAAAATTTCAATTTCATTTTGGCGAGTTTCAACAACACTCCAATTTACATAATTGCATAATTGTTCAATTTCTTCATCAGTAAAATCAACAAGCATTCTAGCTGCAGATTTTTTTACAGCTTTAACAACTTTATCGATATTGTAATCTTCTAATGTTCCGTCTTTTTTAATGATTTTTACATTTTTAACGGCAATTTTTGATGTAAAAGCTTTAATGTTGTTTTTTACTGAATTTAAAGACACTGGCTTTGTTACATTCGAATTCAAACCAACATTTTCATTAATTTTTACAACATTTCCGTTTTCTAATTGTGGCATTTACTAATCTCCTTTTTGTTAAAAAGGCAGAAATAGGATAAATTATTATGCTCTTGTAATTTTAGAGTCCCAAATTCCTGTCCCGAGGTCTTTTTGATTATCCAAATAAGTTATGTCTCTTCTAATAGATGCATTTAAAATTTCACACATACTATCCTTATTTGTTCTTTTTATTATACCTCATAATTTCATGGCATGGAAGATAATTTTTTTAAATTTCAGCCATAAGATTTAGATAAATTAACCTAAAGGTTTATATACTGCGAAAATGTCGGATTTACAAATTTTACAATAGATAACGAAATATAATATTTTGTAAATTTCTATTACTCAATGTTAATATTTAAAAATTTTTGTAAAAATTTCATGACAAAAAATAATTCAAATTTGAAGTTTTATTTATTATTTTTTTTAATCTAAATTTGGTGTATAATTACACTACATATCAAGATTAGAGAGAGTTAGATGTTACTTACATATTTGCAAGAAAAAATTCCGTTATCGTTAAAAACAAAACTAAAACCATTCTATAGATTGATTTATCCAAACAGATTACACGGAATAATAAATCCTACCTTCAGATGTACGTACAAGTGTTCTTATTGTCCAGTTTGTAGTCAATTTGATTATGGAAACATCTACCCAAAATCTTGTGAAAAAACTCCAGAAGAATGGCTAAAAGTTTTGGAAAAACTTCCTCAAACAACTTTCTTCATTCTTGGTGGTGAACCTTTTTTGTACAACGGATTACCAGAACTAATAAATCAAATTTCTGATAATTCTAAACACAATATTTTAGGACTTGTTACAAATGCCTCTATGCCAATTGATTTATATAAGCAAATAAAAAACAAGATGCACATGAATATTAGTTTTCATAGAGAATTTGCACAAGAAGATGAATTTATCGAAAAAGTTCTTCAAATCAAAGACTATCACCACGTTGCAGTAAATATCGTAGCAATTCCAGACAATATTCCATTTATACCAAAGCTACAAAAAATTATGAAACAGAACAATATAGAATTGCACGTTGATCCATATTTTGGAAAGGATTACGCATATTCAGAAGACGAACTCAAGTCTTTGCCAATATCTTATGAGAGAGTTCGTTCAAAACGTTATAAATTGTACAATTCAACAAAAACAAAACTCTGCACAGCTGGGCAAAATTATTACTGTCTAATGCCAAATGGTGATGCCCTTACGTGCACAACTGGTCTTGATTATTGTTATTCAGACCTTAGAAAAGATGATGCAAAAGATTTTGATACAGAAATTTTTAAACTAGGAAATGTTTTTGATGACACTTTTAAATTAAAAGAAGAAAAAATAAAATGTCCTATGTCTTGTTATTCACACTGCGATATGGATTATACAATCATAAAAGAGGTTAAGTAGCTATGTTAGTAGAAATTTTACAAAAACTCTTGCCTGCAAAAATTCGCTCAATAATAAGACCTTATCACCGTATATTTTTTCCAAACAAAATTTATGGATATTGGAATATAACATACAGATGCACTTACAAATGTTCTTATTGCCCATTTTGTAATATAACAAAATATTCTGACATCTACCCAAAAGAAACAGAAAAAACGCCAGAAGAATGGTTAGAAATTTTAGAAAAACTTCCTCCAATGTCGTTTTTATTAATTGGTGGAGAACCTCTCCTATACGAAGGAATTGATAAAATTATAAATAATTTACCTAAAAAACATTCAATAATAGGTCTTATTACAAATGCGTCTTTACCAATTGATGTTTATAAAAAATTGAATAAAAATATCTGTGTAACAATAAGTTATCACAGAGAATTTACAACAGAAGATGAATTTATTGAAAAAGTTTTAAAACTAAAAGAATTTTTATGGATAAATTCTGTAAACATAGTTGCGACACCTGAAAATATCCCATTCTTAAAAGAATTACATGAAAAGTTAAATCCAAAAGGGATAACTATAAGAGTTGAACACCTTGTAAAATCAGGATTTTCATATACAGAAGAACAACTTAAGGAAATAAACAAGTACCTAGTTGATGATAGAAACCAAAACAAAAAAACAAATTTCTATGAAAGCTACTGCAATAAAAATTGTTCGGCTGGTAAGAATTACATAAACATTATGCCAAATGCAGATGTTTACTCTTGCGTTGGTGGACTAGAATACGTAAATGCTGAACATAGAAAAAAATATATTAAAAACAGCAATCTCGATAGATTTAAAATGGGAAATCTTGCAGACGAGAAATTTGAATTCAAAAAAGAAAATCAAATTTGTAATTTACCGTGTGTTTACGTCTGCGACTGGGACTATGCAGATATTAAAAAGAAAAAATAAGTTATAACAGAAAAGGCGCAAAAATCTTCAATTTTTGCGCCTTATTTAACTTTTGATTTTAATAAATTTCTTAGATTTGGAATTTATTATCCTGGATAAGTGTCACCTTTTTACCATCTGCTGTAACACCTTCTACAACAACATTTGGACCACCAATCATAAAGTCAGTATGGATATTTGAATCATTGATGTTATTTTTATCCATATATTTTTGTCTTTCTTTATAATCTTTGATATTTTGTGCACCTTCTAAGCAATCGTCAAAACCTGCACCAACGGCGATATGACAAGCAGCATTTTCGTCTAACAATGTATTGTTAAATACTCTACCAGTTTTAAAGATTGGCGAATCAGCTACAAGAGCAACTTCACCTAACATATCACCACCTTTTGCAGAGTTAATATGTTCTCTCCAAAGTTCTTGATTTTTATCAGCATAAACTTCAACAGCTTTACCTTTGTCAAATCTCATTCTAATACCTTCAACTAGGTTACCATTTAAGCATAAAGGTAATGTTGTTGAAACCCAACCATGAGTTTTTGTTTTATCAGGTGATGAGAAAACTTCTTCTGTTGGAGTATTTGCCATATATCTTACACCGTCATCAGTTTCTTTTGCAGCAGCTCTAAATCTTGATTTTTCATGCATTCCTACGTGCAAATCAGTTTTGCCATCTGGCTTTTTAGTTTCAGGGTCTACACTATAGAAGTGAATTTCTTTAAATTGGAATTTGTTCATTTTATCAGCTACAGATTCTAATTTTGCAGCATGTGCGTCAAGGTCTCCTACACGGTTAATATTTTTAGCATCATCAGCAGCTTTTTCAAGAGCTTTCATCGTATCAGGAACATCTGCGTAAGTCTTTTTAACAGACATTGTTGTAGGAGCATAAATAATGTTCCATTGGCTTTCAGGGCCTGATTTTCTAATTGGTTTAACAACTTCATTGATAGCCTTTGATTGCATAACAATACGTTTAGGATCAACGTCTGCCATACCTTCAGGATCTTTACCTTCTAAGAATAATCTTGCAGTCTTTCTATCAACTCTTTCTTGCCAAGTATCGGCAACATAAGACGGAACATCTTTTAAAGCTTCTTCTGAGGCGTATTTTAATTTAGCTTTACCAACTGGATCCCCAGGCTCAGTAAAGTTTACATCAATTGGACCTGAACCGTTTTTGTATGCATATTCAACAAATTTTAAAACATTTTTTTCGTGCTCACGTTCTGCTGAAATTGAGATTGGTTGACCTTTTTGAACATTCAATAATGTGTGGAAAACTTCTTTTTCGTTGAATGCATCTGATAATTTCTTTTGCACGTGTTCAGGAATTTCAGGTTTTACAGTTTTTTTAACTTCTTCTGTTTCTTTAGCAGAAAGTTTTGATAACTTGTATGGATCGTTATTTGCGTCAAAAGTAACTGTTTTAGCGCCTTGTTTTTCATAATACTCTGCACGTTTTTTCTTGTATGCAAAATCAGGTTCTTTGCAGTATTTCTTTTGAAGAGCATCAATCTCAGGTTGAGCGATTTCTACGTGGACATCTTTTGCCCCACGTTTGTAAGCTTCTTCTGCGAATACTTTTAAGAAAGGTACGTAAGTCTTGTCAGCCTTAACAACAACAGATTGACCTTTTTCAAGCTTTAAATCTTCATCAAGAATTTTGTTAACAGCTGAAAGCATTTTTGTTTGAGGAGTTGCATTAGCTGATTCTTTAGAAATTTGCACAGTATCAGCTTTTAAACCTTTATTATTAACAGCATTTTCATTACCCTTAAAATTTGGGGCAATCTTGTTCATAGCTGTTTTTGCAGTATTTACGATATTGACTGGATTTATATTCATAATTCTACCTCACTTACACAATAATACGTTGCCTTATAAAAAATAGGTAAAACATGAAAATTGCCATGATTGAATTAGTATGTTTACAATTATTTATAATTTCTTTGCAAAAAAAATAACTTATTTCTTATTTTTAAATCTGTACTTAAACACCAACACTGTTATAACTTTTCGCTTATTTTCTATTCGTTTACAACCATTTTATCTTTTATGGAAGATATCAGATTAAAATTTATATCATCAAAACTCCCATCAACAATAATCAATTCTAAATCTTGAAAAGTTTAATTTAGAATACTAAAGATAGCAGTTGATAACTGTTCAGCAGAATGGTTAAACACTGGCATAACCACACTAACAATAGGTTTTAAATGAGATTCCTTAAAAATTTTTATTTAAATATACAATACAACAAACTTCACTCTTAAACCAAAACTAAACTCTTTGAAAAAAATAAATTGATGTTATAATAATTTATGGAAAAATGAGGAAATAATAATGATTGAAATGCGTGTAATGGGTATTGCCCTTGATACTAGAACAGGTTCACCAATTGTAGTTTTACATGATAAAGATAACCGAAAAGCCCTACCAATTTGGATTGGCTCTGCTGAAGCTAGTGCAATTATCAGAAAAATTGAAAACCTTGTTGTTGCAAGACCTATGACGCACGATTTGATTATAAATATCGTAAAACAACTTGGCTACAGAATTGATAGAATCGAAATAGCTGATGTTGAAGAAGATACTTACTACGCATCGATTTATATTGTAGATAAAGAGGGTAACGAAGAAGCAATAGACGCAAGACCATCAGACGCAATAGCTGTTGCAATAAGAGTCGATGCACCAATCATGATTTCAGCAAGCGTACTTGCTACAGGCTCTGTTTCAACTGATCCAAGCAAAGATGAAGAAGAAGCAGAAGAATTTAAAAGCTTTGTACAAAGTTTAAAGCCTTCAGACTTTGAAAAAATGTTGAAAGATAAAGGCGAAACAGAAAAGGATAATTAGTAATTAGACTTGAAAAGCCTTAAAAATAAGTTATAATAAATAATACAGAACATTGAAAATGAAATATTATGGGGACGTACTGGCTTTTGACAGGACGTTTGTTGGAAACAGGTTGCGAGTCCGAGAGCTGTTCTCGGTTATCAACGAGCAAACTAAAATGAATGCTACAGATAACGTTGTAGTTGCTGATTTTTCAAGAGCTAACGCTCTAGCTGCATAATTAACGCAGTTCAGCCTCTCATAGTTGTCCAGCTTGCCGACGCTATGGGACCACCCATGCAAGACGCAGTATGTTGATGATAGTAGACATATCAAGATAACTATCAAGGTGCGTATCACTTAAAAAGACTTTGTTAAAATTGTAGAGGTTCGTTTTTTCCTTGGTTTTAACGAGAGAAATAAAAACTATATTCGTAGAGGCTTGTTTACTTCCGTTTTGGACAGGGGTTCGACTCCCCTCGTCTCCACCATATTTCAAAGTTTTATTGTCGAACCCTGACAGGGGTTCTTTCCTCTCAGAAAACGTGACATTTAGTCACCTTTTCTTCGGCACAGTCCTCGTCTCCACCATATTTCAAAGTTTTATTGTCGAACCCGACACCTCTCGAGTTACGATACTCAATCGTTCCTCTTGTAATTTAATGAGTATGTAATTTATTGAGTGGTTTGATTATTACAGATGGTGTGATTATTTAGGGCAGTCCCTTTTGAAATTTTGTTCCGAAAGAATGCCGAAAAATTAGGAAAAAATTTTTTTCAAAATTCCTGTGGCATGAAAAATTTTAATTGATTCAAAACAGACACAAAGCTCGAAATTGGTGTTCCAATTCTTTTAATTCAGAGGTAATGTGTCAGTACCATGAATAAAAATAAATATATAAATATAAGCAAAGCTTTTAGCTCCTCACTCGTTGAAAAAGCTGATGCAAGCATCGCTCTTAACTCGTTCGTCACTATAAATAAGGTGGCTGAAGCAAAAGGATTAAAATCGAATCGTTCTTTACGTTTAGAAATCAACAAACCGGAAAGTAAATACATTGCTCGTGAAGTTAAAGTTAATGATGGAACATCTTATGAAATATTATATTAAAGTCTTGAGCCTGAAATTCAAGAAAAAATTCGTGATGGTAATCCAAAATCAACAGTACTTGTTCCACTAAATTATCAAACAATAACTTTTTGTACCAGAGAGTGCTTAACTTCGTTTACAGTATTGAATTTTATTATAAATTGTATTACAGCTTAATATTTAAAACGAAAAAACAACTGCAAAATGAGAGTTTTAAATAGACGAAATTAAAAAGTCTGACAACAAAAGTGAACCGTTTAGCAAAGTTTTTATAAAATTTTTGTGTTAATATTTAAAAGAGGTGACTTAGTGAAAACAAAAATTTTTGAATGGATTAACAGTGGTGAATATCTATCCGACTTGGATGAAATGCGTACTGAAATTTTAAAAGGGTCCATTAATTCAAATAGCGAGTCAACAACTGCATCTATTTTTGAACAAGAATTATATTTTCTTATACGATCAAAAACTGGTATTAAACCACTTTTTGTAAAAGAACAACAAATTGATAATATTAAACATAAATTTGAGATATTATCAAATCGTACTTCAGGCAAGGGGCGTCTTGATTCAATTGTTAATAATTTAATTATTGAATATAAGCATTTTTCTAAATTAAAAACAAAAGAACAAAAAGAAATCGCCATTTATCAGGTGCACGATTATTTAAATGCTTTATATAGTAGCGAACTGACTAAATATTCAGCCATACTGACAGATGGTTTACAAATTTCGTATTTTCAATTTGTAGGAGATGAAATAAGACATTCCTCATTTACTCCGATACAATGTGATGACATTGATAAAATTATAAGGGCCATATTGTTTAATGATAAAAAGAAATTTGTGCCAAAAAATATTTTAAAAGATTTTGCAATAAAATCGGAGTATACTTCTATCTCTAAATCTTTGTCTCGAATATTTTATAAAAATTTAATAACTACGCCTACGGATAAAACAATAATGCTATTTGAAGAATGGCAACGATTGATGCACTTATCCGTTGAGGATAACGGAAAAAGCAATGATATTAACAAAAGAAGAAAAGAATTGTCTTTAATTTTTGAAGATGAAATTTGTTCACCAGATAAAGAATATAAAGCTTTATATTCTCTACAAACCACATACGCAATTATAGTAAAATTAATAGCTTGTAAGGCTGTTGATAAGTTAGAATATAATGATTTTACAGATAATTATTATGATTTAACTAATTTAACATCTAAAGAATTGCAGACTTTTTTTGAAAAAATGGAAGATGGATATTCATATAGAAACAATAATATTAATAACTTTTTAGAGGGTGATTTTTTCTCATGGTATGCTGATAAACAACAATGGAATTTATCTCAATATAAAGTTATTTTAGAAATAATTAGATGTATTGATCAATATACTGCCTTTAACTTTAATTTTATTTATGATCCTATCGATATTTTTAAAGATTTATACATGAGTATCATTCCTAGAATTATTAGGCATTCAATGGGTGAGTATTACACTCCTGCTTGGCTTGCAGAATATGTTGTTCAAAACAGTTTGAATATGTTAAACAAAAAAGAATGGAAAGCAATAGACCCCTGTTGTGGTTCAGGGATATTTATTATTGCCTTAATAAAAGAGATTGTTGGAAATACAAATATAAATTTATTGTCAAATTCTGAGAAAAATTTAATTAAAAATCAAGTTTTAAATAGAGTTTTTGGTATTGATATAAATCCATTATCTGTTCTTTCGGCAAGAGTTGCTTATTACTTAGCTTTACTTCCTTTCAGTCCACTAAATAATATTGAAATACCAATTTATTTAGGGGATTCTGCCATTATTCCTACAAAAGAAGTAATTGACAACATACCTTGTTATAAATATTCAATAACAAACCAAAAGCATCCTTTTGATGTTATTCTGCCAGAACGTTTTGTTAAGATGCAAGATTTTAGTAATATAATGAGTCAAATGCAGTCATGTGTTAAAACAAACAATAGTAACATTTTATTTACAATATTGAAAAGTAAACTTTCATCAGAAGAATTAAAAGCAGAAAATATTCTAAAAGCATTGATGAAATTATCAGAAAACCTAACTTTATTGCATAAAAATCATTGGGATGGAATATGGATTAGAATTATAACTAATTTTATGTTAATTGCAAGAATTGAATCATTGGATTTAATAGTAGGTAACCCACCATGGGTAAAATGGGAACATTTACCTGCAACATACGCAAGTAAAATAAAAGAATTATGTAGTATACGACATATTTTTTCTATGGATGGTCAATATGGTGGCACACAATTAAATATATGTGCATTAATTTCCAATGTAACAGCATCAAATTGGCTGACAAATGATGGCATATTGGCTTTTTTAATGCCAGATAGCATAATGTCTCAAAATTCATATTCAGAATTTAGGAAGTTTTATATTGATTATTCTAAAAACAAAAGGTTATATCTACAAAAAATTGATAGATGGTTAAAACCATTGCGTCCATTTCGCTGTGATAATAAAGCTATAACACAAGATTTTAACACTTATTATTTTTCTTCTAAAAAAATTGATTATAGTAAAGGAATATATGTAAACACAATATCAAGAACTAAAAACACAAAGGATGAAACTATTAATAAAACGTTTTCTTTTCAGTCAGCTAAGCAATATTTGACATTCAAACAAAATAAAGCTGCTCAACTTGCAAGTAATTCAACTGCGTTTTCATATTTATCGGCTTGTTATGATTATTCAAAAATAATAGGTCAAACATCTTATTTATATAGAACAGGTGTAGAATTTACACCTCAAGAACTATATATGTTAATTGGGATTGGGGCTACAGAAAAAGAAAATTTTTATAGATTTACAAATAAAAAATTTGGAAGCGCAAAATATATAATTAATGATATACCAAAAGGTGGATGGATTTTACCTACAGAATATATTTATCCCATTGCTACGGGCCCAAACATGGAACCATTTAAATATAATTACCAAGATGAATTTTGCATATTGCCATATAATAAACAAAGTACAAAGAATCCAATAAGTTCCGAAGAAATGATTATTAGTAATTTTGAATTATTTCAATACTTGGTAAATCATAAAGATTTAATAGATAGTCAATCTGAAAAAAGTAAACTTTTACATCGGGGAAAAGACTTTTATTCATTGTCTAAAATCGGTCCATACACTTTTGCAGATAATATTGTTATTGCTAGAGATAATACTAAATTTTGTGCTTGTACTATCTCAAAACAAAAAACACCTTGGGGAGAAATCAAAGAAACAATAGGCGTAAAACATACCATAATAATAAGTCAAGATATCAATAAAAGATTTATTACTTTTGATGAAGCAAATTACATTTGTGGGATATTAAATAGTGATATAGTTATAAATTATATGCATGACTCATTCAAAACAAATGGTTTCAGCTTGAATAAATCAAATATCTACTTGCCTTTATATAGTTCGGATAATTTTTTACAAGTTAAGATTTCAGAACTTGCAAAATTTGCACAGACAAAAGACTGTAAGGATATTGAATTAATACAAAAAGAAATTTCAAAAATTTATTTAGAATTATGCAAAAATCAATAATTATTATATCATGGTATGTTTAAATATTAAATTACATTGATGAAATAATTATTCCTGATTTTATTTATTTTTAAATTTTATACAGAATTAGGTTAAAATCCCTTCTGTAATTTATTTTTAAACCATTTTATTCAAATGTAATTAAATCGCAATAAATTATATTTCATATAAATTATTGAAAACTTTCGTCTCAGTGATAAAAAAATAGAGGTGTAATGCCTCTATAACAATAACTAGAAGTATGAAAAAGATTTAATATTTTATATACTTATATTAAACTCTTTCAAAATTAAATGTGTTATACCCAACTGGCTAATATATATATATATCAAATTACACCCATGTCATTGCAAATTCGTATAATTTTGTATTCTGAGAACATTCTATTAAATTTTGGTTTTTATCAAAAGTTTTTAGTGTATTTATTTCATCTTGCGTTAGTTCAAAGTCAGAACTAAGTTGCAAATAAATACCCTATTTTTACTGACTTTCGGATGACATTTCACTATCGTCATTATTATCAAATTCAAAATCTACATTTTTATCAAGATTTTTCTTTTTTAATTCTAGTAAATATGCCGTAATGATTGCAGTAACAGGAACACAAACAACAAGTGCAATACTGCCGACAAGTGCAGAAGAAATTTCTGTCACAACCATATTTAAGTTAAAAAATTTCATTAAATCGATATTATGAGCTAAAAGTACCAATGGTAAAGAACCGCCCAAATACATTAAAATCAAGGTATTTGTCATCGTGCCAATAATATCTTTACCAACATTCATCCCAGAACAGTAAAGTTCTTTCAATGTCATTTTATTATTCAAATCATAAATTTCGTTAATAGTACTTGCGATAGACATCGCAACGTCAATAACAGCACCTAAAGCGGAAATCATCATCGCAGAAGTTAAAATTCCAACGAAGTTCAATTCTGGATGAGCAGTAAATAAGAAAACATCTTCTTCGCAACAAAAACCTGTAAGTCTTGAAATTGCAATAACAATACAAGACATAATTGATGCTATAACCAAGCTTGACACCGTTCCAAGCACGGCAGAAGTGCTCTTAAAATTAATTCCACCGACAAAATACACGGCAATAGCCGACGATACAAGACAAAGAATAACTGTCGCAACAATTGGATTAAATCCCATTAAAATCATTGGAGTTAAAAACCAAACAACAAGACACACGATAAGTCCAGTTGCAACAAGGCTCATAAAGCCTTTTTTACCACCAACAAGTACGACTAATAAAAAGAATACGCCGAGTAAAAAATACAAGCCTTGAACTCTTTTTATATCAGAAATGTAAAATTGTATTCCATCATCGGAATCTTCCAAATGCAAAACAACGCTATCATGTTTTTTCAAAAGAATATCATAATACGGATTTCCTGTGAGAACATTTTCTATCTCAACTTCTTGACCTTTAAAATCTCCTGATTTAATCAAAACATCAACTATTTGCTTATTAGTTTCACCCTCTTCAATATAGTCAATATGTTTTACAAAGCCTGTTTCAGCGTTCAAAATTTTATCATCTTGAATTCCAAAACAAGAACAGCAAAACATAAACATAGAAACAAAAAGTATAAATAATTTTTTCATTAAACTTCCTTTAAACCAAAATGACGATAAGCTTCTGGAGAAACTTTACGACCACGAGGAGTTCTTACAAGCAAGCCTGCTTGAAGTAAATAAGGTTCGCAAACATCTTCAATTGTGCGAACATCTTCTCCTAAGGCTGCTGCAATTGTATCCAAGCCAACAGGTCCACCATTATATTTTTCAATAATGAACATCAACATATTTCTATCTGTTTCATCCAAGCCGTATTCATCAATTTTTAAAATAGATAAAGACTCATTTGTTAAACTTAAGTCAACTTTACCTTCATTTTTAACAATAGCAAAATCCCCGACTCTTTTAAGAAGTCTATTTGCAATACGTGGAGTTCCACGAGAACGTTTTGCAATTTCTTTTGCACTATCTTTAGTAACTTCAATATTTAAAATTTTTGCAGTTCTTAAAATAACCTGAGTTAATTCATCTACTGAATAAAACTGTAATCTATGAACAAATCCAAATCTATCTCTTAAAGGACTAGAAATTCCACCAGCTTTTGTAGTTGCACCTACAAGAGTAAACTTAGGAAGTTTTATTCTCATAGTTTTTACTGTTTGAGTTTTACCTGTCATCATATCAAGATAAAAATCTTCCATAGCAGGGTATAAAATTTCTTCTGTAACAGTATTCAAACGATGAATTTCATCAATAAATAGAACCTCTCCTTCTTTTAATGACATCAAAACACCGATAATATCTCTTGGTCTTTCAAAAGACGGAGCAGAGGTAATTTTAACAGAAGTTCCCAATTCTTCTGCAATAATTCCTGCAAGAGTAGTTTTTCCCAATCCTGGAGGGCCATAAAATAAAACATGGTCTAACGTTGTATTTCTTTTTTTTGCTGCTTCAATAGAAATTTTAAGAGTTTCTTTTAAAGCTGTTTGACCGACATAAGTATCAAAAGATTTTGGACGAATTGAATTTTCAAAAACTCTGTCATAGGCAATAGTTTCTGCCTTTATAACAGGATTTTTTCTAGGTTTTTCTTTTATTCTTTCTTCATCATCTGATAAAATAGCCATATTCAAATAATATCATATTTAAAACCTAATGTCATTTTAGTAATATTTTAAAATAATATTAGTGACAGAGGCGAATTTTGCAATGCAAAATTCGCC
This sequence comes from uncultured Candidatus Melainabacteria bacterium, assembly GCA_934693165.1. Lineage (GTDB taxonomy): Bacteria > Cyanobacteriota > Vampirovibrionia > Gastranaerophilales > Gastranaerophilaceae > UBA791. The sequence goes on from CAKUUX010000003.1 coordinate 122,436, forward strand.
TCTTAAAAAACTAATTAAATCCTATAACATAGTAGAAATCAATTCTTCATTTGTTTTATTAGTTAAATAACTTGGTGCAATATCGAAAATTGTTCTGCAACCTGATTGACCTTCTTTGTTTAACTTATAGCTTGCTCTTGCGTATGCAACAAGTACGCTTGATGTAAATTCAGGGTTTGAATCAAGTTTCAAACTATATTCGATAACGTGTTTTGTACCTTCTGAGGTTTCACCACTTCTAATTACAAAACCACCGTGAGGAATACCAGAATGATTTTTGATTAGTTCTTCTTCTGAAATAAAGTGAACAGTTGTATCATAGTCGCTAAAATAATTTGGCATAGTTACAATTTCGTGCTCAACTTGTTTTGCATCAGCACCTTCTTCTAATACAACAAAGCATTCTCTTGTGTGTTTTTGTCTTGTAGTAAGTTCAGGATTTTCACCGTTTCTTACAGAAGCTAAAGCTTCTTCTACAGGGATTGTATATTGCTTAGCATTTTTTACCCCTTTAATTCTTCTAATTGCATCAGAATGACCTTGGCTAACGCCTTTACCCCAGAAAGTATAATCTTTTCCATTTGGTAATAAGATGTTTCCAAATAATCTATTTAGTGAGAACATTCCTGGATCCCAGCCCAAAGAAATAATTGCAATTTTACCTGATTCTTTTGCTACTTTATCAACATTTGCAAAGTGTTCAGGGATTCTTGCGTGAGTATCAAAACTATCAATAACATTAAACATTTTTGCATATTTTGGGGTTTGTACAGGTAAATCTGTAGCAGAACCACCACAAATAATTAAAACATCAATTTTATCTTTCCATTGTTCAATGTCGTTAACAGAAACAACAGGTGTGTTTGAATTAACTTTAACATCTTGAGGATTACGTCTAGTAAAAATTGCGCATAATTCCATGTCTTTATTAAATTTCATAGCGTTTTCAACACCTTTGCCTAAGTTTCCGTATCCTAAAATACCTAATCTAATCATTTTTATTTCTCCTAATTTTTTCGTAATTTAGTATAGCAAAACAACCATAAAAATAATATTTTGAGTATTATTAATTAGTTCAAAAAGCATGCTATTTCTAGATATTAGCTATGTAACAAAAACTTAACATGTTCTGAGAATATAGCAATAAAATTTTTGTTTGGTACTTTAAGTATGGGTAGGTTGTGTTCATTTATAGGTGTATTGTATTTTGAATATATCGACAAATTTAAACATATCAAATACTAATAAAATTCAAAATAAACCTATTCAAAAAGGGTTTAGACAAAATAACTTTGTCCAAAAACCTGACACTTTTGAACACAATTCAAATATTAATTTCACTGGAAAAGCAAACCGAATAAAACAATACAACGTAACAACCGATTCATTATTAAATGCTGGAAAGGATGCCCAGCTTTCGTTAAACGGTCAATTAGCATCAGAAGGATGGGCTGGAAGAGTAGCCGATTCAGTAAGTAGGCTTTGGAATTCTAACAATAGAGCCGTTTTAGTTCAGGAAGATATTAATAAATATAATGAACAAATAAATGATTTGAAAAAATCAGTAAAAGAAGACAAATTTACGGATAAATTCAAAGAAATTTTTGGTGTGGATTATAAACAGTCTAACATCAGAAAATATGAAAAAATTGCTAAACAGTTTAACATGGCAGTTACAACAAAAGCAGTATCTGATATTGTTTCTACAAAGTTAAAAGAAGATTTAGATATTTATAATAAAAATAAAGGTGAACTTAAAGATAAAATCGAAAGAGTTCCTAATTATTTTGCAAATGTTGGTTCTGTACCATATTTTAATAAAACAACTAAAAAAGAAGATATTTTAAAGAATTTAGAAAATAATCTTGTAAGTATTGTAGGTTCGAAAGATACGTTAAACGCTAGCTTAAAGGCAAGTGGTATGGATACAAAAAAAATATCTGACCAAGAAAAATACAGTGCTTATGGATTAATGGCAAATTTTTTAATAGAAACGACAAAACAAACTTCAATAAATTTAAGTCATGGCAAAAATATTAAAGAGTTAAAAAAAGAATATGATGATGCTTATGTAAAGGCTTATGGCACAAAAAATCATATTCAAGAAAGAGTTGATAAATATAATCGTTCTCAAATTATTGGTGCTGCTGCCGTAAGAGGTGTGACACGTTCTGCACTTGGAACTTTAGTTATGCTAACAGCTCCGGAAGCAGGTTTTGCAAATTTGGTATCAAAAGTTGCTACGACAGCAGGTGTGAAAATGCTTATAGATGGTTCTGATAAAATGACATATAAAACAGAAAATGCTTTTGATTCAAAAACATTTAAAAAACTTCTTCATTCTTCAGCGATAAGTGGTGCTGAAAAATTTGCGATAGGTATATTAGATAATATTATTCCTTGTGCAGGAACAGGTTATGATGTATTAGATGAGGTTTTAACGCAAACAAGAGATGTTGCGGTTGAAACTTCGGTAGGTATGGTTGCTGAAAAGTTGAAAAAAGGTAATTGGGCAACAAATCAAATTGCGCCAAGAATGTTGATTTCTTTCGTATTTAATAATTTGGGTTCAGATAATCAAGAATTGAAAGCCTTAATAGGAATGTCAAAAGATGGAATTAATCAGGCTATGAAGTTTAACAAAAGAGGTATTAATCCTACAAAAACAATTATTGAAGGAACAAAAGAAGCTTTAAAATCTGCAGAATTTCAAAACGATAAATCTTTTGATAAATTAAGAGAATTATCAATTAATAAACCAGAAGAATATACAAAAATAATGGTATCTGTTCTTGATGAAATTATAAAAGAACATAAAGACGATGATATCGACTAAACGCTAATTACTATAAAAGGTAGTAATGAACAAAGTATGCGTAAAGGATACCAAGAATAGCGCCACCAAATACTTCTAAAGGAGTGTGACCTAGAAGTTCTTTTAATTTTGTTCCAATAGCTGCAGCGTCGTGATTGTAAAAATCATCCATCATTTTATTTAAACATACAGCCATTTTACCAGATGCACGTCTAATTCCTGCTGCATCATACATAACAACAAGAGCATTACCTGCTGCAACTGCAAAATATAAAGAATCAAAACCTGCAATAATACCAACTGATACAGCCAAACCAACCATACCTGCAGAATGTGAACTTGGCATACCACCTGTTGTTGTAAATACTCTAAAATCAACTTTTCTATGTACAATCAAATGTAAGAAAAATTTTATTATTTGAGCAATAATTGCTGCTGTTAAACCAACAAAAAGTGCTTCTATACCATTGTTGTATATTAATCCAGAAATTAGTTCCATTATTAAACTTTAGCCTTTCTCTCTATAGAAGAAATGATGTCTTCTAACACATTAGATTTTATATTGTATTTGTTTAGTATAGCACGACACTCATCAAGTAGGCAATCAACTTTACATTCAGACTCTTTCAAACCGTACAATCTAGTGTATGTAGACTTTTCAGCCACTTCATCTTTTCCTAGAGTTTTACCCATTTCTTCAAAAGTTGAAGTTTCATCCAAAATATCATCACAAATTTGGAATGCAATGCCTAATTTCAAACCAAGTTCATCTAAATGTTCCAAAACCTCATCAGAAACACCTGCAACAACACCACCTGCTTTTAGAGCAAATCTAAACATGTCTGCAGTTTTATGAGTGTGAATGTATTCAAGAGTTTTTGCATCAATCTTTTTACCTTCTGATTGAATATCAACAATTTGACCAGCAATAATTCCAAAAACACCTGCAGCATTTGAATACAATTCAACTAATTTCAAAACTTTTTCTGGTGATAGATTTTTTGATTTTTCTATAATTGTTTGAATACCATAACTTATTAGTGCGTCGCCTGCTAAAACAGCAGTTGATTCAGAAAAAGCTTTATGATTAGAAGGTTTTCCACGTCTAAAATCATCATTATCCATACAAGGTAAATCATCATGGATTAAACTTTGTACGTGCAACATTTCAATAGCACAAGCTATTGGAAGTGCATCTTCAACATTTCCACCAAACAATTTGCAAGTTTCTAAACACATAACAGGTCTTAATCTTTTGCCACCTGCAAGTACACTATATCTCATAGATTCAAAAATTTCTTCTGGATATTGTACAGGAATGTATTCATCTAACTTTTTTTCTACTAAATCAATATAATTCTTCATCGTGTGTTTCCTCTTTTACTAATTTTTGTTTTGATAATCTTCTTGAATCTTGGCGTTTTCTTGCACTAATTTTCGCCATAGATTTGTTGTTATGTTCTTTAGAAAAAGTTTCTACCTTTATACCTGAATATTTTACTTTTTCTTTGTATTCTTGAGCCTCTTTTACAAAAGCAACATAACTTTCATATCGAGTTTCTGCAATTTCTCTTAAATTTTCAAGAACGGCACAACCGTCTTCATGAAAATGTAGGCAATCAGAATATTTACATAAACCTTTGTATTTATCAAATTCTACAAATAAGTCACTTATTTCTAATGGTAAAATAAAATCAAATCTAAGATTTGAAAAACCTGGAGTATCAACAATTTTTATATCATCAGTTACTTTTATAATTTCACAATGACGAGTTGTGTGAGTACCACGTTCTGTTTTTTCACTAACTAAACCAGTTCTTAAATTTAAATTTGGATTTATAGCATTAACCAAACTTGATTTTCCAACCCCTGAATTACCACATAGGGCAGTCGTTTTATCTTTTAAAACATCTATAAAATCATCAATATTTGATTTTTCAAGCGCTGAGGTAAAAATAATATCGTAGCCAAGTGGTTCATAAATTGAAAAAACTCTCTCAATTAACATATCATCTTGTGATAAATCATTTTTGTTAAAACAAAGTTTTACTGGAATATTATAGTATTTTGCAAAACAAATATATCTGTTTAGTTGCATAAAATCTAAAGCAGGCTCTTTTACTGCAGAAACAATAATCATTTGATCAACATTACTAACTGCAGGACGAGGAATAAAATTTTTACGAGGTAATATTTTTGTAATTTTTTCATCCTCAAATTCAACAAAATCACCAACAACAACTCGTTGTTTTTGTTTCTTCAAAACCTCTCTCAACTTGCATTCGTGAATTTTTTCATCTGAATTCACATAATAAAAGTCTGAATGAATTTTTAGAACTTGACCTTGATATACCATAACAGAGTTAATCGTACCATGAAGGAAATCTATCTTCAAACAAGAAAAACACATAATAAAAAGCCGCCTTTGAGGCGGTGTTTTCTGCATCCTAATGGTCTTTTTAGTGTTTATTTTTTTAGGAGTTTATATAATTTAGAGTAAATGTATTTAGTGTTCTTTTTACACTTTCAATCCACATTTATATTATGCGCCTAATAAGTTTAAAAGTCAACTGTTTGTTTTGTACTAATTTTTCACAAATTCTCAAGAGTACACATATTAGTGTCTTTTATACACTTTACAAAAGTTCACATGATGTTTTTGTTTAATTATTACCATTATTTTACGTTTGGATTTAACTTAAAAAATCTGATATAATTACCTTATGCTTATACTCGGTATTGACCCAGGAATGGCTATTGTAGGGTATTCTCTTCTCAATACAGAAGGAGATACTCTTGAGCTTGTTTCCTCTGGTTCTATTCAAACTAAATCTGACAAAAAAGATTCTCAAAGACTTTTAGAAATCTTTGAGGACATGTGCACGATTATCGAAAAATTTAAACCAGATGTTGCATCTATAGAAAAATTATTCTATTTTAAAAATCAAAAAACAATCATTCCTGTAGCCGAAGCAAGGGGCGTAATCGTTATGGCGCTTGAAAAATACGGCATTCGAATCTACGAATTCACACCACTTGAAATAAAACAAAATCTTACTGGTTTTGGTAGAGCTGATAAAAAAGAAGTAGAAAGAATGGTAAAAATTACACTTAATCAGGAAGATTTACCAAAACTAGATGATACAGTCGATTCTATCGCCATGGGGATATGCTGTGCTAGATGTTGCGTAAACGATAAACTTGTGACAAAATAACTATACAAAATAGAGAGGTTAAATTATGAATATCAACATATTATTATTAAAACAAATTGCTATTCTTAGTGCTATTGCAGGTGGTGCACTTGCAGTAGTGTCAATCATTCCATACATTAATGTGTTTTCTTTCACAATATTAATGCTATTCCTTAGTGGAGGAGTTTTATATTACATGAAAAGAAATAATATGATTGGAATATTTGATTTAAGAGAAGGTTCAATCTTTGGGGCAGTTGTTGGATTTGTATCATTTATCGCATTTTCAGTTGTATTTGTACCTTTAGATATTATCTTAAGCCTTTTAACTAAAGGTTTTCACGCATTACTAAGTTTTATTCCGGTACACACATCATTTTTATTATATTTCTTCAATAATTTTGGTGGATTTATTGTTCTTATAATGCTAATAATTTTTGTAGGTTTATTATCAGCTCTAATGAACGCATTTACAGGTCTTGTTACAGCTTATGTTTATGAAGCTCTTTCAGGCATAAAAAAAGAAGAAAACAACGAAAATATTGATATAGAAATTAAATAACAAATTTATATAGCTAGGAGTAAAAATGGAATTTCACAGCAAAATAAAAACTATCGAATGGGTAGATAATTTTTCAAGATTAATTGACCAAACTATTTTGCCATACGAGTTTAAATATGTTGACGTAAAAACAGGCGACGACATGTATGATGCTATTAAAACAATGATAGTCAGAGGTGCTCCTGCAATCGGTATTGCTGGCGCTCATGGTGTTGCACTTTACGCCCAAGAACTTCAAAAAGAAAATCTTTCAAGAGAAGAATTTGTTAAAAATTTAATCGAAAAAGCTGATTATATGGCAACTTCAAGACCTACAGCAGTAAATTTAATGTGGGCTTGTAAAAAACAAAAAGAATTGATAGAAAATTCAACTTCTGACATTGACGGTATCGTAAAAGAATTAGTTGAAAACGGTATCAAAATGGAAAATGAAGATATCGAAATTAATAAAAAAATGGGCGACTATGGTGCAGAAGTTGTTCCAAAAGGTGCAACAATCCTGACACATTGTAACGCAGGTGCATTGGCTACAGTTGCTTATGGTACGGCACTTGGTGTTATTCGTTCAGCTTTTGCAAAAGATAATACAATACAAGTTTTTGCAGACGAAACAAGACCAAGACAACAAGGTGCAAGACTTACAACTTTTGAACTTAAAACAGACGGTATTCCAGTAACTCTCATTACTGACGGTATGTGTTCATATTTTATGAGCAAGGGTATGATTGACATGGTTGTTGTTGGAGCAGATAGAATTGCTTCAAACGGTGATACTGCAAACAAAATTGGTACTTATACGGTTGCTATTGCAGCAAAATACCATAATGTACCATTCTATATTGCAGCACCACTTTCAACAATCGATAGAAACATTAAATCTGGTAAAGAAATACCTATCGAAGAACGTTCTCACGAAGAAGTTTCACATATCAATGGTAAAACTGTTTGCGCTGAAGGTATCAAATTTTTAAATCCAGCCTTTGATGTAACACCAAACGAACTTATTTCAGGTATTATTACAGAAAAAGGCATATTGCGTGCGCCGTACGAAGTTTCTATCAAAGAAGCTTTTGAAAAAGAATAAAAAGAGATATAAATATTTTTAGTTGTAGGTTGAGCATACTTGCCCAACAACTAATATACGATTAATGGCGACTCGTAGAGTCGCCATTTTTCTTTTGTCTAGGGGGATAATGTAATTTAATTTTTTTATTTTTGGAAGATAAAGATATATTCGTGTTGGAAGATATTAAATCCACCAGCCAATGCTCTATATCTCCACAAGTTAGCTGTTCTTCCTTTTGCTCTTTCGTTTCCTTGAATATCTTTAACGATTGTTGCTTTCAATTTCATACCCAAGTTTTGCATTCTTTCCATGCATTTGAAGCCTAAAGGTTGAACTTCTGAATTTTTGTAGCTATCTCCGATAATTAATGCTGCAAAACGTCCTTCTTCTAGCATATCGTAGCCATTTTTTGCAACTTTTTCGAACAAGTCATAGAATTCTTCTGTTGAAGAACAATTAGACAAGTCCTCTTTCTTATCAGAAAATTTAATAATATCATCATAAGGTGGATGAAGGATTAAGAATTGTGCTTTTTCTTTGCCCATAACTTCAAGTCTTGCTTGAACTTTATCCATAGCGTTTTTGCTTGTAGAATCACCACAAATGATATTCACGTCTGTTACAAGTTGTTTTGGAGTAAATTTTGTACTTACAGAATCTACCAATTCTTGTTTTAATTCAACACCAATACAACGTCTGTTCATATTAACAGCTTCGATACCTGATGTTCCTGAACCAAAGAACAAGTCTAAAACAACATCACCTTTTTTTGTATATCTCTCATAGAACTGTTGAGCAAGTTGAGGGATATAATTACCGTGGTAATCGTTTGAATGTCCGTGTTCTCTTAATCTTGTTGGGAATTGCCAAAATGTATCTGTTTTAACTTCCGGATAATCTTTCCAATTTTTTAGGTTAATGTCGTTATAAGCGACCGTCTTAATAGGGTTGGTTTGTACAACCTTTAATTCCGTTTTCTTCTCTTCAACGTGTTTTCGTTTTATATTTGTTCTCATAATACAATCATTTTAAACTTTGTTTTAAAATAAAAAATCACATGTTTGGATGAATTTGTGATAAAATTTCTAGTATGAATAGAATTAAGCAACTATCAAAACATCTTATAAACCAAATAGCAGCAGGGGAAGTAATCGAAAGACCATACTCTGTTGTAAAAGAATTGGTAGAAAATTCTATTGATGCAGGTGCAACAAAAATCAGTATAGAAATTACTAACGAATGTCGTAACATAAGAATTGCAGATAACGGTTCTGGTATTCATCCTGATGATATTATGCTTGCGTTTTCAAAACACGCTACAAGTAAAATTTCTGATACAGAAGATTTGTATGATATTCACACTCTTGGTTTTAGAGGGGAAGCATTAGCAAGCATTATTTCTATTTCAAAAGTTACTTGTATTACTCGCACAAAAGATTTTGAAAACGGTACAAAAGTTGAATGTGAAAACAGCGAAGTTAAAACAACTCCGACAGGTTGTGCTATTGGTACGATTATGGAAATTAAGGATTTATTCTACAATATCCCTGCTCGTTTAAAATTTTTAAAATCTTCTAAAACAGAATTTTCCTATGTTCAAGAATTAATCCAAACTATTGCAATTATTCATCCTGATGTTGCTTTTACTCTAAAAAACGAAGATAAAGTTGCACTAGAAACAAATGGTTTAAATGATGTTATTGCAACTGTTAAAGAGGTTTATTCAAAAGAAGCTGTAAATTACTTGAAAGAAGTCTACAAAACAGATGATATTTCAAACATCAAAATATCAGGATATGTTTCAACACCTGATTTTACTCGTTCTAGTAAAAAAGGTTACTTTACATACGTAAATTCAAGACCTGTTAAATGTCCTGTACTTCAAAAAGCTATTGATATGGCATATAAATTTTTACTAGAAAAAAATAAATATCCATTTGTAATTTTAAATCTTGAAATTCCACCTCAAGACGTGGACGTAAATGTTCATCCGACAAAAAAAGAAGTTCGATATAAAAATACAAATCAAATTTTTAGTTTTGTTATGTCTGCTGTAAAAATGGCTCTTTCAAACAATATTGAAATTAAAAATGATGATTACAATGAAGAAAACACATTAGATTTCTTCTCTCAAAACAAAGAGGAAGAAAAAAATCCAGAAGATGTTTATGTTAGCGAACTTCCAAAGTATGAGAAAAAAGAATTTACTCTAAAACCTAGAGAAGAAAATAAAACTCAATATCAATTAAAAATTGATATTCCAAAAGAAAAAACAGCTTTCACAAAAGAAATTTCGTATTCACAATACAAAGAAGAAGTTTCTTTTGATGAAAATATTATTGGACAATACAAAAAAACATACATCTTAATTGAAAAAGAAGATGGACTTGAAATTGTGGATCAACACATTGCTGCAGAAAGATATATTTACGAAAAACTAAAAGCACAAAAAGATGTTGCATCTCAAATTCTTTTTGTATCTGATGTTTTAAACGTTTCACCATTAGAGTATGAGCAATTAAAAGAAAATGAAAACAAGTTTGAAAAATACGGTTATGAAATAGCATTTTTAGGAAATAATGAAATAACTTTCAAAAAAATTCCTCAAATGTTATCGAAAGTAAATCCAAAAGATTTGCTTTCAGATATTTTAGAAAATCTTAAAGGCGATTTGAATGGATTAGAAGAAAAAATCTTGATAACAACCTCTTGTCGTGCAGCAATAAAAGCTGGGGACGAATTAACAATGTGGCAAATGCAGGATTTAATAAAAAAATGGAGAGGTTGCAAAGAACCATATACATGCCCACACGGTAGACCAATATCAAAACTTCTAAAACACAAAGATATAGCAGGTTTCTTTAGCCGAAACAAGTAAAATATTGTTTTAATTAAATAAAAAATACTTGACGTATCTTTGAATAAAAGTTAGAATATTCTTCGCTAAATTAAGAGGAATTAAAAATTATGATACCAACTTATATAAACGGAATTGAATATAGCGTTCCAAAATTAAAAGTTACAAATGACGATATTTCACATATTGTAGACACAAGTGATGAATGGATTGTTCAAAGAACTGGAATAAAAAGTAGATATATTGCTTCTTCATCAGAAACATCTGCAACACTTGCAATAGATGCCTCAAAAAAACTTCTTGAAAACAAGAATATTAACCCAGAAACTATAGATATGATAATTTCTGCAACATCTTCTCCTGAAAGACATTATCCAACTGTAGCTTGCGAAGTTCAAGCTGGAATAAGAGCAAAAAATGCATCTGCATTCGATATTTCAGTGGCTTGCACAGGATATATTTACGCTTTACAAATTGCAAGAGCAAATATTGCAACAGGTTTTGCAAAAAGAGTTTTAGTGCTTACTTCTGATACAACTTCAAAATTTGTTGATTGGAAAGATAGAACAACTTGTGTTCTTTTTGGTGATGGTGCAACTGCAACACTTGTAGAAAAATCAAAAGATGAAAATAACGACATTGAAGAAATAATACTCGGCGCAGATGGAACAAAGAAAGAATTTATCAGCGTTGATTTGCAAAAAGAAATTTGTCCATTGGCAGAAAATGATGGCATAAATGGTGACAATCATTTAAAAATGATGGGAAAAGACGTTTACAAATACGTTATGCAAGAAATACCATTGTTGATTGAAAACACATTAAAAAAAGCCAATATGACCTGGGAAGATATTGATTATTTTGTTCCTCACCAAGCAAATTTAAGAATGATAGAAGCATTAAGCGAGAGATTGGGTATTCCAAATGAAAAAGTTCTTACAAATATTGAAGAATTTGGAAATATGTCGGCTGCAACAATTCCTTGCGTTCTCTCTGATAAAATTAAAAAAGGCGTATTAAAGATGCCTTCAACCTTATTGCTTTGTGGCTTCGGCGCAGGAATGACATCTGGAACTGCAATTGTCAAACTAAGAAATTAAAATTTATATGTATATAAGTAGTGGGAGGTTTTATAA